>JBNLEN010000198.1:0-11344 GCA_050304975.1 Polyangiaceae bacterium
CAGACTGCCTGCGGGTCCTCCTTCAGTTCCTCGACAGCGTAGCACCACAGCCGAGTTTCGCCTTCTTCGAGCTTGTGAATGAACCATTGACGCAAGAGTTCCAAAGCGACGGCGCCCAATCGTCGTACCTCCGGGCGCAATTGCGCTTGCCAGGCAGCTTCACTCTGTCCGGCTTCGTCCCAGAGGGACAAGAACGCTTCACGCTCCGCGATTGCGAGCGCGGCTGTGGCAGCGCGAACCGCAGAAAGCGGTGTCGTCTCGTCGGTGGATTGCTGGCCTAGACGTGCCAGCAACCTTTGACAGTGGGCTCGAACGCTCTTCTTGGACGATAGGGTGCCAGCCTGAAGATCCGCGCGCGCACTTTCACCCAAGCGCTCCAGCGCGTGCGCTGCCGCGCCACTTGCCCGCTTGGATGAATGCCCCAGGATGCCGACTAGCACACTTGCTTTGTCAGGGTGGTCTGAGCGGCTGAGTACCTCTGCCGCAACGGTCGCGATGACGGAGTGCACGCTCTTGGCGGCGCAAGCTGCTAGCAACGGAGCGACGGCGCGCGACCCACACGCGACGAGGGCGTCGATCGCAGTGTCACTGACCGATCCACTGTCCTTGATTCGCTGCAGCAGATCGTCGATGACTTGATCATCGGGCACAGCCGGGATCAACGCGACGGCGCGCTCCTCGCGCAGGCATTCGCGCAAGAGTTCTCCCGCCACCGCCCCGGGCAAGCAGGAGTAGGCCTGCAATGACACCGTGGCTTCCACGTCGCTGCCGCAGCGCAAATCCCACAGCAGCGCTTGATGTACCTTTGGGGGGATCGCCGTGGTCCAACTCGATCCGCGGGCGCGGGTCAGCAACAATGCAGATGCAATGGCTCCGGAAAAGGAGAGTTTGCGCTCGGTGAGGGCTCTTTGCAGCAAGTCCGCCATCGCGGAGCTCGAGGCGTCTGCCAACTGAAACGCCCTGGAGCGGAAGTCTTGAGCGCAGTAGTTGATGATGAATAGTGCGCGTAGTTCGTCATCTGCTCGAGGTAGCAGCGGCTCGATGCGGCTCCATTGCAGCAGCGGCACAGCCTCTTCTGTCAACAGCGTGCGGATGGCATCAGACAAGACGGTGACGGGAATACGATCTTCGTAGGCGAACGTCTTGGGGGGACAGTTGAGGTAGCGCCGGGCGACGCCAACCATGGCGCGTCGTGGCCAATCACTCTGTCCAGCCAGCGCGCGAGCGAAATCGATTTGTTGCTGAGCTGCCTCGGAAAAGCAGTCGCGCACGTCTTGCAGCAGTGCTGGCGCGCGAATCGCTAGGACATCGAACAGGACCCTGAGGTCAGGATCCCAACCCGGGACGATGTCGGAGGCATTGTGATGATCTCGCTTGGTGTTGGCTGCACAGAGCAGCGCACCGCGCGCACGCTCGGCGCTGAAGCTCTCGCCCTCCGAGGCGACGACGTACTCGATCAGCAACGATAGGCGCTCGCGATGAGGGCCAGCGTGGGAAGCCACCAGGGCTGACTCCAATTGGGAGGCCAAGTCCCCGGCAGTGAGCTCGCTGTCTCTGGCCCCTTCCGTCAGGACGCGGCGGGCGCGCTCTGGCCAGTCGATGGGGAGGGGCATCTATCTGGTTGAACGGTAGGAGCGGAGCATGCGGTGGATCCCCGGAGGTAAGGACAATTCTCCGACAAATCCACCCCAAAGTCACCGCGCCGACCGCTCCGCCAGACTCAAGTTGCACTTGACTGAAACACCCGCCCAAGAGGCGGGTTCTGGGCGTGGTCCCTTAGAACGTTGCGACGAACTCGGCGATCATCGTAATCTCTTGATCCGAGATGAAATCAGCGCTCATCGCAGGCATGTACCCCGTGGCGTTGTCGAATTCACCCGCGTGGTGGCCGCCGCGCACGTTTTCGATGAAGTGTTCGGCGGTTGCGCGATCACCGGTAATGCTGTGGTTCGGAATCGCGTTGCCATCGGCAGCGTGACAGTTTTGACAGAAGTCAGCGTACAGCCCGGGGCCGTCCGTCGGACGTGGCTGCTCGTCGAGGAAGTCCCAGATCTCATTTAGGATCTCATCACTGAGCGCTTCGGCCGCGAGCGCTGGCATCGGTTCCATGTACTCCGGGTTGTCGCGGCCGTTGCGAACGAGATGTTCACCGAACTCACGCACGGGGTGTTGGATCTCCGGGCCCTGGCCCTCGACACCTTGCCCAACATCCCCGTGGCACTCGGCGCACAACGCCACGTAGAGTGTCATGGCTTCGCTCAACTGTTCCTCAGGCATGTCGTCGACTGGAGGCATGTCGTCTTCTACAGGGGGCATGCCGTCGTCCATCATGCCGTCATCCGCGGGGGGCATGCTGTCATCGACGGGCGTCTGGGTACCCATGCCATCTGGGGCCGCCATGTCGTCCGCCGGCAGCGCAGGTGCTGGGGCAGGCTCCGTCGTTGGTGCGTTCTCCACGGGCGTTGGCGAGGTCTCTGGGGTGACGGGCGCCGACGGAGTGGCCGGCATTGGAGTAGCCTGCATCGTGCCGGACGTCGAGGGCATGGCAACGCCCGGTTGCATTGCTGGGACCTGGGCGGGAGGTTGGGCAGCTGGCAGCGTTGCCGCGGGGGCAGCTGGTGTGCTTGCGGCAGGACCTGAGCCGACCGGGCCGACAGCACCGTTCATGGTCCCGCTGCCGTCGGCGTCCTCGCCGCAGCCAGTGAACGTCAACGCTGACATTAGTGCAAAAGTCGACCAGCCTGATGGATTACGCAACATTTTCGTCTTTTCTCCGGGGAGGGTGGGGGGGCCCACAAGTTACCAGGTAGATCGGTTTAGTAGCGCAATGCGCTGCGGTGCGGCACGCGAATTGAGGGCGTGCTGGGAGCATCGTGAACATTGCGGTGCTACCCTCGTTTTCCACCAAGACGCGGTGGTTGAGTTGCTCAGCTTTCAGCGAGAAGTCATTTTTTTTGCTGACAGGCACGAGCTACCGCTCGGCGTCACGGCGGAATCGCAGCGGCTGCATCAAAACGGTTGCATCGAAACGGCTGCATCGCGGCGGTGCTCTTTCCTGGCACACCGCCGCCATGGGCGCCAAGACGGTCGGGCGCGTCGCGAGCTGTATTCCTTAAGCAATATTAAATAGTTGGCAGCCTCTCGGGCCCGCGCGTCCCACCGTTGAACCTTCCAACCCAAGGCGATTTGATGGCAGTGTTCCGGGCTGCGTCAAGGCGTGCCTGCTGGCAAGCAGGGGGCGGCGTACCTCGAGGGGTTTCTTGGCGTCCGCCATGACGGAGTGCGGTCGTCCTAACGGCGCTCCGCCCGAGGCCAACGAGATCCGGGCCGCGCTTCGCGGACTAGAGCGTTCGACGGCATCGACGCAACTGCGCTCGGGGCTGGACGAAGAAAATACCGCGTCCAGCCCCGCTACTACCGCGCGGCGTCGTGGGGTTCTGTCAGAGCGCGCACGGTGGGTTCGGTTCTCCTGGCGTTCCCAGGTCCGTGTTGTATGCGGCCGTGGCGTTGCACCAATTGCTCGGGTCGTCATTGCTTTGCGCCGAGTTGCCCGGCGATAGACTCGCGGAAACGCCCGCGGCGCCGGGCCACACACTGGGATCGACCGTTACTGTGTCCAGTACCTCGTCATCGCAGCGCAGAGTGAGCACGAACACTGCGGAGTTCGGCAGGGTCACGCCAGAGTAGACGTAATCCGGTACGAATCCAGGGGCATCGCCGTTGGCAAGTGCCACCGCCTGTCCCGTTTCGACGAGGAGCGGCTCGGTGATTTCGAACGCGGTCGCATCGCGTTCGACGACGCAGCCTTGCAGTTCGACGCTGTCGTTTCCAACGTTCTGCAATTCGATCCATTCCCCAGCCGTGTCTCCGAGTTCGGCAGGATTGCTCATCACTTCGTTGAAGATGACCGAGCGCGCCGTAGCTTTCGCAACATCGATGGTGATGGACACGAATCCCGTGCCCAGCTCGATTTCGTCTCCGTCGAACTCGAAGCGATAGCTGATGCTCGTGGTCTCGCCTTCGTTGATGGAAAACTGGCGAGGGTTTTCGGAGACCAAGGTCGCGCTCAACGTCTCGCTGCCGTCTTCGCTGATGCGCAGCAGTTGCCAGCCGTCCTGAAGTTCGAGGGAGTAGTCGCCCACGGGGAGCTCTTGCTCGAGCGCCTGTTCGGCGCCGTCGGCCTGCAACTCGAGCTCAGCGGCCCCACTGATGTGGAAAATCGCACCGTCTAGCTCGAAATCGGAACCGCCGCTGCTGCTGCGCAATGCGAGGGACAGCTCGCCAGTTTCGGGGACGGCACTCTGGGCCGGTGCTGAGCAGGCGACGATGGTGGCGGTGGTAGCGAGCAGGGCCGCTCGCACGGTCTTCTTGAAGATGGTTTGGTTCATGATGTTCTCCTTTTCGGGCTGGCTTGCCCGAGGGAGCGCATCGCAAACGATGTGCCGCGCCGGATCAGCGCGACTTCATGCAGTTTGGCGCCGGCACATGGCCGCAGATGGCCGGTGCTTGCCGATCTCGCCAGCCGCACTCGCCGTCGCCAAGCCGAAGCTGCCGTTGCACTGGGAACCGATCAGACGATCAACGAACGTTGCTCACTTCTGGAGACTTGTTGCTCACGCTCGGAGCGCTCATACAGGTCGGTATGGAAGAGTGGAGGGCTGTTTTGATTTGTTGCACTTCTCGTCGATAGCGCAATTCTTCTTCCGCACGGGCCGCATCCAACGCAGCTTTCAGTCCCCGTTGCGAGGCGAGCAACGCCTCCTCCCCTCGATTCAAGGACAGCAATAGCAACGCGTGACGTGGGAAGACGTGCTCCTGTTGAAGCGCTTGTAAGGCGTGGCCACGCTGGTACTCAGCCAGCGCGTCTTCTGGGCGAGACAGCCGCGTCAGCGCCGCAGCCAATCCTTCTGAAGCCTGGATAGCTCCTGCAATGTCTGGGATGAGCGCCAGCGCCTGAGAGAACAGCACGTGCGCCTGATCTGGGTTGTTGAGCTCCAGTTCAAGCCATCCTAGTTCACGCAGCGCAAGTCCCAGGGGACGCGTGTGCCCAGAGTCCTTGCCCAGCTGAATTGCCGCCTTCAAATCACGCTTTGCCTTTTGATGCTTCTTCTGGCGTCGTTTCAGGTAGCCGAGCCAGGCCAGTGCTTCTGCTGTCCTTGGCCTGCTGCCTGGAGACTGACTGCGCGGCGACTGAGCCACCAAGAAGAGTTGATTGGCATGCTCTTGAAGCGCTGCTAGCTCTCCGCTAGCCGCGGCGACGCAACAAGCGCAATAGAGCCCCTCAGCATGGAGCTCTCGCTGGAAACTCTGTTGTTCATGCTGAGGAAAGAGACGCCCCTGCGGACGGTTGCCAAGGGTTGTCCACGTCTGCTCAAAATAGTCGAGCAGTCGCTGGTGAACGAGAGGTGAGGACAGCGCACTGGATTCTTGCTCGGCAGAGTTGACCAAGAACTGAAAGCGGGCGGCCGCTTCTGCATAGCGGCCTAAGCCGAACAGGCTCCAGCCTTTTCCATGTTCCAGCAGAACGCTTTCCGCAAAGGCCGATGCTTCATCCAACTGGGGCAGGAGGCTTTCACCTTTTCCGTAGCAGCTCAGCGCGTCTGTTTTGGCCTGGTTTCTGTCCGCGAAGTCGCCCGCGTCAAGCCAAGCTCGAGCTGCCGCCAAGGGCTCACCCGCCCGCTCGAGATGGCTAGCCAGTCTGGAACTTGTGTGGCGTTCCTGCCCTTGGTTGCGTACCAGGAGAGTGGCGACCCTTTGGTGATAGCTCCTTCTGACCTCCGAATGGAGGCGCTTGTAGAGGCACTCCTCGAGGAGACGATGGGTAAACCGGAAGCGCGCGCTTGCTCTGCCCACTTCAACCCATTCAAGCCAACGTCGACCTTGCAGCGAGTTCACGGCTTGGGACACCGTCTCTGTAGAATAGGTGAACAGTTCAGCCAGGGTATCGACGTCGACATCTCCGGACAGGACGCAGGCTCCTTCCACAATGTCGCGTTCTAGAGGAGACAGGTCTCGGAGCTGGCTTACCCAGAGCTCCTCCAGGGAGAGCGGGAGATACTCCGCACGGAAGTGAACCGGTGCTGACGCGGTGCCCACCAGCGGACCCAAGTTCCGGCCAAGGACCGCATCCACAGCCCGACTTGCGAATAGCGGGTGGCCTTCCGTCTTCTTCCACAGTAGCTCAATGAGCTGAGAGTCCTGAGGTACGGAATGCCCAAGGCGCAGTTGGACGTACTTCACAAGCTCGCTGTGGCTGAAACAAGACAGCTCAATCTCTTCGTGCTGACCGTAACGGCGTGTGTGTTCTATTAGATTCGCTAGCGGGAGGTTGCAAGGAAGCCCCCTTCGCGCCTGCAAGTGCTGCGGTCGGTAAGTACCGATCAACAACGTGTGTTGCGCTGCAAGTCGGGATTGGAGCAGATTGAGGAGGTCCACGCTGCCTGCGTCAGCCCAGTGAAGGTCCTCCAGCACAACAAGCAGTGGGCGTTGACGCGAAAGACCGCGTAGGGCTGCCGCCAAACTGAAGACGCGGAGCCCGGACGCAGCGTGCGGATCCCCGCGAGCTTCGCACTGTGTCGGGCGTACGCGCGAGAGCCATTCTGGGGCGTGAGTCCTCAGAAGTTCCAACAGGCTTGGACTCCGAACAATGCTCATGTCCAGCGCGTCGAACCATGGCAAGTAAGGTTCTGTAGAGGCGAGGAGCTCCGTGCAGTGGCCCCAAAGGATCTCGCAATCTGGCTCCTCTGCGACAGCCAATTTCAAGAAGCATTGGAGCAGAGCGGTCTTGCCAACACCGGCACTGCCATTGACCAAGACTGTTCTCCCGTTGCCGTTTCGCGCCAGTCCCCAAGCTCTGTTCAGGCGGGCTAGCTCGCCCACTCGTCCGACATAGGTCACGGTCGCTCCAGAGGACAGCTCCAACGCTCGGTCTGAAGGAGCCAGAGAAACGGAGTCTGACCCCTGTCGCTCGAGAGCTCGGGCCGTCCTCATTCTGTAGCCGCGACGAGAAACTGTCTCGATGTGACGTCGATCGGGCTCGTGACTCGCCAGCGTGCGCCGCGCTTCACGGACAGTCACGGCAATGTTGTTCTCCAGGACGGCGGTATCTCGCCACAGTTGGTTGAGCAGCTCTGTCTTGGTGACAACGCGCTCGGAATTCTCCGCGAGAATTCGAAGCAGTTCATACACCTTGTGGCGCAGTGGGATGCGCGCCTCCCCATGGCGGAGCACGAACTGTTGAGTGTCCAGAATGAATCCCCCAAAGCCATACAGCGTTGGAGCGTCACCGGATTGGGAGTTGGGCGGCTGGTCCTCCATGGCACCAGTCTAGTGCTCTCCAACCAGGAAGTTTCAGACAAATTTCATCATTTCTTAATGACTTGAGACGTTCCCTTGGACTGGAGTGAGCTCTTGGGGACGAAGCGGATCTGGGTTCGCTTGCCCCTTGAGTCGCAACCAAAGGGAACCGAAAGACATGAACAATGACCACAGGGCAATACTTCGCAGAATCGCAGGTTGGAAGGTACAGGCGAGACACCTGCTCCTTCGTACTATAGCGGTGCTTTCCGTGGCCGCTGGGGGAGCACTAGTGGTCACTCCAGTCCGCGCTGAACATGACAAGCCGACGGCGCACCACCATCACGACCGCCATCGCTCTCCTGCGCTGGTGCGTGTGCAGGAAGGCTGGCTCCGAGGTATCAGTGACGAGGAACACCGTGCTGAGTTCGGGCCTGACGCTCCAGGAGGAGCCCCGGTTGATGAGTTCCTTGGAGTGCCCTTTGCGGAGGCCCCCACGGGTGAGCGGCGCTTCGCACCGCCTGCTCGCTTGAGATCGTGGCGGGGGGTTCGGGAGGCAAAGACGCTGAGTGTGTTCTGCGCTCAACAGGGGTTGGAGTCTCAAGAGGACTGCCTGCAACTCAACATCTACCGTCCCAGGGTGGTGGACCGGGACCTGCCCGTATTGTTCGACGTTCCTGGAGGCGCTTTCATGGTGGGAGGTGGAGAAGGCTTCCGCGGTCGTAAGCTCGCCAGCGAGCAGCGGGTGATTGTCGTCTCCATCAACTATCGACTCAACGCTTTTGGCTTTCTGAGACTGCCAGGCGCCGAAAAGGATCCTGAGCTCCCTCAGGGAAATCAAGGGCTTCGCGATCAGCAAGCTGCCCTCAACTGGGTTCGGAGGAACATCCGGCACTTTGGGGGAGATCCCAATCGCATCACCCTCTCGGGACAGTCTGCCGGAGCGACGTCGGTGTGTGCTCACCTCGCGTCCCCACCCGTCCGCGACAAGTTTGCTGCGGCTGCTAGCTTTAGCGGTCCGTGTACTGCCACCGAGCCGGAAGTCATGGAAGAGCGTAGCGCCGCGGTTGTAGAGGCCGTGGGTTGTGCTGACGCCGCATCGGTGCTCGCTTGTCTTCGCGGCAAGACTCAGGAAGAGCTGCTCAATGGATTGGGTTGGTTTCAAGCGGAGCTGATCCGTGATCCTGAGCTCTTGCCCGTCCTACCTCAAGATGCCATTCACACCGGAGAGGTTGCGAGAGTGCCGATGATGCTTGGCCTAACCTCTGACGAGGTTCGGATCTTTCTCACTGGTGACTATCCCCTGGCCGCCGAAGACTACTCTACACGGCTTGAAGCGGAGTTTCCCGGCCTTGGTGCGGAAGTGGCAGCGGAGTATCCTGCGACGAGTTTCGAGGAACCTTTCTACGGCCTGAGCCAAGCCATCTCGGACGTGTTCGGCAATTGCACTGCTAGGTCGGAGGCGGCCGCTCTGGCTCAATGGATGCCTTTGTTCTTCTATGAGTTCTCCGATCCAGCCGCGCCCGCACCCGTGTGGATGCCGGTACCGGAGGGCATGAGCATGGGCCCCACCCATTCCTCGGATGGTCCTTACATCTTTGACCGAGAGAACATGGTTCAGCCCGACGCTGCCCCGTTTACCGCACAGCAGCGGCGTCTCGGACGTCAGATGCGTCGGGCGTTGGCCGCACTAATGCGCAGGGGTACCCCCAGTCCCCGGTTTGGTCCTTACTGGCCGGAATACAACTCTGCTACCGACCTCACAATGCTGCTCGAGCCAGGTGGGATCCATGTGATCGACGATCACTTTGAACGTCATCACTGCGGGTTTTGGGAGGGGGTGGGTTTCTAACCTCAACCCGCTTTCAGTAGGGATAGTGAGCCTCCGTCGTCGTCAGGCGTTCGGGGGCTCTTGCCCTTCGGTCGAAGCAGGCGTCAAGCTCGCCGTGCCCACCGGTGACTACGCAACTCCTGAGGGTCGTTGAGCGAAACGACGCTTCGCACGATAGCCCAGAACGCGACGTGAGCGGTGGTCCCTTCGTCGCAGCGTCTGGGAGGCCATCGTGCATCGCGACGATGAGGCGGTCCACTGCCAGTGGTTTGTGGAGGCAAGTCGATCAAACTGGCGCGTTAGCCCCTTGACCAATAGGCTTGAATAGCATGCCGCCCCCGATTCGTCCTTCTCTCCGGCGCCATGGTCTCGCCACGAGCGAACTGTCGCGTTCTTGCGGTGCAGCGAATGCTCGTGGAGTTCGCTTGGCAACGTTGCTTCACTCCACCCCACTTCACGATTGGCCGCGCAGTGCTTCTAGCTCACGCGCGATTCTGCGGATCTCCTGGCGTGCGCGCCACAGCAGGACGAACCAACAACAGACCACCACAGAACGCCGGACCCAATCCGAAACCGAACCCACAACCGATCAGCCGATCGAGTCCCAGTAACAAACGAACCGCCAAACGTGAATTTGTGCCGCCAAGCTACCAAGCCGACCCCGAACCCAAACCAGCTTTGTGAACGCGGACATGCATCGATTAGTCGTGCCTCATCCGGGCCGAACACCAATCAAGGCTGAGGGAGAGCCGGCTCTCCCTTTTTGGGAAGGGCGGCACCGTGCGTCGGCGGCTTGCAAGCCCTCACCTGAGGGATGCCCTGCCTTCGCGCAGCACGAGTCTGTGCTACATCCCCGGTACCTTAAGCTGCGCCCACCCCCGCCGATCCCGGCCGCGGCGGCCACCTCGCTCCGGGGTCCCAAACGAGCAGGTCCCACACAGCCGCGGCTGTGTGGGTACGAGGCCAGGGGTGCTCAAAGACCGCGGGCAACGGCGCGCCACAGGCTTGCGCTGGATTGTCTGGGGCGACTCTCCCCAGGGGAGATCGGACCGGGACCGTCGGTGACCTTGATCTAGTTGAGCGGTAGGTACCAGACCTGTCCGCTAAGCTCGTCCTGGCTCGCGCACTCGACGACCAAAACCAGGTCATCTATCGCGCGTCCAATTTCGGCTCGCTGGTGTACAGCGATGATTCCCGGCATGGCTTCGCCGCTGCGGAGCCGCCTCAGTGCATGTCCAATCATCGTCTGGACGTCATGGGTCAGAAGCACGCGCCCGCTATCCGCTGCCCAAGCCAGCACCGTCGGGTCGTCAGCACCTGCGGAGTCCAGCATCCTGGACGCGATCGATATCTATCTCTGGAACCCGTCGACGCAACCCTCGGAGGATGTCGTTGTCGAAGTCTTCATCGGTCGCAAGGCGAATCACTCCGGAACTCCGCCGGTCGACTCCCGGCGGGCAAGCAGGCGAGCGCGGATCTGATCCTGAGGAAAGGTCGCCTCCACCTCGGCTCGCACGCGCTCCTGCGTTGCCTTTCGTTCCTCGATGTACTGATCTACCGCTTCGCGATGCCGGAGTATGTATGCGAGCACCTCGTAGACGCTCGTCAGATCAAGGGACGGGTAGCGATACACGATCTCCTCCGCCGTTGCCCCCCTGTCGAACGCAATGACCACGGAGTCCAGCGTCACCCGCGTACCGGTTACTCGCAGGACACCATCGGCGTCCGTCGTCAACGGTGGCAGCATGGGCTCAAGAGCTAGCATGATTGGGAGTCTAGCTCACTCGCGGCTGCACAGCCATAGTAATGCAGGCGTGCCGTTTGGTAGATTCGCCCTTGCGGAACGCCCAGCCCGCGTCAACACCCGCTCTGAGCTTGTTGTTACCACTGGCTAGGAGTCGGAGCCGGCAAGCGGCCCGGGATAGAGGTGCGTTCACGCCGCCGGACCCTATCCCGAGGTTCCGTGCGACGAGCAGGTCGCGCCGCTGGCGTTCGGACCAAGCCAAGAGCAGCGAGCTCAGATACTCGATGCAGAGGTCGTGCAGGTTCGACTCAGGCACGGGTACCTCGGGGACGGCCCACTCGGACCGCCAGCGAGGCTGGCTGTATGTCACCGTGACCAGCAAGTCGGGATCGGACATGGCCATGAGTATACCCCATTCGCTCGTCCCTCGTGAGAGGGCGGGGGGATGCCCGCCAAGCGACGCAGAGCAATGA
>JBNLEN010000199.1:0-11323 GCA_050304975.1 Polyangiaceae bacterium
CGTATTACACGACCACGGGATAGTCACATCCAGACGACTTTGAGCGCGCAGTACTCGCCTCTGCGCTGCAGCGCAGTCTTGTCGCGCCGTTGGATGAGCTCAGTTGTGACCAGTCAGGCTGCACGCGCGACAGGGCGCAGTTCGACGACCGGAGGAGGACAATGACCGAGGAGCGTCGCGCGCGGACTTTATTCCATCGTACACTTCTGCCGATATGACGCCTCGCTACACCTGCGCGATGCAGCCAGCTGTGCCCGGCGCTGCGCCACGACAGAGGCAACCGCTTTGCCGACGGCCGCGGGCTGATGGACAGCCTGGTGCTCAGTGACGCGAATGACAGCGTAGCCGCGCTGTTGAAACCAGCGGTCCCGGTGGGCATCGCGCGAAGCGACGAGTGTATGGTATTTGCCATCCACTTCCACGATGATTTTCAGTTTGCGCGCGAGGAAGTCGACAATGCGCCGGCCGACGATTTGCTGACGCTTGAAGCAGGTGCCGAGCTGCTGCGCGTTGAGGTAGCGCCAAAGAGTGTATTCGCCCGCCGTGGGATGCAAACGCATCATGCGGGCGTGATGTTGAAGTTTGAGAGCGTGAAGTGACTGACGATGCATGACGAATAACCTCCAGGTGACCCGGCGCCGGCCGGGACAAAGCCCCCGGCGCAGAGGGCGTGCCTGGTGCACGTCGTCCCTACCAAGCACCATGAGTCATGCAGTCCGCCGCAACATCGCCAGCGCCTGGCGCGAGCTGTGCGCCACAGCAAAGCCCGGCCGGCAGAGGGGAGCTGGGAGGGTGGCAAGAAACAAGAACGTTGCGCTAGCTTCCAAGATGCGTACCGCGTAGCGCCAAAGTCGACCGCGCAGCGCCGAAAGCGACCGCGTAACGCCAAACTGTGAGTGTTTCGGCGGGCTCCACCTTCCGAACGCTTTAGCTAGACCCTGCGCCGAAACACGGTTTTGAACGAACCCGAAGCGGCGAGCGCGACGCTCTGTCTCTATTATTGGGGAAATCGATCTGTCTGTCTACGGGCAACGCTTCGCCATGTTGGTTCGTATGCGCAGCGTCGGGACCGAATGCGGCTGTCAGCGGTGCAATACACGGCATCGTCGTTGGCTGGGAACATCGTGCTGCCCCGATCATGATCCAATCCATTGCGTGTGGCAAGACTTCGCCGTTCGCTAGCGCAGCCGCAAGGATTGCGTAACGTGGGGCAGCACCTACAGCACAGCACTGGGCGCAGAGTCGGTGGCCGTTCGCCAGGGGGGGCCTCGACACGACGGAAGTGGGTCGTTGCGTAGCGCCGACTTGCAAAGAGGACACGTCAGCACATCGCGCTCAGTGATGAGCCGCAAGCGTATCCACCAGGGGATTGGTGCCTCGGGGTCGACGCTTTGCCCGAGCACTGAGCGCGCTTGAGCGCGTTTGACAACGGACGCGTTCAATCCAACGTGACGGATCTTGTGAAAGCCATCAGGGAGTACGTGTCGGATGAACCGGCGCAGGAATTCGGTGGGGTGGATGGTCTCGGTTTCTGTTCCCTTGGTCCGAAATGTCACCGAGTCCCGTGAGACGGTGAGCAGGCGGCTATTGGCAATCGCGACCCGATGCGTATATCGCCCCAGGTACTGCAGCACGTTCTCGCCGTGGTTGAAGGACGCCTTGGCGTAGACGTTCCAGCGCTTGGGTAGGCGCTGGAGCAAGCGTTGGAACCCCTCCGGATCGGCAAAGTCGTCGAAGTCACGAAACGCGCCGCTCCGGTGGGCGCACCACAAGCGATCAACGAACTTGGCCCGGAAGACGTTGCCCAGGTTCCTGACCGGAAAAAGATAGGAGCGGCCGGAGTGCCTGAAGATTGTGCCGTCACGAGTCAGGCCTCCGGCGCTGACGATCGCGTGCACGTGCGGGTGGAACTGCAGCTTGCGGTTCCACGTGTGCAACACCAACGTGGCGCCGATGGTAGCGTCGAGGTTCCTCTCCCCAAACTCCAGCAACGTCCTCCCCGCCGTGTGCAGCAGCTCGTTGTATACGACGCGTGGCGCAAACGCGGCCAGCACGCGTAGTTCAACGGGCAGAGTGAAGACGATGTGAAAATGCTTCACATCGAGCATTCGCTCACGCTGGCTCGAGATCCATTTCTCCTGTGCGAGCGCCTGACACTTCGGACAGTGCCGATTGCGGCACGAATGGTACACTGGCTGCTGATAGCTGCAGCTAGTGCAACGTTCGACGCAACCACCCAGCGCCTCTGTGCGACACTGGGCAATGTCCGTCAAGACTCTTCGCTGGCGGCTGTTGAGCCGTCGGCTCTGCTCCAACTGCTGGCGATGAGCCCGGACAATGTCCGCAATATCGAAACGCCCGCATAGCGGGCTCTGTTGCACGTCTTACACGCGGCTTTGAGGCAGAAGATCCAGCGGACTCGGCGCTCGACGGATCACCTTCCGGGTCATTCGCGTGTAGTACGCTGTCGACTTGACGCTGCTGTGACCCAGAAGCGCGCTGACGACGTGATAGTCGGTGCCCTCCTCAAGTAGATGCGTAGCAAAGCAATGACGCAATAGGTGTGGCGTCACCTTCTTCCCCTTCAGCTGGCGCGACACGTCGGCGAAGACCTTCTGCACGTGGCGCTTTGATATTGGTTTGCCTGTGATGTGTGAACCGAACAGGTAGGGGGCTGGTGGCCGGTATCGCGACCAGTACCTCCGAAGCCAACGGTAGAGCGAACTCGACAGGTTTACTTCACGAGGCTTGTCGCCTTTTCCGTTTCGAACGCGAATGACCCCGCGAGCGGCGTCGATATCGCGAGTCTCCAACACCACCGCTTCGCTGATCCGCAGCCCGGCTCCGTAGATCACCATTGCAACAGCCTGGTACTGAGGCGTCTCGATAGCGTTGAGAAACCTGTGCACCTCCTGAACGCTCAGAATAGCCGGCAAGTTCGGGTTGACCTTCTTGCACTTGATGAACGACACCACCTCCGGGCGCCCCAGCGTCCTGCAGTATAGGAATCGTAATGCCGCTACCTTTCCGTTGAACCAACTACGACTGTTGCCACGCGCATCTAGCTCCTCAACGAACAGGCGCAATTGCTCCCGCTCCAGCTCCCCCGCTGGCCGTCCGAATCGCTCCTGCAACTTGCTCGCGACTTGGAGGTAGTCCCGCTTCGTCCGTTCGGCGTATCCTCCCAGCGTCAGGTCCCGGGCCATCTGTTCCAATTCTGTGTCCATTTGTCGTCCTCCTTTCAGCCGCTGCATGCCCGCAGCGCTGTCTTCAAGGAGACGACGGTCGATGGCCCGGACTTGACCCTTTTCTCGGATTCACACCGCCTCGAGGCATCATCAGGCGGCGAAGCCGCGCGACACTCGTCAGCTGTTCAGAACTTCCGCCGCGTAGCGGCTTCGTTCAAATCGACCACGAGCGCCGCAGGTCACAACACCCTCAACAGCCCAACACAGGCCCGCCCAACCGCACGGACCTGTCCGTTACCTCAACGCCCCCACCGCCACTCCCTTCCCGACCGCGCACAGCGCCAGCTGCCACGAGTGCAGCTGCTGTTACCCTGTCGCCCCTAGTTGCGCAGCGGCGCGCGCACGGGACGGGGGAAGGGCTGACGGGCGGCCCTAGGTGAAATCATGAGCTTCGCCTGAGCCCGGCAGGGGTTAGGCACCCCCCCCCAAGGGTATGGCCAAGACTACGAATACGACGCCCCCGACCGCACAGTGAGTTAAAGCGCGGGTGCAGGTGACGAGAGCCGGACAGGAAGCGCCGCGACGCAGGCGAACGCTGGTTGGGCTGGCTAGAAGCGGGCACTGTGTGGACGGCCTGTGCGGAAGGCACTGAGCGGCACCGTGACGGCTCTCCCGCGCGCCCTGATGCTGAGCGGCCACCCGCGGGTGGGTTTCTCCGAGCCGCTCGTTTTCAGCGGAAAATCCCCGGCAAAGAAAGGCTCCGACGTGCCCCGAGACCAATGGTATAGTCACCGAACGATGACCGACGCCGCCAAAAAAATCCTCGAGGAAGCGATGAAGCTCCCGCCGGAGGTGCGCAGTCGCATTGCTCAACAGCTGATGGAAAGTGTTGCCGCCAATGATGAGGGCGATGTCGTGTTTGAGCGCGACGATGACCTCACTTCTGAGGAGCGCGCCTACGTGCACAGTCGCATCATCGCTTCGATCCGTAGTCGGCGTGCTGGCGCTGAAACGTCTGACGCTGACGAAGTGATGGCCGAACTCAACTCTGAGCCGTGAAAGTCCGCTACACCGCCGAAGGCAGGCCTTGCATCGCTTCTGCCGCATCACGGGCTTTCGGCAGGCAAGGCACGCTCTACTCGTACCTGCGTGGTTGGAATTTTTGTTCCGCTTTCTGCTCAATCTGAGGCGTGGTAGTTTAGGCGTATGAAGCTTGGTGGGCGCGCTCCCTTGGCGCTGTTAGTGAGTGTGCTGTCAGTGGCTTGCTCGGGTGAGACCGGCGATGATGCCGCTCCGGAGATGCTGGCGGTGGAGGTGGACGGGCTGCCCCCAATGGTTGATCTGGATCTAGAGCTCGCCCAGCTGCCTCAGCGTACCGAACAGAATCAGGCGGTGTGCGGCCGGGGCAACGCGGATCCGTTCATCCAGGATGTTTGCTCTAGCCCAATTGGCCAAATCGACAGCCTCCCGGCGCTTCTGGAGAGCGTCGGACTCGGTGCCGATCGCGCCTTCGCTATGGTTGGCAATTCTGCGGCGCTGCTCGGCCATGAGGTGAGCTCGATCCTGCCGCGCATGATCGTGTTCCCACGCGTCGATAGTGACCTGAAACCTCCGGCAGAGTTGACCATCGTGCAGTTTTCGCGCGGTGAGCAGTTCGTCGAAGTGATCAGTCGTGATCTGGAAACCCAGCAGTTACGCTTCTATGTGTTGCGCTTTGAGCAAGCGTGCAACTACGAGGAGGGGGGCTGTGACCGCGCTGCCAAACTACTGGAAGAGGTCGAGCACAACTGGACCACGTTCACGCTCTACGAAGACACGGACTTGATCAACACGACGTTTGATTGTACGAGCTGCCACCTCAGCGCTGGCCATGACTCGCCCAAGATCCTACGGATGCAGGAGTTGCGCGCCCCTTGGTCGCATTGGTTCCCGCAACGCTTCGTATCCCGCACGGAATCGGATCGGGTGTTGATGGACCAATTCCTGGAGGCTCACGCGGGGATTGATGAGCACTTCGGCGGCATTCCAATGAGCAGCATCGAGGGAGCCTTGGAAGACGGCAGCGCAGCGCAGTTGGAAGCACTGATCCGTGCGGAGGGGTTTGGCGTCCAACCTAATGCGTACGACCCACGGATCGAGGCAGAGTATTTGGAGGCAGGACAAAGTGAGCGCTGGCAGGAGCAGTTCGCTGCTTCCGTGAGGGGTGAGTCGATACCGGTTCCCCATCCTGCAATCGATGCCACCGACCCAGTCAAGCGCTTGGAGGCAGTCGAGTCGTACAAGGCGGTGGCTACCGGACAAGCTCCGCGGGAAAGCTTAGCGGACATGCAGCATATACTGAGCGCGGACGCGCCAGTGAAGATGGGGTTAGCCCCCGCAGAGGGGCTGGACGGGCGTGCTGTGATTGTGCAGATGTGTGGTCGCTGCCACGGCGACAACGCTGACCCGGCGATAAGCCGCGCGAACTTCAACGTGAACCAGCTGGATACGATGCCGCGCGAAACGAAGTCTTTGGCGGTAGCGCGGATGATGGGCGCGGATACAGATTATCATCTGATGCCTCCAAAGAAGGCCGGGTGGCTGTCTGCGGCAGCCAAGGACGCGGCTATCGCGGAACTACAGAAGTAGGTTTTGCTCGCCTGGGAGAGGGAGTTGTGACCTGCGAGCCTTCCGCGGTCGATGGCTCAGTTCGCGCGCCGCCCACGCAGCAGCGCAAGGACGCTCACCGCCGCCCACCAAATGCCCGCTGGAAGCGGAGAGCCTGGAAAATGGGCACACCCCGAGGACTTGATTCCGCTGGAAGCGGGGCCTGCCGGGTCGCTTTGGCCTGGCCCCTCTGCAACGGTGGGCCCCTGCGCGCCGGAAGCTGGCGGGTCCTGCTCCACGGGGATCTGAGGAGTCTCATCGAACGCATCATCTGGGACGAACTCGGGAGGGGAGCCTTCAAAAGGCAATTGCTTCGGGGGCTGCGCATGGTCGATCTGCAGCATGTACGCGACCAGTTGGTCCAATTCGGTTTCATTCAGACTACTGACGAAGCCGTGCGCATCGCTGGGGTTGGACGTGGTCATTGCGTCCTTCAGCGTCGCGGCAGAGCCGTCGTGAAGGTATGGCGCCGTCTCCCAAACTCCCAGCAGCGTGGGTGTGTCAATCCCAGTCAGCTCCTGTCCCAAGCGCCCCCCGGAAGCTTCGGTGAGCGTCCCCACATCATGCAATAGCCCGCGTGCACTATCGGTGAAGTCAGCCCCTGCGTGACAAAAATCGCAGCCGAGCCGCCCAAAGATGGCACGCCCCGCCCGGGCGTCGTCGGTCAACGACCCCGTCGCGTCACGAAACGGGCTGCGGTTCACTTGATCCAACGACTCCACGTACGCCGCCAGCGCATCCAGCTCCGGACTCAAACCAGCCATAGGCTCATCTAGAGGTGGGTTCAGGTTTTCCGTGCCCGCGTCGGCCCCTTCGCCCTCGATCTCGACGAAACCCTCTCCGCTGAACAGCGCTCGGATCTCGTGTTCGAAGTCCTGGATTTCGTCGAAGTTGGCGCTCCAGTGCACGTTGCCGTGGCCCATCCCGCGCCGACCAAGAAGTGAGGTGGTGTTGCGCAAGCCCTCGCCACGTTCGGTGAAGTCCCACACGCGCCCGTCTTCAAACCCGTCAAAGTGGCACGACGCGCAGCTGATGTAGCCTTCAATCGTCATGCGTTTGTCCTCTGAGTTGTAGAAGACCTGCTTGCCAAGCAGTTGCTGAGCATCCAGCTTGTCACTTTCGACCAGCGCTACTTCGCCAATCTTCTTCGTCGGAAAGTCCACCGAGGCCAGGATGTCCGACACGTCGTAGACAATCATGCTGCGTGTCAGAAAGCTGTGGAGAAACAGTTTTCCGTCGGACGTGATCGCCGCGCCGCGCGGAGCGATTGCGTTGCTCTTCAAGTCAGCCTTGGAGACGCGCTCTGGATCGTACATATCGCGCACGTCAATAAAGCCAGAGCCGGTAACAATCACGAAGGCGTAGTCCCCGAGCGGGCTGAACACCACATCGCTGGGCAAGTTCCGGTCATTCAGATCCAGACGCTTGTCCATCAGCTCAGCGCCGCTGGCGATATCGATCACACTGACCAAGGGACGGACGATGTTGTCTTGGTTCAACGTCAACCCGTCGCGGGCGGGCCCCCGCTGGATGTTGTCTTTTTTGCCCGGCACCCATACCTCGGTGCCGTCAGGCGAGATGGTCGCGTTGAACAGGTAGTTCGGGATCCCTCTGCCCGCGCGGTCACTGTCCGGGCCGGGGTCCATCTCCAACGGGATCTGCTTGGTGATGACCATCGTCGTCGTGTCCACCTCGAGCACGATCCCGCTTTCACCCGTGGTGATCCAACGGGTCACGTACAGTCGGGTTTCGTCGTGGTTGAGCGCTAGCCCTCTGGCCCAGGCGCCCGCATCTAGCTCAGCGATTATCTGCCGGCTGGCCACATCAATCTTGACTACCTTGCCCAGAGCCATCAGTGCCACGTAGGCGACATTGCCCTGCTGCGCGATCACCAAGCTGCTCGGCTGCGAGGCATACGGCAGCCGAAACCCGGTCTCGACCGCAAGCGTGGCTGGATCAATGATGGCTATCGCGTAGTCATCACGGTTGACCACCCAAAGCTTTCCATCGGGGGCGAACGCCAACGCCTCGGGGCCCGCATACACTGGGATCTCAGCTAGCTTGGTCAGGTCGACCGCATCCACCACGCTAACACTGTCGTTGTCCGGATTGACGTTGAAGACCCGCTGCGAAGCCTCATCAAACACGACTGTTGTGGACGACTGAGGGCGATTGGGCGTGAGCGGACGAAAGACCGTCTGAGTGAACGCCTTGTTACCAAACAGCAGCGGATTTGCCGGCTCACGAATGAGCACGTTGACTGCGTAGTGGCCAGGCTGAGCGTAGGTATGCTCCACCTGATCTTGCCCCAGCACGAATTCCGTTTGGGTCTCGTCTCCGAACGACCAGCGAAACTCCAAGGTGGTCGGATCGAGGTCGGTCGTCGCTCTGAAACTACTGACAGAGCCAATCTCCGTGGACTCCCGCTCCACCTCCAGCACTTCGAGCGCGGCAGCGACAGACGCGCTGAGCCAACACGTCAGAGCGAGCGCCAGGGCGATGGTATGTCTGGATATCATTGGCTGCTTGCCAGCGGCGTCCGGTTACGCCCCCAGCTGTCCGGAGCGCCGCTTTTGGAAAGTGATGTTCACAAGACGGTGAATGTCGACTTGAACTCCTCGGCGATGGGGTTTCCTCCCAAGTCGCAAATTCCGTCCACCGGCAGCACAACCTCGTAATCGCCGGGGGGCAGGGGCTCATTCGGTTGGAAGTTCACGACCGTGCGCATGAATCCGAAGCGACCGGCCACAGGCTCTCCCCCGATGGGGCGAACAATTAGGCTCGGTGCGCCGACGGTTGCGGGCTCAATCTGATCCGAGAAAGAGAAGCCGATAGAGCTCGTTGACAGCACACTCATGCCGTCGGTTGGCCACACATTCTTGACTACCGGCGGCTTGGTATCAGGCTGCACATTTTCCACGACAATCCAGGTGCCGGCGTTGACCGTGCCGACCTGTTCGTCGTCACTCAAGATCAACAGGTTACCGACCTTGAGTGAGAACTGGTCGTCGTTTTGGTGCTGGTCGCCGTTGTCGAGATACAGGTAGCGCCCCTCGATCTTCTCTTGCATCTGCGGAGCGGAGAGGTCCGATACGTCAAAGCGGATCACGCCAGGATTGGGTCGCAGTAGGCCCAAGAACAACTGGTCGTCACCAAAGCTCATGTACTCGCTGGCGGGCGTGTTCATGTTGGACATGCCGCTTTGGATGTTGGTCGGATCCGACAGGACATCCCAATTGCGCAACGGTCCCTGAAGGAACACGTGTCCCCCATAGTACCAACCGATGTAGCTGGATGACGGCACCAGCGAATCGAGCAAGATCGGATCGGTTGGGTTGCTGATATCCATCGTGGCGACGCCGCCTTTATCCTTCGGTGAGGTAATCACCAGGATGTTGCCCATCGCAAACAGAGGCCCGGGGAAGAACGACCCGGTCTCCCCGTTCGGCAGCGTCTTGACGACGCTCGGGTTTTCCGGGTCTTCCACATCCACCACGTGCAAACCGGTGTCATTGCCACCGATGTACAAGTACTTACCTTGCCAGGCCTTACCCCAAACGCCGCCCGCCACATCACCGTAGTTGATGCCGTCAATGTCCACGTGGCTCACGTGGGAGGGATCCGTCATGTCCGTGACGTCCCAAATGTCCACCCCGCGCCCGGAGGTGGTCGCCGCGTACCACATGCCCGTCGCCGGGTAGTGAGCGAACACCACCTGGTGCGACTCGGCTTCGCCCGCGTTGTGCTGACTGACCAAGTCGGCGACTTTGACCGGGTTGCTGGGGTCTTGAATGTCCCAGATGGAGTGTTCCGCGTTTCCGCCCAAGAATAGGTACCCATCGCGCATCATCGGCTGGTTGTGATGCTTCTCTTCCAAGGTGTGGTACGGGTCCTCCTGGTTGACCCCCTCATCCTGAAGCTCCGGCGGGTATTCCACGTTGGGCACGCGAACCGCTGGCCTGGGCATCTCCGTCATGATGTCTGGCGGCGGATCCTCAGGCATGTCCGTCGGTGGAGCGTCATCCACCGGCATGTCCGTCGGTGGAACATCATTCACCGGCATATCGGTAGGAAGCCCATCGTCCGGCAGATCCGGACCGGGCGGCTCGTCCGTCGCTGTGGGGGCAAGCATGTCCATCCCGTTCATGCCTTCCACCACCGGCACTCCGCCATTGTCCGGCACCGTTGCCGGGGGAGGAGCTTGCGCACTCACCGGACCAGCTGATTCACCGCACGCTGTGATGAGACAATAAAGGGGCATTAAGAGAGCTGCGTAACGAGTCATTCAATCTCCTGGGCCGGTGAGCCTGCGGCTATAAAGTATCCGAATTCGGGTTAACGGTGATCAAGAACTGCCATCGTGACCAGACAGTTCCGTACGCTAGACAAGTTGGTGCTCTCACAGTAGCACGAGCCCTCAGGCCACGCGCGAGGCATGCCAGTGTCCCGAGCCCTTGAGCGGGGGGCTGGTTCTGCCCACTATCTCCGCGCATTCAATTACCAGTTGCAGTAGTCGCTAACTCTGCACAACAGCGCCCACAAAATCCACCATTAGCCACTCCGTGCACAGAAAGAAAGTTCGACATCGGAGCGTAAAGTTTCCAAGACACTGTTCTGCCTAGCTGGGCTACGGAGCGGGTTGTGGGTGCCAAACCCTTCAGGGCGGCCGGTTTTTGCCAATGGATCGCGCGGTCAGGTCCCTGCGCTTGGGTTTAACCGTGGGGCTGGTGGCTAAGCTTTGGGGCGCCGCCTACATTGGCTCAAGACGCCCCCGACGCAGGCCCCTTGCCGGGTGAGACCTCTCCTGAACGAGCGGCACGCCCGAGGAGACGCGTTCTTGGTTTGGGCTACGAACATGACGCCGCCGACCGCACAGTGAGTTAAAGCGTGCCGGCAAGTGACGAGAGCCGGACACGAAGCGCCGCGACGCAGGCGAACGCTGGTTGGGCGGGCTAGAAGCGGGTTGGGCAGCTAAGCTTTGACCGAGTCCAAGGCGTCGCCGAAGCCGCTGCCCGCGCCGGCCGCTTCTGCGGCAGCGGCCAGTAGAGGCTTGTTCCCGCCGCGGGCTTCCACGTACTCACCTTGCTTGAAGTAGCCCCCGCCACTGCCGGCGATGATCATCGGCATGTTCCTGGTGCTGTGCGAGCCCGTCGCGACGTGGTTCGTCCAGTAGATGAAAGAGTTGGCGAAGAGGCCGCGTTCCTGAAAATGTCCGAGGATTTGCGCCAGCGTCCGCATACGAATGACGTCGATCTCCGCGTGAGTGGCTTCGGCGGTCGCGTTGGAGCCGACCTGTGAGTCGCTTTGCACGCGGTGGCTCACTTGATGGAAAGGCCAGCTGACTGCACCCGCGGAGAGGCCGTCGTACCGGGTACCGTCAGTGCCGTCACCCCATTGCAAGACGCCCACACGGTTGTAGTTGCAGGCGAAAGCCAACGCGGTGACTTCGCCGTGGAGCCGTACGATGTCTTCGATCATGTTGCCATTCT
>JBNLEN010000200.1:0-11143 GCA_050304975.1 Polyangiaceae bacterium
ACGAACGCGAATAGTCGATTTGAGACGGCAACCTGCTCGAATTCCACCGCGAAATTTCGCGGCCATTACCCCCAGCTCGACTGACCCCTTGTCCCCAGGCCCACGTTTGTGCTTGCATCAGGCGTCACATCATAGTTGCAGCTGAACCGCCACTCGTTGGGCGGACGTTCAGGTTGGTGCACAAGACTCGACAACCTAAACGGACCCAAGTTGCCGGTCCAGCCGACTTCGATGGTGCGACTCATCGACCCCGCTCGCTCGATCTCCCCGAGTTGCTGACCTCAACGGGAGCTAGTATCGTGTCGCTCGGACGTGCCAATGACTATCCCGGAGGCCATTCTCATTGCTGGACCCAACGGTGCCGGGAAGACAACCTTCGCGCGCCAGATGCTGCCGCTCATCCACCCCGGCGTTCCGTTCATCAACGCTGATGAGATCCAGCGCGAGCTCGGGCTGTCCGCGACTGTCCCCGCAGCGCGCGAGTTCCTGCGCAGGCTCGCGGACGCTGAGGCGTCTGGACGGAGCTTTTCCATCGAGACCACACTCGCGTCCCGCTCATATGCCGCGCGCATTCAGCGTTGGACCGACCTTGGCTACGCGGTCACCCTCCACTTCATCGAGCTTCCTTCGGCCGATTTCGCGGTAAGCCGCGTCGCCCAGCGCGTCGCGCTCGGGGGCCACCACATTCCGGAACGCGACATTCGACGCAGGTTTGACCGTGGCCTTCAGCTCCTTCGTGAGGTATACCAACCCCTAGTGCCTGAGTGGTACCATTGGCTCAGTGACGACCACGGACTGAAACTTGCCGACCGAAGCCGAAAAGATTGACCCTCAGCGCAAGCTCGAGCTGCTCCTTGAGGCCGCGCGCCGTGCGAATTGGGACGCGCTTCACGGACCGCCTCACCTTCGCACTGGTCGGTTCATCGTCGCTAACGATGCCCAGTCGGATTCCCCTGTCGCGCCGCCAGAGAACAAGTCGAGCAACGAAAACGTTTGAGAGAGCTCCACTCGCAGTGCAACGGAGTGGCTAGGCCCACGCCGCCCAACTGGCGCTTGCTGGCGCTTTCACCCGCGTGAAGGCTGGCAGGGGCGGCAACGTCGATTCTTCACCCAACTGTCTCGCGAGGCGCGGCTGGTCGCCGCTCTTTTTGCTTCGCTTCCGTCCAGACGGCTTGTATCACCGCCCCTGCAGACTACGCGGACTTCGTTGGACAGAAGATGATGATCGACGGTCACGAGGGGCGCCTCCCACTGTTGCGCAACGACGTGCTTCGCCTGAGTTTCGCTTGGACCGAAATGGCCCTGGGCTCTGGCTTGCCCTCTCCTGCGGTTTCAACCTGCTGATGTTTGGTCGGTATGTCTCCGCACAACTCATCGGCACTTCGACGCTCTTTCTTGTGACAGGTCTTCTTTTCATCAACGCTGGACCAAAACTGCGACAGGCAAGCTTGAACGGTCAGCTCGTCGCCATATCTTTCCTGCTGTGCTCGATGCTAGTCCGATTGCTCGGGCCCTATTTACTGGTCTTCAGCTGAACAATGCCGGGACTCTGGCTCATGGCCAAGGCCCACATTACTTGCTTGCGGGGTCGCTTGACCGGGAGGTCGTTGCCCGCACGCTGGACTCTGAACGCAACACTCATTGGAAAATCGGCAGCCGACCTTGGTGCCCAGTCACCAACTGAATCTCTACGGAATATCTGAACTAGAATCCGCGTTCACCTGAAGTGGAACTGCGTATCATCAATGGGGACCTGCTTTCCCAAGACGTCGACTGCATCATCAATGCCTGGAACCGCAATCCGTTTCCATGGTGGCTACTCATCCCTCAGGGTGTTTCCAAGGCAATCCGACTCCACGCCGGCACTGCGCCATTCAGGGAACTCCGCGCACACGGCCTTCTCCCGTTGGGTGGTGCCGTCCTCACGGGCCCTGGCAGTCTCAAGACCAAAGGCATCATTCACGTCGCAGGAATCGGCCTGAATTGGCGAGCCTCTGAACGCTCGATACGAGACTCAACGGCAAACGCCATCGCTGTCGCGAAAGCAGCCAATTTCAAATCTGTTGCGTTTCCCCTCATCGGAGCAGGCACAGGCGGGATTGGTCCGGAGAAAAGCCTCGCCATCATGAAGGATGTACTGGATCGAACAGACTTCGCTGGAACCGTCCTAATCGTAAAGTATGATCCGAGATAGCTGGCGCTTCTGGCGCTTGCAGCTGAAATGGCGGGGTGGCGATGGTCCTCGCCTTCGCCTCGTCTCTTTCGTGCGGCTCGAGGCCGCACTCTTATTCGGCATCTTTCGACACCAAACCCGTGTTCACGCGCCATCTACATAAATCGCAACTCGTTAGTCAGACTCTGAGGTACTATCCAGGTCCTTCAAGTTCAGCTCGCTTTGGAACAGCTCTGGTTCCCCAGCGCAGCCGTCAGAAACGTAGTACTGCAAGTCAACCTGAACTCGACCTGACAGGTCCTGAATAGCGTAGACTGGGCGAGAGCCCCCATCCGGTGCCGCCCCGGCGTCTCGCCAGTCAGGAGGCAGTTCCTCCCCGGGAAGTGGATCCATCTGCGGTGTGAATCGACCTATTCGTCGTGCCTTGAATCGCCGGACCTTTTCCAGTCCGACGGCGTCGCAACTGACGATGTCACAACCTGGATTTTCCTGGAACCAACCGTCCAAGTAGCTCCCGCTGGTCACCTCCGCACTGTCAACTTCGACCAGCTGCTCTTCTCCTTCTTCGAGGCCCTCCAACCACAACCCGCCACAGCGGTAATGTGTCAGTCGCTCCGGCGCTGTGAATTCGAGTTCTACCCAGTCTGTCTCTACTCCAACCACTCGACCGTGATGCCTTCGCTCGGGGGCTCCTTCTTCGAACGCTCCGTCTCGCCCTCTGGCGTCGTGTTCCCAGGCTCGTGACTTTCGGCGTCGCACGCGAGCACCACGCACAAGACCGACCACAACGCTACCCTCCTCCGCATTGGTCTAGTCCAACACACCGGCGGGCTGCGTGCAGCCCCCGCGAAGAAATTCTCGCTTCTTTCACCGCTTTCACGCGGCTGCTCACCGAAGGCTGCCAGCAGGCGAAAAACGGGCAGCGTTTAGCGCGGAGCGCGCGGCGGCAGCGTGCGTGCCCCGGGCCAGCGCGCTGGCGGCAGCGGATACCCCGGACGTGCAAACAGATAGCCTTGCACCAGGTGAGCGCCAGTGTCGGCCACCGCGGAGAGCTCATCGTAGCACTCCACGCCTTCGGCCACGACTTTAGCGCCAAGGTCCACGCACAGCTGCACAAGATAGCGCACCAATACCTGCTGGCGCGGGTTCTGATCGAGCCCTGTCACTAGCGTGCGGTCGAGCTTCACGATGCGCGGCTCCAAATCCAAAACCCGTTTGAGATTGGAGTGTCCGGAGCCGAGGTCATCAACCGCCAAATACACGCCGCTACGCCCTGCAAGTTGCTGCAGCACGGCGACGCACTCATCGTGATGAGTGAACGCAGCTGACTCGGTCACTTCGATGAAGATATCGTGATCGTGACAAGCGATCGGGTCATCATCCCTGAGCAGCCAACTGGCGTTCAGTTCGTCCGGGTGCACGTTGATGAACAAGGGCACACCAGGACAGCGAGCGATGGTGACTTCGCGGATCAGCCGTCCGAGCCGGCCGCAGCTGCTCTCCGAAGCGGCCTGCTGGAACAACACGTACGGATCGTTGAGCGACGGCCACTTGCAGCGCACGAGCGCCTCGTAGGCGAACACCCGCCGGGTCGCGAGCTCGACGATTGGCTGAAACACGACGTCCAGGTCGCTGAGCGCCAGGCCGCGAGTGCCGAAGACGCCACTGTTTGCATGATCTCTACGGAGCGATACCGGCCCCGAATTCGGAAAGCCGCTGTCTAGCGGCGGACCGGTCTTCAGGTCCGTGCGGGTTAGCGGTTTGGCTCGCTCACCCGAAGACTTGAGCTCAGCTCGTAATTTGGGGCTCGGCAATCGATGATCCTCGAGGCTGTACGACCCAGAAGGGTAGCACCTGGCGCGGCGAGTGGACGCGGCAAAGTCGGGGGACTACGCCAGATTTGGCACTAATTTCCAAGGGTTTGTCTTAACTGTACTCAATCCGAACAGCTGCTGACTAAACGCACCCGTGTTCGATCGTGGGTGCGTACCCCGTGCTGTGGGTGCTGGACGCCGACTGGGGCAGATTGGACGCCTGTCGAGGATTGTCGACCAAGTGGCTGCCGCCAGCCCAGAAAACTGCACGCAATTGACCCAACCAGAGTGCAGCGCGCGGCCTGTCGTCAGTGGCTTTTCGTTGTCCGTTTTTTGGGTATTGTCGCGCGCGATGTCAGATATCGCAGCTCAACGCCGCTACGTCGCTGTAGTCGGCTCCGGTCCCGCGGGTTTTTTTGCCACCGACGCCCTGCTGAAGAACCCAAGTGTCGAAGTGCATTTGTTCGAGCGCCTGGCGGCACCGTTCGGCCTGGTTCGCTACGGGGTGGCCCCCGATCATCAGAAGATCAAAGCCGTCGCCCGGGGCTTCGTCAAGACGGCGCAGAATGAACGAGTGAAGTTCTTTGGCAACGTTCTGATTGGCAAAGACATCACCGCTCGAGAGCTGGCTGAATCTTACGATCAAGTCGTGTACGCAACTGGTTGCGAAGCGCCTCGAAAGCTGGGCGTACCCGGGGAAGAATTACCGGGCGTTCACTCCGCGCTGGCATTTGTGTCTTGGTACAACGGCCATCCCGACTACGTCGCTCACCAGGCGGACCTGCGAGTCACCGATGTCGTGGTGGTGGGTGCGGGCGACGTCTCCATGGACGTTTCTCGTTTGCTGCTCAGCAGCCAAGCCGAGCTCGGCGCAACCGACATGCCGAACTACGCCCTGGCAGAGTTCGCCAACAAAGACGTCAAGCGCGTGCATGTGTTGATTCGTCGTGGACCAGGCCAAGCCAACTTCGCGGTCAAAGAGTTGCGCGCGGTGGTGGAACGTGAAGGCGTCAAGGTCACTTGTGATATGGAGTTGCTTTCCGAGGCGCTGGCTGGCGAACTTCCGAATCAGCAACGAGCCAAGCTCGAGTACCTGAAGCAAGTCTGCGAACGAGATGTGCCCGGGGATGGGCCAGAGGTGCGCTTCCACTTTCTGCGCTCTCCGGTCGAGTTTTCCGGAGACGGCAAGCTCGCTCAGGTCAAACTGGAGCACAACGAGCTGCAACAAGACGGCGAGCGCGTGCGCGCTGTGGGGACTGGCCAGTTCAGCCAGATCGATGCCCAGCTGGCGCTCCTCGCCGTCGGCTACCGCGGCGTGGCGATCGAGGGCGTGCCTTTCGACGAGCGCAACGGACTCATGCCGAACCAAGATGGGCGTGTGACGTCACCAGACGGCAAACATTTCGCGAAGCATTACGTCGTGGGCTGGCTGAAGCGCGGGCCACAAGGCGTGATTGGCACGAACAAGGGGGACGCCAAGGCTACCGTCGAACACATGCTCGCGGATCTGGACGGAGTCGCCCCCAGCGGTGAGCCCAAGACGGCCGAATTACTCGAGCGGCGCGATGTCCGCTACATCACGTTCGCCGATTGGGAACGCCTGGACAAGCTCGAGGTCGACCAGGGGAGCGCGGCTGGCAAGCCGAGAGAGAAGCTGACTTCGACACAAGCTGCGCTCGCCGCTCTGTCCGGCGGCTGAGGCTGACGTATACTCCTGACGCCATGTCGACTCCTTTCGCGTCGTCGTCTGTTCGGGCGTTTTGTTCTCTAGGACTGCTCTTGTGGGGCTTTGCTGCGAGCGGCTGCGGCGGCTCGACGTCGGGCGCCGAAGCCAAGAGTCCCGATGCCGACCAGGATAGCAGCGGTGGGCGTTCAGCCACCCCAGACTGTGGGGACCTCGACAGCTGCAAAAGCAAGTGCTCAGGGGGCGACGCGGAAAGCTGCGAGTGGTTGGGCCACATGCACGAAACGGGTGACGGTGCGCCACAAAGCTACAGTGACGCAGCGAAGTACTACGACCAAGCTTGTGAAGGCGGCCGGGACGAGGCCTGCGCGCACCTAGCGATGATGTACGATATCGGCTTGGCCGTGGAAGAGAACGCTGGGCGGGCCGTGGAACTGTACGACAAGGCATGCAAGGCGGGAAACAGCTGGGCCTGCAACCGAGAGCGCGAAATCGAGTGAACGAAATCGAGTGAAGTACGGCCGGCGTCAGATCTTCTGACTCAGACGCGCGTCGCAGGGGACCATGCGACGTCGCCAATCCCTGCTGCTCCTTTCCACTGCGCTCGCCACACTGGTAGCCCCCGACAGCGCCCTGGCGCACAAACCGGGGCGCTCCGCCTACGCGGTCACACTGGTTGATGCTGGTGGTCGGGCTTTGCCAACGTTCTGGCATGGGGGGCAGCGCTGGGTGCTGGGACACTACGGCGCTCAGTACGGCATTCGCATCAGCAACTACAGTTCGCGCCGGGTCGAGGCAGTGCTGACCGTTGACGGGCGCGACGCCATCACCGGCGGTACGGGCAACTACGTGAAGAACCGCGGCTACGTCATCTCCCCTGGTGCTTCCATCACCGTGCGCGGCTTTCGACAGAGTCTATCTGCGGTCGCCGCCTTTCGCTTCACGGACCCGGGTGACAGCTACAGCGCACGCATGGGAACTCCGCAAAACGTCGGTGTCGTTGGCGTGGCGTTCTTCGGCGAGCGGTACCTTCCCCCGCCCCCACCCAGACCGATCCGACAGCCAGAGCACCGGGGCAAGCGCGACCGAAGTTCCGCGCCTGAGAAGTCGAGCTCCGCCAAACCTCGATCCGCTCCTCGCAAGCAGCGCTCGGACCAGAGCGACAGCCGGGCGGGCCGCGGTCGGAGCTATGACTACGAGTCTCCGGAAGGCAGCAACCTCGGAACCGAGTATGGCCACAGTGAGTACAGTGCAGCGCATTACGTCGACTTCCGACGAGCCCACGTGTCGCGTCCGGACCAGATCCAATCTCTGCGCTACGACGACGAGCAGGGACTTCAGGCGCGAGGGATCGAACTCTATCCTCGCCCACGACCGCGGCCTCGCTACCACCCGCCCGCGCCCGAACCCTTTCCTGACAACCGCTTTGCCCCCCCTCCGCCCCGCTGAACTGGGTGTGGAGGCTTGTCGTGCCGCGGTCGGCGGTTGTGCCCCGTAGCTGGGCTCAAACGTTCGTGGCTGCCCAGCCGACCAACTCCCTGGCGGTGAGCTTTGGCCCAGGTGACTGGGCGCAGCCGCGTGGTCGACTATGGTGCACAAGCGATGGCCATTCGCTTTGGACGCTACGAGACGCTGGAGGCTCTCGCCGTCGGGGGAATGGCGAAAGTCTATCGCGGTCGTGCGCGCGGCGAAGCGGGGTTTGAGCGGGCAGTCGCGATCAAGGTCATGCACTCGCACATCGCCGCCGATCCAGAGTTCGTCAACATGTTCCTGGACGAAGCGCGCGTCGCGGCACGCATCAGCCACCCGAACGTCGTGGCAACTCACGACGTGCAACGTTCTCCAGCGGGCATCTTCCTGGTGATGGATTTCGTCGACGGTGTGGATCTTGCGCTGTTGCTGCGTGCGCTGCGCAAAGATCAACAGCGGATCGAACTACCAGTCGTTTGCCGGATCATGCTGGAAACCCTCAAGGGTCTGCAAGCAGCGCATGACTTGAGGGGGGCTGACGGAGAGTCCTTGGAACTCGTCCACCGGGACGTCTCACCCCAAAACATCCTGCTGGACAAGACCGGGTTCGTGAAGATCACAGACTTCGGTGTGGCGCATGCGACCGAACGCCTGGCAACCACACGCGGGGGAGAGCTGAAAGGCAAGATGGGGTACCTCTCTCCCGAACACGTGCGGGAAGGCCAGGTTGACGCGCGCTCGGATGTGTACGCAGCGGGCGTCGTGCTGTGGGAGATGCTCACTGCCAAACGCCTATTCAAGGCGGATGAGCGCGTCAGCGTGTTGGCCGACATCATGGCGGGCAACATTCCATCACCAAAGGAGGAGCGCCGGAACCTACAAGACGAGATCGTTCAAGTCTGTTTGAAGGCTTTGGCACTCGAGCCGAGCCAGCGCTACGAGTCTGCATCAGAATTCGCCGCAGCACTGCGCGCTGCGGCCGCACAAGCCAACGTCGGCCTCGCAGAGGCCGAGGACATCGCGCGGCTGATCCGCAACAGCGGCGTGCTGGAGCTGGCAGCCGCAAACCGCCAGCAATTGAACCGCGATGAGAGCACGCAGGAGGATCTCACCGTGTTGGATTCTCTACCGGAAGCGCCGCGAAAGCGCTCTCGGCGTTCGGCCACACCGGTGTGGTTGGCGTTTGCTTTGGGGGCGAGCCTCGGCTTGGCCGGGTTGCTCTACTTCGTGCTAACTCAATCTCCCAGGCCCCTGCCAGCGGGCGCCATGGATAACGCCGATACTCAGCTAGACATCACCGCCATGCCCGCCATTGACGAACCCATCGGCGACATGATTGAAGAAAGTAAACAGGACGGCGACACGACGGACGACGAACAGGAAAGCGTGCAGCGCAAACGCCGGCCGTCGCCAGCCCCGAGCAGCTCGATGTATCACCCGAGCGGCCTGTAGTCGGGCAACGGGCGGAGCAGGCGCTTCAGAAGCTGCCGTTGAGCTGCAGTCGGTCCGCTCCTACCCCGAACTGCAACGACGCCTGCTGCTTGGCCGACGAACTCCCCATCCACCAGAGCGCGCCCGCGCTGAGCATGCCGGCGATCCCAACCCCCAATCCAACCTGACTGATGGCGGTTTCCGTATTGCTGGTGTCGACCTCATCCAGGGGGCAGCCCACCCGTTCACACCTGTCTTGCGCGCGCAGACCAAACCCAGCCCAAGTGCCGAGTCCGACGACCCCAACTCCGACTCCGACCAAAGCCCATGAGTGATACGGGTTGCTCGGCTCCGGCGCTGGTGGCGGCTTTTCAGGCTCGACAGCGGGCGTCGCCAGCGGCGGAGCCCACACGATCGCCACCTCCGCCATTTGCCCTTTTGTCAGGTGCAAACGCTGTGAAAATCGAGGGTAGCCTGGGGCGCTGGCAAATACGTCCACTGCGCCGGGAAGCACGTAGATCAGCTGACCTAGTGCGGAAGGCGCGATACGCTTTCCTGCGACATTGAGCATGAGATCTGACGGCCGATGCGGAATCGTCACTCGGACCCACGCCAAACGCTTGCGCAATTCGGCGCGCTCGGTGGTCGCCGCTTTTTGAGTCTCCGCATAGTGAGCGGGATCGTCCTGCTCAGAGACCAACACGATCAGGTTCTTGTACTCTTCGAGCCCCTCGAGCAGGTGGCCCAGCTCAACCATGCAACGAGCAATGTAGAGCTGGGAATTGGGGCTGGGTCGCTGGGCAAAAGAGCGGCGAAAGTAGGGCAGCGCGGCCTGGTAGCGCTCTTGAAGGAACAAGCGCTGCCCCTGCTGAAAATCCCGTTCGGCCGGGTCGTTTTCAACCTTGGCAACGGCATCTACAGCTTTCGGCTGCACCACGGTCGGCTCCGAATCCACAGGGATCTGAGGACCATCGGCGGCTGCCGCACTCTCGACGCAGGCGAATAGCCCTACGACCCAGATAGCAGCGTGCTGATACTGCCGAATCCACACCGTTTCGCGATATCATTGGGCAAGTGGTCCCGCCTACAACAAAGTTGTGCGGCTGCCATGCCCGGCTCGACGTACGAATTTTTTCACCCCCCAAAGCCAACCGCGGAAAACCCTCGCGGCGTTTCACAGCCCCAGTTTGAGCGTCGCAAGCCTGCAATTTGAAACGAAATGCGCGGGCAGGTGCTAGACTCCGGGCGCGTGAAAGGAGCGCTCAGAGGGACGCTGTTGGCAGTTGCGTCGACGCTGCTGGCAACATCGGCGGCAGCGCAGGGCGCGGCCGCTGATTCAGTTGGGTCAATCGGTCCTGTCAGCGTTCTGCGCCGTTGTGGTGCACCGCGACAGGCGGACGTCCCCTGGTCGATCTTTGCGACCCCGACCGACTGCGACAGCTCACATACCGTGCCTTCCGCGGAATACTCCGAGGGGGGGCTGCGTGAATTCAAGTTGGTGTTTCATGTGATTGAGGCACAAGACGGACGCGGACGGATCAGCGATGAGCTGATCCGCTCCCAGGTAGTCGTGCTGAACCAGGACTTCCGCGCCTTGGTCAACACCCCCGGCGGTGACGGGAACGACGTACAGTTCGGCTTCGCCTTGGCTGATGTCGATCCCGACGGCAACCCGACGTCAGGCATCACGCGACACCAAAATGACGGCTGGTTTTCCGACAGTGGCTCTTACTGGGTCAGCTTGGCGTGGGATCCGACGCGCTACATCAACGTGTACACCAACAACGCTGACGGCTTCCTCGGATACGCCTACCCCCCGGCGGACCCAACCAGTGAGCCCGGCGCCTTGGATGACCGGGTCGTCATTCACTGGCAGTCAATCGGGTTCAACTCGCCCAACAACCAGGGCTACGACCAGGGCCGCACTCTGACCCACGAGCTGGGGCACTACTTCGGTCTGGACCACACCTTCGCTCCAAATCCTACTGAACCTGAAACGTACCAGTGCCCCGCTGATGAAGAGCCCGACTGCTACAGCAGCGGCGATCTGATTTGCGATACCCCGAGCGAGGACGCACCCGCTGAAGCTTGCGTCAATAAGACCAGCTGCGGAAGTCTCGACCCTGTCGAGAACTACATGAACTATTCCCCCGACGCGTGCCTCACCCAGTTTACTTCGGAGCAAGCCTTGCGCATGCGCTGCACCGTCTTGAACTATCGGCCCAGCGTGCTTTGGCCCAGTGCAACGCTCAGCGCGGCCTCGTCCAGTGTAGACGTGTTCGCAGGGGAAACAGCCGTGCACCAAGTCAGCCTGCAAAACTCGGGCAGCACGACCGCCAGCTTCTCCGCAGCTCTCTCGCCATCGGGCGGTGCCTTTCCAAGCAGCTTCGAGACCGGCGAGCGATGGACCAGCCCTGCGCTTGAGCCAGGGCAGTCTCTGACACTCGAAGTGCAAACCTCGGTGCCTAGCAGTGCTCAGCCAGGCGCGGCTTCAGACGTTGAGTTGGTGGTGACGACAGCGGACAACGGCGTAGCTGCGAACTTGACGCTCACGACGAACGTCAAGCAACC
>JBNLEN010000201.1:0-11033 GCA_050304975.1 Polyangiaceae bacterium
CTAGTAAGGTTTAGAAGGAGTGAATCAGTGGCAGTAGAACTGAAGGTCCCCAGCGTGGGTGAGTCGGTCACCGAGGTGCAAATCGGCGAATGGCTCAAAGCCGAGGGCGACTCGGCCGCGCAAGACGAAGCATTGGTGATGATCGAGACCGACAAGGTCACGGTCGAGCTACCAGCACCCGTCGCGGGCAAAGTGACCAAGATTGTGCTCAAAGCCGGCGAAAGCGCCGCCGTTGGTGACATCATTGGCTACATGGAGGAGGGGGCGGTCGAGTCCCCATCGAGTTCGTCCAAAGCGAGTTCCTCCCAGCCGGAGGCGACTCCCACTTCAGGGCAGTCCGCCCAGGCGAAATCCGACGGCGGGCACGCCGCCGGCCACGTCATGCCAGCGGCCGCCCGCGCCATGGCCGACGCCGGACTCAGCGCTGACCAGGTCAAGGGTACAGGGCCAGGAGGACGGGTGCTCAAAGAGGACGTGGCCCGTGCGGCTGCCAGTCCTGCGAAGTCCGCGTCCGCCGACGCTCCGGTGAGCGCGCTGGCCACGGAAGGATACCGCGAAGAAGAGGTCGTTCCGATGACGACGATGCGCCGCCGCATCGCTGAGCGCTTGGTCGAGGCGCAACACACAGCAGCCATGCTGACTACGTTCAACGAGGTCGACATGGGCGCAGTGATGGACCTGCGAAAGCAGTATCAAGACAACTTCGTCAAGAAGTACGAGATCAAGCTCGGGTTCATGTCGTTCTTCGTGAAAGCCTGCGTGGACGCGCTCAAGCAATTCCCAGCGATCAACGCTGAAATCCGAGAGAAGAACATCGTCTACAAGAACTACTACGACATCGGCGTCGCTGTCGGCGGAGGCAAGGGGCTCGTCGTCCCGGTCATCCGCAACGCGGAGCGCTTGAGTTTCGCGGAGGTCGAGCAGACGATCAAAGACTTGGGCGCGCGCGCCAAGAAGAACTCGCTCACGCTCGATGAACTGATGGGTGGAACGTTCACGATCACGAATGGCGGCGTCTACGGCTCACTCCTGTCAACGCCGATCCTGAATCCGCCGCAGAGCGGTATTCTAGGCCTGCACGGAATCGAGGAGCGACCCGTCGCACGCAATGGGCAAGTGGTGATCCGTCCGATGATGTACGTGGCGCTGACCTACGATCACCGTGTGGTGGACGGCCGGGAAGCGGTCACCTTCTTGCGTCGGGTCAAAGAAACCATCGAGGACCCGATGCGCATGTTGATCGAGATCTGAAGCCAAGAACAAAGTCGAAAGTCTGGAGTAAGAGATGTCTCATCAGCATGATCTGGTCGTGATCGGTGCCGGTCCCGGAGGTTACGTCGCGGCCATTCGCGCCGCCCAGCTGGGGTTGAATACTGCCTGCGTCGAGCTAGAGCCGGAGCTCGGGGGAACATGCCTGCGCGTGGGCTGCATCCCCAGCAAAGCGCTGCTCGAAGCGAGCGAACGCTATGCGATGGCGAAGCATTCCTTCGCGGACATGGGGATCAAAGTCGGTGATCTGCAGCTGGATCTGCCCACCATGCTCGAGAAGAAGAACTCGGTTGTGCGCTCGCTGACCCAGGGGGTCGCGTTCTTGTTCAAGAAGAACAAGATCACCCGCTACTCGGGCCGCGGAAAGATCACCGGTCCCGGCCGTGTCGTCGTCGAGGGCAAGGATGGTCCACAAGAGCTCGAGTGCAAACACGTCATCATTGCCACTGGCAGCAAGAGCGCGCCTCTCAAAGGCGTCGAAGAGGATGGCGACTTCATCGGAACGAGCACCGAAGCGTTGTCGTATCCGGAGGTGCCCAAACATTTGGTGGTGATCGGTGCCGGCGTGATCGGCTTGGAGCTGGGGTCCGTCTGGTTGCGCCTCGGAGCGAAGGTCACCGTTCTGGAGTACTTGGACCGAATCCTACCAGGCATGGACGATGAAATCGCCAAAGAGGCCCAGCGCGTGTTCAAAAAGCAGGGCTTCGAGTTTCGCCTCGGGGCGCGAGTTACCGGTGCGAGGCGCCAGGGCGATGGTTGCGTCGTTGAGGTTGACGGGCAGGAGCCGATTGAGTGTGATCGCGTGCTGCTTGCTGTTGGACGCGTTCCTAACACTGACGGTCTCGGAGTCGAGAACGTCGGAATCGAACTCGGAAAGCGCGGCATCGTGCCCACCGACGAACACTTCAAGACGTCCGCCGACGGCGTGTACGCGATCGGGGATGTGACAGACGGCCCGATGTTGGCGCACAAGGCCGAGGAAGAGGGCATCGCCTGCGTCGAACGATTGGTCACCGGATACGGGCATGTTAACTACGATGCCATTCCAGGCATCGTTTATACCCATCCCGAAGTGGCGACCGTCGGAAAGACGGAGCAGCAGCTCCAGGAGGCGGGGGTGCCATACAAGAAGGGCGTTTTTCCATTCATGGCGAATGGTCGCGCCAAAGCGCTCAATGACACGGATGGCCGGGTCAAGATCTTGGCTCACAAGGAGACTGACCGCGTGCTTGGGGTGCATATCATCGGTCCCCGAGCGGGCGATCTGATTGCGGAGGCTGCCGTCGCGATCGAGTTTGGTGCCAGTGCCGAGGACGTTGCGCGCTCCTGCCATGCTCATCCGACGTTGGCGGAGGCCGTCAAGGAAGCTGCGCTCGCCGTCGACGAGCGGGCCATCCACATCTAACGGGTTCTTGCTCCCGGCGGCTGCCAGTGGAGTAGCGGCTGCGCCTGGCTATTCACCAGGCAGCAGAGCTGGCGCGTTGGGTGGCTTGTCGAAGAAGATCGCCCGCACGTAAAATACGACGATCGCGAGCGCCCCCCAGATCAAAGCCACCACCACGCCGCCGTCGACGATGCCGCGCCATGGCTGAGGCACGTAGCGCAGCAGGGCGATGAAGCACAGCACGGCGAAGGTCGTGCCCCAAGCGAGCATCTTCCCGCGCCGATTCGCATGGAACAGAGCCATGCAGTAGAACGGAGCCAATACGGCGTGTAGAGGCTTTGGGTGTCGCGCCAGATGCAGGGCCCGCGCCACCACGCGCGGAGAAAACCGTTGCTGGAATGCGCGGTAACCCTCCGCATAGCCGTTGAACGCTATCCAGCCGACGTAGAGCGCGACTTGGAGCGTCGTGAGGTCCATTTGTTGGGCTTCCAAGGCGCGCGCTCCGAGGCGCCAGCAAGCCTGCGAGAGCAAGAGCAGCACGCCCAGTACTCCCCAGCTGGCAATCAATAGACCGCCCAAGTGGAGCGGTTGGCGCTCAACTGAACCGACTGCAGGGGAAGAGGTCACGGGGGCCGTTGGTTTAGCAGCAGATGGCGCGCTTTGACAGCCGCCAGCATGCTTTCAGATAGCTTGGGACCACGCTGGTCAATTTCCAAGCCGTGCGATGCGCGCTCGTCGGAGTCGTCGCTCAAACTCGGCCAGAATGGCGTAGGAGTCGCGCCATTGCGGAACGCGCTGATTGACTAGCTGGTGCAACCAGGGCCGGGCGACGTCGTCCAAGGGGCTGCCAACGCCGATTTTTGACACCGCGCTCCCGACCGCTGTCAGCAGGGGGGCATGGGTGCCTACAGGGGCACTCTTTAGCAGGTGAAGGGCGATTGGCTTCGCCGATGAGACCCCTTGCTGCAGTTGCTGCAGGGCATTCAGGGTCTCCTCCATGGCGAGCTCCGTCTGCGCTTCCCACAGCACCTCTAGTGTGCCGAGGTCGCCGTAGGCACAGGCTCCGCGTAGCGCCTGGCGTTGAAGCTTTTTGGGAATCGCCCCGGCTGCGTTGGCTGGCAGTGGGAAGCGGCTACCGGTGTCTCCGGAGGGCGGGTAGGCATGGAGCAGCAGCGCGAGCCAACACTTCTCGCTCAGCAACGGCGTTGGCAGATTCGACTGCCCGCCAGCCACCAGGATTGACGACAATACTTCCGGCGGCAGGTGTGGCCAGAATAGGCGAGCGTGTTCCGAGTTGGGCGACAGCAACGAATTCGAGGGAGAGCCGGCCCGAACCCAACTTAGCCAAGCGCTGCGCGCCAGCGAGTCCCAGTCGGGTGCCAGTTCTCGGGCGCTACGCAAACCGTGTGGAGCACGCTCCAGGGCCTGCCAATCAGCGAAGCTCGACGCGGGACTGATGCTGGTTGGCAGTAGCACTGGATGGGACCACGCCCGTTCGAATTGAAGCTTGTCACACAAGCGGGCCACCAACGCGTAGCCGCCCGCGACCCAATCACCCCATTCGCTATCTTCAAAACACTCGAGGATGTCGTCCAGGCACCGCCGCAGAGCTTCAGTGTCCGTCACTCCTGTCCAAGGATTGGCCGTCTGCGGCACGGCCCGGCGCTGGAGCTCCGATTGCTCGGCAATCGCCCACAGGGACAGCAGCCAGCCACCACGCACTGAGGGTGACTGCGCGTCCGTCAGAAGCCGCGGGCAGAGTATGGGTCCGGGCAGCTCCACGAGCGCGTCGAGTTGCATTTCGAGCAATGCCTCAAGCTGCTCCGGATCGAACTCGATGCCAGCCAGGCAGGCTCTGCCGAGGCCTAAAACTAGCGTCTCTACGGCGATGACCAGGGCTGGCTCGTCTGCGCTCGATTCCAATTCCAACAAGCGCTCGAGCAAGTCCGTATTGGGATCGGCCGTTTGCTCCAAGACCGCAGCGCGAATACTGCTTTCATTCGAGGCTGACAACAAGGCTTCGCCCCATTCGAAGGGCGAGTCGCGAAGCAACGCGCGTTGGGCCCGGCGTTGCAGCGCGCTCGATAGCCAGCGCGGGTTAACGTGCCATAGTCCCCGAGAGTCAGCGGCCAACAAGTGCGCCGCGCTCAGAGCACGCACGACCCGGAAGCTGCCCGGAGGCAACTCCGACAAGGCTTCTTTCAATTCGCTGCTGCTCAGTTTCGCGCTGCGCGAAAGTGAAATGCTGGCCCACTCCACGTCCACGCCTCGCTGAAACTCTGGCGGAACGAGCGCCGTCCACTCTTCTTGGCTACGAGCCTCATCCCAGGGGAGAGACGATTCGGTCAGAGTGCCCTTGGCCATTCCAAGCAAAACTTCGAATCCCACCGGTTTTAACCACTGGGCGTCGCCATTGCCTGCTAGGCCAGCTTCGCTGAGTCGACGTTGGGTGTAGTCCTCCGCCAGCCGGTGTAGCGGCCTGCCTCTCACCTTCTCCACCCCCAACTCGTCGAGCAGTCCCGCCAGGCCCAGGACTGTCTCCAAGTCGGCCGTGTTTTCGTCCAAGTTGTCGCGGAACCAGGATAGCGCCACGTCGGGCTCGAAGTGCCCGTCGCTGGGTAAGCGTTCACTCAACCAAGCAAGTAGGGGCTGCAGATACTGCTCTGCCGGTGTCGGGTCAATGCCCGTCCAACCTTGCGGCGCGGGGTCCCTGCAGACGACACAGATAGGGGGCAGGTCGAAAGCGCTGAGTGCGTCTGCGGCAGATTGCGGGGCAGCCCACTGCGCCAGTAGCGGTTCACTGGACTGGCAGTGCACCGCTAGCTCTTGAGCGTCGTGAACAGTGATTGTCTTAGCGAGGCGGCGTGCGCCCAACCAGGCGCGCAACAGATCGATGCCGTCGCCGGGGGCGGCGCGCCACCAGAGACGCTGCCAACGCTGAGGGGTTCGCAGCAGGGAGTGGTAACCAGGTGGTAACTCCTCTTGGAGCAGATTGAGCGGGGTAGCGATCGGGACGTCCTGGAAACGCCAGCGCATTTGCCGCTCGTCGACCGTTCCCAGCGTGCCGCCAAGCGACGTTTCCACCAGGGCGAGCGGGCACTCGAGCACCCGCGCGAGCACCCGCTGAACCGCAGGACGATCCGCCAGCCACTCCAGCTCAATGGAGCGATCAAACTTACTGAACAGCGCGGCCAGGCTTCGCGCTTTGGGCTGCATTTCGGTGGGCCATTCCTCGGCCTGGAGACAGCGCCTGGCCAGCTCGCCGTAGCTGCTGATCGGCGTGGAGCCGGATTGCATCAGATCTCTGAGCCAACCCATGGCGGCAGTTTGCAACACAATGCATGATGCATGCAATATGCATGTGTTGCGTTACAACCTGCGCAATTCACTGCGATTTGGTTGTCTCTGCGTCCATTGACGGGGCTTGATAATGCGCAGGATCCAAGCCTGCTCAAAGCAGCAATTTCGCCTCTAGGACGTCGTACTCCTCGGCTTCCATCACGTCCAGGTGGCTTCCCACGCGTGCTTTCCTCGACCCGGCTTGTTGGCCGCTCCTATCTCTTGGGGAGCCGTAGTCGGCGTATCCGAGGCGCGGAGAGCACCCCCTGTCGAGCTGACTCTAGCCTTCCGGCACGCCTGTCGAGCTGACTTCTAGCCTCCCGGCACGCCAGCCAGAGCTTTTCGCTATCTGGCGTTGGCCGCCGCTGTTTCGTGGGGGCGCGGCCAGTTACCGGACAAACGAACAGTAACCGCTAGGAGCGGTCCGGTTCACTGCCCAGGCCGAGTTTGGCGTAGGCCTCGGCGATGTCCCAGTCCGGTTCATCATCGTCGAAGTCCTCGTCGAAGTCGTCGTCGTCCAGAGCGTCGAAGTCGGCCTCGTCGCGTAGCGCAAAGGCATTGGGCCCAAAGCCGCTCACGGCGGTTGCTGGCAAACTCGCGGAGACGGGAAGCGAGGAGAGGGATTCGAGCTGCAGCCAGCTATCCCGGCCGCGCTCCGGGATCAGACTCTGGTGGGCACCTTGACCCTGGATCAGGCAGCTCAGCATCGCTTCCGCGGGGACTTCGAACACGTCCGGTGGGCGGACGTCCGAGCCCCAGGGGCGCTCACGGGACACGACCAGCCCCTCGGCGAGGGTCTCGGCTGCGGCAAACTCCGAGACCAGCTCCCAAGCCTCGTCGCTGCAGCCGGCGTCCTGAGCCAAAGATTCCAACAGGTTGAACATCAAGCCTTTCACTCAGAACTTCTCCCGCGAACAGGTTTCACTGCCCCGCAGGTACGACTCGGAGCCGAAAGGTCTAAAGGCCCAATTGCAGCCATGGCGAATGCCCGCCCCATTTTGTTTCAGCTAGGTATCCGGAGGTGGGATCGCGCGGGACTCGACACACAACGGGGGATTCTGACGCCTTTACAAGGCGCCTTTGGCGGGGCGACCCCTCTTGTGGCCCCGCGTGTGCCTTCGGCTTGACGCTGATCTCCGGGTCACTAGGGAGCTGGCGAGCCTTCGGCTCATGCCCTTTTTCACGATTCCTCCACACTGCGCCGCGAGGCGGCTGGTAGTTACGGCAAACCATGAATACACCCGGTGTCAGCGCAATGAGCCTCTACGTCCCCCGTCTGCGGGTCAATCTAGAAGATTGGTGCCGCTGGACGGACAACTCCTGGGACAAGATCAGCCAAGTCGTGGGGCGCAGTTTCCGCGTCTGCAACAAGCACGAAAACGTCTACACAATGGCAGCCAACGCTGCGCTGAAGTTGATTTTGAACAACGATATCGACCCGACTCGAGTGGGCTTCTTGGGCTTGGGAACGGAATCCAGCACGGACAACGCTGCGGGAGCGGTCATCATCCGCGGCATGGTGGACATGGCGCTGCGCAAGCTAGGCAAGCCCGCATTGTCGAGGCACCTGGAAGTGCCGGAATTCAAGCACGCCTGTCTTGGCGGCGTCTACGCGCTGAAGTCAGCCCTGAGATATAGCGCGACGGACGCGGACGGAAAGCTCGCGATTGTCGTTAGCTCAGACGTCGCGGAATATGAACGCGGAAGCACAGGTGAGCAGACTCAAGGTGCCGGTGCCGTGGCGATGTTGGTCGAAAGTCAGCCAAAGATGTTCGCGGTGGATCTGCGCAACGCCGGCAGCGCTTCCGACTATAGAGGGCCAGACTTTCGCAAGCCTTTCGCTAGGCATTTCGTGGACAGCTACGCCCCAAATACAGCGCGCTTGAGTGACTTCCCCGTGTTCAGCGGCAAGTACTCGACTTTCTCGTATCTGGATGAAACGGTGCTGGCAGTGGAACACATGCTGGACAAGCTGGGAGTCTCTGCGGGCCAATACTACGACAGCGTGCAGGGGCTGTTCTTTCACCGCCCCTACCACCTGATGCCGGTGCAGGCGATGAGCTTCCTGTATGTTCGTGGACTAGCCCGCGGCGACAACCATCACGGGGAGCTGCTGCAGCTGTGCCAACTCGCGGAAGTAGACATGCAAGACGTGCTGCGGGAAACGGCATCCCAGCCAGATCTGTACGGTCCGATTCATCGGGGCGAGGAGCCCCAAAACCCGTACGAAGCGACCAGCAAGGTCGCGGGCGTGCTGCGCAAGCAGGATCACTTTCGCGCATTGCTGAATCAAAAGATGAGCCTAGGCTCCGACCGCGTGATGGATCTCGGAAACCTCTATTCTGCCGCGCTGCCCGCCTGGATTGCCGCCGGATTCGAGCAGGCCGAAGCGACCGGGCTGCAGCTTGAGGCTCAGCCGTTGGTGGCCGTAGGGTACGGGAGCGGGGATGCTGCAGAGTCCATCCCCTTCGCAGCCGTGGCGGGTTGGCAGGTCGCCGCCGCTCGCATCGGGTTCGAGCAAGCCCTGGAAGACGCCATTGACCTGAGCCAGGGGGAGTACGAGGCCATCCACGATGGGCGTGAAACCACACTGGAATATGAGCCGCAGCGGGAGTTCAAGATCAGCAGGGTTGGCTCGTCCTACGAGCCCTCGTTCCAGGATCTGGGGGTCGAGTACTACGACTATGTCGCATGACCGGCCAGATGGTAGGTCGGTGGTCGCCTCGCAAAACGTGTCCCAGGTCGGCTCAGGTCAACAAATCAGGTTGCATGTGACGCGATCAGTGACCACCGTTAGGCACCTTTTGGAGCCGGTTTCGCGAATCTAGCTGGCTTTCAGGCAGGGCCCGCGCGGCCCAATCAAACTTAGCAACTAATGGGAACGCACTGAAACCACCGCCGAAGCCTTCCCAGACATGGGGCGATCCACCTGCTCGAATCGCCATACTTTTTTGATTTGGTCTATTCAAAACAACACCCTTGCCTGCTAAGCGACGCGGAACTCTCCGTCCGGCATCCAGCGCTCCCGAAACTTGTTCACGTGGCGCAGCTTTGTCGGCGCTCTTTTGAGCGAGAGCGCCTGAGTGCCGTCGTGTGAATCCAGGCAGGTTCTGACCAACACAGAGAGGAAACTCGTGGCAACCAAGAAGTCGGACCGAGCATCCAAATCGAGTTCGAAGAAGGCTACTGCATCTAAGTCGAAAGCAAAGCCGAAAGCTTCCACCTCGAAATCGACAACCGCCAAGGCGGCCGGAAAAAGCACCGCGTCGAAAGTGAGCAAGAAGCCGAAAGCTGATGCTGGAGAACCTAGCGGCAGCAAGCGCGCCTCGAGCAAGGCGTCCAAGGCCTCCTCTGCAGCCTCCTCTGCAAAGCGTACCGATAAGGCCAGTGCGACGAAAGCCAGCGCGAAGCCTTCGGCCAAGACCGCTAGTGGAGCGAGCGCACAGGCAGCCAAGGCCCAGTCGAGTAAGAGTGAGTCAAGCAAGACTCAAGCTTCCAAAGCAGCCTCCGCTAAGGCGGCCGCGAGCAAGGCATCAGCTGGAAAAGCCCCCGCGACCAAAGCTCCGGCGAACAAGGATTCGTCAAAGGCCGGTGCCAAGGCAGCCAAGGGTGCTTCCAAGTCTGCGCCCAAGCTCGATAGTTCTGCGGCAGATAAGCTGAAGCTTGACGAAAGCGAACTAGTCGAAGACACGGGCGCCAAAGAAGCACCCGTTGCCGATGTCTCGGAGAGTGCAGCGGCTCCGACAAAGAAGTCAGGCAAGGCCAAAGAGTCCAAGGCAGCCAAGAAGCAGGCCGAGGCAGAGCTACAGCAGCAATCCAGCCCTGAGGCTTCTTCGCCAGATTCAGCGGCGGAATTCGTGTTGCCGTCCAGCGCCATGGATGATGACGGTGACGAGCCGGAACCCAGCTCGCCCGAAGCCTCCGTGCCGGTGGAAGAGCTGATCGCCAAGGGCAAACGCAAGGGTTTCCTGACCTACGATGAGATCAGCGACGCTTTGGGTGACGAAGAGCCGACGCCCTCACAGATGGACGATATGCTGAGCGTGCTCGATGCTGAGGACATCGAGGTCATGTCGAGCCAGGCAGCGGAAAAACGTCGGCGTGCAAACGTTCCCGCGGACCGCGGCCCCGACAGTTCTCCGTCCAGCGTGCCTCCGCCCTCTGGTGGCAGTCCCTCTTCGATCCCCCCGAAGGGCAAAGAAGACGCGGCTGCGTATGGGCGCAGCAATGACCCTGTCCGCATGTATTTGCGAAAGATGGGCAGTGTGGCTCTGCTTACGCGCGAGCGCGAAGTCGAGATTGCCAAGCGAATTGAAGAAGGTGAGCTCCAGGTACTCGAGGCGATCTTGGACAGCCCGGTTGCCGTGCAAGAGATCATCAACGTTGGCGAACAGCTGCGCAATCACAAGATCCGCGTCAAAGAGGTGATCCGCGACACGGAAGAGGACGACCAAGAGTTCGACGAGGAAGAAGCGGACCGTTGGTTGATCCGCCTGATCGACAAGGTGCGTCGGTTGGACAAGAAGCGCTCAGGCGTCGAACAAGAGCGTCGGGCGGAGACCGCGACAGATGCCGATCGTGAGCGACTCCAAAAGGAAAGCCTCAGCATCAAGTCCGAGATGGTCAAGACTCTTCAAGAAATGCGGCTGAGCAAGCGCATTGTTGAGAAGATGGTCGACAAGCTGAAGAACATCTACAACCAGCTGGGCAACAAGGAATTCGTCGCCGAGCTCGGAGTGGATCCGGATCAGGTTCGATCTACTTTTGCCGCGATTCGTCGTGGTGAGCGTCAGGCGGAACGCGCCAAGGCCGAGTTGGTCGAGGCAAACCTGCGCCTGGTCGTATCAATCGCGAAGAAGTACACGAATCGCGGGTTGCAGTTCCTGGATCTAATCCAGGAGGGCAACATCGGCCTGATGAAGGCAGTCGATCGCTTCGACCCTGGTCGTGGCTACCGCTTCAGCACCTACGGCAGCTGGTGGATCCGTCACGCGATCAGCCGGGCGCTGGCCGACAAGGGCCGCGAGGTGCGGGTGCCGGT
>JBNLEN010000202.1:0-11009 GCA_050304975.1 Polyangiaceae bacterium
CAGGCTTTGCAGCGAGCGGGTGGAGTGCGAGAGCAGACTCTCCTGTGGCGCCTGTTGGGGCTCAAGTTCGACGGCCTAACCGCCGCCGAAGAGATCTTCAAGCTGGACCCGACGTCCGACTTGTTTGCGCTCTTGGTGGTGCGTGAGCTGGCGCGCATCGAAAGCTCAATGGACGCTGCGAGCTCTGCTAAGGCGTACGCTCAGTTGGAAGCGTTGACGACGAAGATCGCAACAACTCCTGGCGCGGACCGACCCTGGTTGATGGAGTTAGTCAGCGCTCACCTAGCCGCCTTGCGTGGTGATGTGGCCATCACGCGAGCCCGTTTGGACCGAGCTCAGGCGGCGCGGCCCACCGACGACAAGCTGCAGCAGCAGGCCCAGGCAAGTTGGGCTTTGGCGCTGGCGCTCAGCGGGCGCACGGACGACAAGACCTTAGAAACGATTGCGGGGGCCGTGCTCGCGCTGGATGACAAGTTCAAGCGCAAGCCACACGTCCAGACCCAGGTTCGAGAAGCGTTGACGCTGGAGTTCAGAAAGCGAGGACGGCTGGTTGAAGCGGAGTTTCTCGCGGCGTACACCGACGCTCTTCCGAAGGCGAAGCTCTGGCAACGGGAGAATTTCCTGAAGCGTATGATCGCGCGCACTGAAGATGATGATTCTGCGTTCGATCGCTTCTTGTTGTCTCGAACCTACTCGCGTAAACGGCTGGATCGGGAGCTGGCGCTCAGTCTTTTGCAGCGTGGGCAGTTTGCGCGGGCTAGTGCCTTCCTGAGTCAGCGACCTGTGGGCGCTAGCCCGGTCAATCCAGATCCGTTTCGCACGCACATCCAAGACTGCCTCTCGTGCGATCAGGGCCACATGGGCAATGCCGGCCAAGGTTGGACGCTTGCCAGTCTTGCAGCTCGCTTGCGACAGCTCCAGCTGCAAGCGCTCGGCAACGGGGATGCGGCCGCCCGCGCGTCACTCGAGCTCGGCACGGCGATGTACAACATCACCCGCCACGGCAACGCTCGCAACATCGCGGCCGACACGTTTCATCAGACGTTTGACCCAAAAGTGGCGCTGCATTGGTATCGACGCGCGTACTGGCTTGCCCAAGACCGAGAGCTGAAGGCACAGGCCGCCTACTACGCCGCCAAGGCCGAACGAGGGCAGAGATTTGCAAACCAAGTAGCTAGGCCGATGCCGGGCTCGTCGCAGTACGTTTGGCGTGGCAAGACGACGACGTCGATCCTACCCGTGACGTGGTTTAGCAAGCTGCAGCGTTATTCGGATACCCAGTACCATCAGCAGGTGCTGGCGGAATGCGGCACCTATCGCAAGTGGCTGGGGGTCAAAGCTCCCTAGACGATGAGGTCAGGCAGCGGCCCCGTGCCATGCTCTCCAAAGCTGGAGATATCAGCTCCGAATGCTTGCCCAATCGAAGTGAACAAGTGCCCGAACCACATGTCATCGTCGCGTGAGAACGCCATGTGCCTCCCCATGGTGAAGCCCGCGCCGCCACCCAGCAGCACCACCGGCATGTCCGTGTGGTTGTGACGGTCGCCGTCGGAGATGTCGCATGATTGGAAGATGAGGGTGTTGTCCAGCATGCTGCGGCCGTCCAGATCTGGGAGCTCCTGCAGCATGGACGCTAGGCGTGAGAGACGCCGGTAGTACCAATAGTTGATGCGCCGGAGCATGTTGATGTTGGCCTCGGCCTTGCTGTGGTGCGAGATATCGTGGTGGCCACCAGTAGCGCCGATGGACGCGTAGTTGCGGCCGTCCGCAGGAAAGCCCCACATGAAGCTCGCCGAACGCGTGAGATCGCACTGGAAAGCGAGCACCAAGAGTTCATTGGCGACGTCCATGCTTTCTTTGTTGTTGCCGAAGTCGCCCTCGATGCGCTCTGGAACGGTGCACTGCACGTCACCCAGGGATTCGATGCGGCGCTCCACCTCTCGCACTGAAGTCATGAACTTGTCCAAGCGAGCTCGGTCTTGGGAGGCCAGCTTGGGTTGCAGCGCCGTGGCTTGCGTATGCACGGTATCCAAAATGCTACGGTCCAAGGCGCGAATGGCCGCGAGTTCTTCGGAGCTGGCACTCGGGTCATAGCCTTCGAACAGGGCGTCGAAGATCTGCTGCGGTTCACCGATGCGGGGTAGATTTTGGCCTTCATTGTCGAAGGTGACGAAAGCGCCTGTGGAGCATGGATAGCTGTCACAGGTGCCGCCGGATCCAGGGCCGCGCTTACCCGCCATCACCAAATTGGGGTGGCGTGTATCCTGTCCGATGGCTTGAGCGATCGTGAAGTCAATCGACGGTCCACCCATGCCCAGGCCGGGCTCTTTCAGTACCGTGCGGTTGGTCAGCATCGAACCGATGCCGCCCGCGTGATCACCAGGACCTTCTTCCTGTTGGGTGTTGTTCAGGCCGCTGATGATCAGCAGGTAGTCTTTGAAGTTCTCGAGCCCAGGACCGTCCTCATCGGCGGGGTAGTCGCCCAAGCCGTCGTCGAAGGTGCGCTGAGGGCCCATCGTTGGGCTGAGCTCAAACTCCGTCCCGCTGCCCGTCGGACGCCAGTAGTCCATATCCATCCCGTTGGGGATGAAAAAGCCGGCGAAGCGTTTGGGAGCGGCGCCAGCTTGGCCGAGAGCCTGCTGAGGCGCAAAGGTTTCCAAAAAGGGCAAAGTCAAGCAAACGCCTGCTCCGCCTAGAAGTGCTCTTCGTTTCATCACTCGCCCTCCAGGGCTAACCCGGGTCGTCGAAAGCGGAACGTCTCGCTCACGACCAACGCTTCGAGGGCATCACGCAGGCTCTCACCGTTGACCTTGGCCGTTGTTGCCACCACGTACTCCATGTTTTGGTCTGCGCTGCTGAGTGCCCTGCCGAGCCCGTACTCGAGCAGACGCTCGACTGCGCAGTGAACTGTACGCTCATCTTGGGCGAGGATCTGGGCGAGCTCCGCCGCGCCGTCGAAAGGCGTCGGGCTGCTGCCGTCTGCGGACGGAAGTTCCGCGGTGGCGTCGATCGCACCAAACTCATCTTCTTCCCGATAGCTGCCGATCGCGTCGAAGTTCTCCAGCCCGAGACCAATTGCGTCCATCACTTGGTGGCAGCCGAAGCAGGCCGGGCCCTTTTCCTGATGGGCCAGCAGGCGCTCGCGCAACGAAAGCTCGCCGGCTTCTGGATTGGGTTCAATGTCGGTATCCACATCTGCAGGGGGAGGTGGGGGCGCTTGGCATAGCAGCCGCTCCAGAACGAACAAGCCACGCTTGACTGGTGAGGTTCTTGTGGGGTTTGAGGTTGCCGTCAAGAAGCTGCCGTGGCTGAGCAGACCGATGCGAGGGGTGCCAGCTGTCGACACTTCCACTAGCTCCTCGGACATCGTTTCTGGGAGGCCATAGTGCTGCGCCAGACGTTGGTTGGCGTAGGTGAACTCCGCGTTGAAGAGTCCGGGCAGCGCGCGGTCATTGTTCAGAAAGTCCAACAAGAACAGCTTGGACTCAGCGATCATGGCAGCGCGCAACTCTTCATCGAAATCTGGGAACATCTCTCGGAATGGCTCCGCGCGATCCATCGCATTGATGTTGAGCCATTGAGCGCCAAACGTGTCGATCACCACCTGGGCCTGCTCTGGGGCCGCCACCAGACGCTGAAATTCGGCGACGAGCGTTTCCGTTTCCAACAACGTGCCAGCATCTGCTGCCGCCCGAAGCTGAACATCCGGTGACGAGCCCGTGATCAGATAGGACAGGCGCGTGGCCAGCTCATGGGCGCTCACGGGATGGGGCACGTCACTGTTCGGATCCGGGTCCATTTCGACGCGGAAGATGAAGGGAGCAGAAACCAGCAAGGCGCGCAATGCTGCGTGCAGCCCTTGTGCTGGCGTCGGTTGGTTCGCTGCCAGCGCGGTGAACGCAGTCAGTTCGTCGTCAGCAACAGGGCGGCGCCAGAGCTCATTGGCCAGGGCGCGGATCGTGGACAGCTGGCATTCGGCGCCGCTGGATAGGTCACAGGCGATGAAGTGGTCACGCACGGGGTCACCCGGCCCCCGCGCCATGAATTCGTCCGCCAGTTGGCGGGCAGCAGACATGTAGCGGTCGACGTGGGTCGGCTGAAGTCCTTGCACGGCGGCGATGGTATCGAACCCCAAGGCTGTCTCATCCAATGGAAAGCTGTCGGCGGGGCGCAGTTGTGAGCCGAGCACATCGCGAACGGTGCGGTTGTATTGCTCGCGATTGAGCCGAGCCATTGGAGCGCTGGTGATCTGGTAGCCACCAGGTGCGAAGACTGAACAATCCTCGAGCGCGGAGTCGCACAAGGCGTTGCCGTTGTGGTCTCGATAGATGCCGTCAGTTGGCGGAGGCGGGGCTTGGGGGTCGATGGGCATCTCACCCGGCGCAGCGTCGGGAGGGAGCGCCCCGTCTGGCTGCGGCTGAGCGCCGCCGACAGTACCCAGCTCACCATTGCACGCCAGGAGCGCAGCAGCGCCCAATGCAGTGGGGATCAATCGTTTACTAAACAACAGACTTTCCTCGGTACCGGGTGAGACAGATCGGGCGGACGCAAAGAAAGACAATGACTGTCCTGATGACTCTTTGCACGACCAAGCAGTGCCACCAGGCACTCAAATGGCTCGTCGTGTTGGTTGGTTAGTTGGGGGTGGGATTTTTCAGGCGACGGTGCACCAGGGGTGGCATTTTGGTGGACGAATTTGCCAACTGGTTTGGCAGATCGCATGGACGCCCGCTCGTAGTCGCAGCAAAACGCCGTGCGGCCGGTGGCATGGGGGCTGCATATTGTGCTCCGGTGCGAACTCTTTCATGTCAGTTGAGCCACCTGGTTTGCGCTCTGGTCCTGCTTGGAGGTGCATGTGGGTGCTCCGACTCACGCTCTAGGGTTTTCGCGGAGTCGGAACCACGTAGCGGCTTTTTGCGCACCGACTACTTGATCTCCAGTCGGACGGATGAACAAGACATCCTGCTGGTCGTAGATAACTCCGCGTCGATGGCGGACAAGCAAGAGCTGCTGTTAGCGGTGTTGCCGGATCTGATAGGGCGTTTGGTTTTGCCGCCTTGCTACGACGACTTTGGCAGGTTTCAACAGACGGACACCTGGCAAGAGCCCTGCCCGGACGGAACCCCGCGACCCTACGACCTCTTGAATCACACACGTGTCGCCGTGATCACGACCAGCTTGGCTTTGCCGGGAGATTGCAGTGAAGAGCTCGGGGTCGACGTCGACCAGGGGCACTTGTTGGGGAGTTTGCCGCGCGCGCGAGATCTGGTGGATGAGCTCCCGGCCATGAAAGCCGCAGGATTTCTGGAGTGGACGCCGACCAGTCGCTTGAGCGAATTCTCGCCCCAGGTCCGGGCATTATTGGAGCGCGTGGGACACCAAGGCTGTCGCGTCGAAGCGCCGCTGGAAGCTGCGTATCGTTTTCTCGTGGACCCGGCGCCGGTCCAGTCTTTGGTGCGGCGCGAGTGTGATCCGTCGGATGAACAACAGCGCTGCTACGGGCCGGCGTTGGATGACAATGGTGCGCCGCTGGTAGACGAAGAGGTACTGAAGCAGCGCGCGTCGTTCCTGAGGCCTGAGTCGATCCTGCGCGTGCTGGTCATCGGAGATGAAAACGATTGTTCGATGGGGGCAGTCGGGCGGCTGCTGCCCCCCAGTTCGGACGACGGCGAGGAGCTGGCTCCTGAGCGCAGTTGCTTGAAGCCGGACTCAGACGAAGCTCTGCCGAACTTGACGCCCATCGAACGCTATGGGCGTGGCTTCAGTGAGCCGCAGCTGTGTTTCAAGACTGAAGGATTGAGTCCGGAGCGCTGCGTCGAGAGTGAGCTGACGGAGAGCGCGCTGTTTGATGATCTCACCGTTGAGGAGGGCGACGGACGCGTCAGAGCTCCGCCAAGACCCTCCTCCCTGGTGCGCTTGGCTGCGGTGGTGGGTCTGCCCTGGCAGGATGTGGCGGAAAACCCGAGTCCCCTAGCGCCGCTCTCGCTTCGGCCGGCGCGCGAATCGCTTTTCGAAGAGTCGATCCAATGGCAGTGGCTCTTGGGCGACGGCGATGAGGCTTCGAGTGTACCTGAGGATCCCCTGATGCGTCAGCAACGCGCGCCGCGCGAAGGCGTCAATCCGGCAACAGGGATTGAGCTTTCGCCACCGAATTCAGGAGCGCTGGCGAACCCCATCAATGGCCACGAACGCAACATTCAAGAGGATGACGTGCAGAGCGCGTGCATCTATCCACTAGTAGAAGCGCGAGATTGCGCGGAGGTGGGGTGCAAGTGTGGATCTGAGTTGGGTGAAGGGGACCCGATATGCCAGAGCCCAGACGGCAGCTATGGCGAGCAGCAGCGCTGGGCCTCTGCCAGGCCCGGGACGCGCCAGATTGCCGTCGTGCGTGAACTGTCTGAGCACTCCTCTACAACAGGGGCACTGGCGTCCCTGTGCGCCAAGACTCAGGACCCGAGCGAAGTCGACTTTGGGCTACGCCCGCTGGCTGACTTACTCGATCGCGGGTGGCTCTTCGTCGACGGGGGGCATCGCTGTGCAGAGCGGCTAGAGCTCGCGCAAGACGGCACGGCCAACTGCGTCTTGCTCGAAGCTGCCGACGCGAAAGAATGGGAGCCGAGCGACTGCGAAATGCACGCTGGACGTCTCGAGCCATCAGAATTCCATCGGGACTTGGCGGAAGAGCAGCTGAGATCACTCGGGTACACGGATGCGGACATTAGCCGCCGGCGAGTGTGTGAGCTGCGCCAAGCATCGAAGCCTGAGGAGTTAGAGGCATGCCTCAGCAGCGCTCCGGATTTCGCGGCTTGGTGCTACGCCGATCCCGCACAAGGCAACGGTTCAGCCGAGTTGGTGGAGCAATGCCCCGAAGCCAAAAAGCACAGATTCGTATTCTCGGGTTGGGTCCCGGCTAGTAGCAGCGTCACGCTCTTGCTGTGTGCCGACAGCGACTGAGCCGAACCAATGGATTGAACTCGGCTTGCTCCGCCCAGGACAAAGTCAGCGCCCCAGGAAGACTCGACAGGCCAGCTCATCCGTCGCGCTGAGTTCGAGTAGGCGGCAGATCTGTGCGTACTCATCCTCGTCGATGTCATACAGCGAATACCAGGTGCAGGTCGTCGCGCCTTGGGCACATGGAACCGCGGAGTTGCAGTCAAGTGACTCGACCTCGGCGAGTGCTTGTTTGGCGGCTGCGGTGGGCATGCAGAAGCTGAGCTCATCGCAGAAGCTGCCGACCTCAATCTGTTCGGTGCTCTGTTGAGGAACAAACGTAGCGCGATGCGCGCATTCTCCGGGGTTGGTGGAGCCGGCGTCAGCTAGAGGGGGGAGACTGCCCGCGTCGGCCTGCGGATCGTCCGTTCCGGAGTCGGCGCCTACATCAACGTCGTCATCGGCCGGATCCTGGGAGTCATCGTCATCTGCTACGGTGTCGTCGGCCAGATCATCGTCGGTCGAGTCGTCATCGGAATTGTCCGGGTTGCTGGAGTCATCGTCCGCCGCGTCATTGTCTGGATCGTCGTCTCCGAGGGCGTCAGGACCATCATCGTTTGTATCAGCGGAGTCATTGACCGTGCTCTTCGAGTCCGTCGAGTCCGAATCCGAGCAGGCGTTCAGCATCAACAAGGCCCCAAAACTGGCGACAGCAACCCAGGGGGCCGATTTCTTCAGGCGTTCCGCGGTCATCATGACTGAGATTGTACCCGCGGCGCGGCGCAGCGAGCAAACCCACCCAGAAACTCTCCGGGTGCGAGCCAAAAGGCCCCTCATCTCGCCGGACTGGCGAACAACGGCTCGGCAAGCCGCGAGCTATCTCGACCCAGAGGGGGCGTTGGAGTACCTTCTGCCGCCATGTCCAAGCAGAAGATTTTGATCATCACGGATGATGCGGGTGAGTCGTATGAGATTTTGTACGCCAAGCACCGGTTCATGGAAGCCGGCTATGAGCCCGTGATTGCCGCCACGGAGAAGAAGCGCCTCAACGCGGTGATCCATGACTTCTATCCCGGTTGGAACACCTACATCGAGAAGCCGGGCTACCTGATCGAGAGCGATCTCACCTTCGACGAGGTCAACGTCGACGACTACTGCGCGATGCTGCTGATCGGTGGTCGCGCGCCAGAGTTCCTACGCCACAACGAGACCTTGATTGGACTGGTTCGGAGCTTTCACCAGCGTGAGAAGTGGATCTTCTCCATCTGTCACGGGATCCAGATCTTGCTGGCGGCCGGGATCGGAAACGGGCTCGAGCTGACCTGCTACGCCAACGTTCGATTCGAACTGGAGAGTGTCGGCGGCAAGTGGGTTGACCAGGAATGCGTTCGAGATGGGAAGATCATCACCGGCCAAACTTGGGAGAGCCACGCGGACTTCTACCGCGAGGTCTTTTCCCAACTCCGGGGCTAGACGCTGAACTGCGTGCGAAGCCAGCGCGTGACGGCTTGCACCATGCTTGGCGTCATGCCCGGCTCGAAGACGTGATCAGCCCCATCTAGCTGAACGAGCTCTTTCACGCAGCGAGCTCGGGCGTAGGCGTCGTGGCTATGCTGGATGGGCACCAAGTTGTCGTTGGCGCCGTGCACCAACATCCAGGGCACGCGAATCTTTCCCGCCTGTTCAATCACCGAGTCGATGCGGGTGAGGTCGTCCAGATAGGCTTGCGAGAGCACGCAACCCGGCTTGCCCAGCATGAGTCCTTCGCCAGGGATTAGCTGCCCAAAAGTCCGTTCCGCAAAGCTGCGAGTGTGAACGATGGCCGCCAGCGAAACCAGTGCCCGGATCCGCTCGTCGCGTGCGGCTCGGAGCACGCCTACGGCCCCGCCCATGCTGTGACCCGCGTAGGCTAGCGTGCGGCCCGAGAGTGCGTCCAAAACGGCGCCCAGATCCTCGACTTCCTTGCTGATGTTGCTGTCTTCAAAGCGGCCATCGGAGGCACCGTTGCCCGCAAAAGAGATGCGCAGCGCCGCGATGCCGACGCTTTCCAGCGCTTCAGCCAGAGCGACCAAGAACGGCCGGTCTTTGTGGGCGGTCACCCCATGACCGATCACGACCAGTGGGCTATCTTCACGCTGGCCAGGATGATAGGTGTAGTCGATGCGCTCGCCTTGGGCGTTGCGGATCTCATCCGGGATGCCTTGCATGGAAGTCAGTGAGCCCCATTTGCCAGACTCGGGTCAATCGGCAAGATGACCAAGCCTGTCGAACCCTCCGCCTCCACTCCCCGGGCTCGTCATGTGCGGATGCTCAAAGACGGCTACTGGGACAGGACGGAAATCGTGGAAGCTCCCGATGGTTCGCTTCGTGTGCGAAAGAGCTCGAAGGGCGAGGCCCCTCCGGGGCCGTGGGGGGTCGAGGCCCTGCGCCGCGAGATCCAGTATTTGTCGGCGCTTTCTCCTGAGGGAAACCAGGCGTTTCCCCCGCTGCTGAAGCATTGGGATGAGGTGCAGACGCCGCCGGCTGTCGGTTATGAGGTGCCCTTCTACGCGGACCATAGCGACGCAGGAGCTTGGGCGCGCCAGGGCGGACAGTCCCAGTCGGAGGTCGACGGGTTTCAGGAAATCTTGGCGGAGCTGGTGTTTGATCGCGTGCATACGCCGGCCCAAACTGAGTCCATCTCGCGGCATGTGGCATCCGTGGTGGAGCAGGCGCTGGCTGGACTCGAAACAGATCCAGAGCTGGCGCCGCTGATCCGCGCGAGCGCGGTACACATCAACGGAGAAGCTCTGCGCGGGACGCGCGCCGCGTTCGAGTTGGCGTTACAAAGCGATCTGCCGAGCTTGCTTGATGGCGAGCCGCAGGTGCGCTTGCACGGCGATTTGTTTCTGGAGAACATCCTGTGGCAAGCGAAGCCGCCCGCAACAGTTACCAATCATGAGGGGGCAGGGACTGTCGAAGCAGCTCCAAGGCTATTGTTGATCGATCCGGTGTCAGTTGCAGGGGTGGATGCGGGACCTCCGTTGTTCGATCTCGTGAAGTATGAATCGTACGCGAAAGGTGAACTTCCAGCGCTGCGTTCCGAATGGCTCGATGTCTCGGGTTTCTCCGCAGAAAGAGCGGGCCAGAGGGCGGAGCAACCGTTGGCGTACGCCGCGCGCGTTCGTTGGCACGAGCCCGGACTCGAACCGTTTCGGCGACTGAATTGGTACACACGCTTTCGGCAGCTTTTCGAAGCCAAGTACGGCAGGATAAATCCACGGGCCTACCGCCTGCTGGACGGATACTTCAGTGTGGCGATGGCGATGAATACGAGCGGCAATCAACGACGGGCGCGGCTGCTCAAAGCGACGGTTGATTTCAACGCTGTTGACGCCCAGCGTTGAAGTCACGAGTGCCTTTGGCCCGGGCGAGGCCGCGGAGCTGCTGTTGCAACCTTGCGTCGTGGATTTTTCCTTTGCTTTCCGATCTGGCTGTCATCGGTGCGAAAGGGAATTTCGGCGGCTGCAGTGGTTGGTGTAGGTTACCCCTTGCGCCACACGCTTTTCATTTCTTGGCGCGTCTGAGGTGATATTCATGCTTCGTACCGGCTTTCGCTCCGCTCTGACCATACTCTTGCTCATCGCTTGCGATTCTGGCGACCAAGGCACCGGAGATGATCCGATAGGGGGGAGTGCATCAGATCCCGACCTCATGGCGGGGGATGACGACGACGACGACGATGGGGATGCGGACGGAATGGACGCGGCTGGTGGTGCGGACGACCCCGGTACGGGAGGCAATCCGGGGGAGGACCCCGGTGCGGGTGGAGAGTCCACTGGCGGAGATTCATCCGGGGGGGCCGGTGGCGATGACCAAGTGACAGCCGGTGCGATGAACATGCCCGACGACGACCGCGAGCCACTCACGCCTGCCACTTGTTCGTTTGACGGCGAGTTACGCACGGGACCACCCGCGGGCAAAGAGATGTTCTTCGTGGATACGCCAGACAATGACGTGTTCCCCTTCAGCGTACACTGGATGGGGGACATGCCGTTCGACCCACAATACCTGTCATCCACTTCGATGACGGATATCGA
>JBNLEN010000203.1:0-10952 GCA_050304975.1 Polyangiaceae bacterium
CATGCCGTGGATCGCGCAGATGGTGGAAGACGAAGCCACGCGCGAGCTCCTGCTGAGCATGGATCCGCTCAGTATCTTCTTCGGCTTCGTCACGTTGCAGACCGTGGCTCTGCTGGTACTCCTGGGAGCCACGGGAAGCATCACGCGGGACGTGTCGAGTGGAGCGGCACGTTACATTCTGTTTCGCTGCGATCGCCTGTCGTGGACCCTCGGAAAGGCCGCGGGCCAGGCGCTCTTGCTGGGCGGTGGACTCATCGTCGCAGTGCTGGCCAGTGCGGCAGCGGGCGCCTGGATTGATGAGAGCTTCGAATTCAGTCGCTTGGGTTGGTTGTTCCGTGCCGCGTTTCAATCGTGGCTCTATGGCTTGGCCTATTTAGGCATCTTCATGGGGATCTCCATGCTCTCGAAGACTCCACTTCGGGCTCGCGCTGGGGCGGTATTGGCGTGGTTCGTGATGGCCATTGGTCACTCCCTGGTTACCGCCGCCTGGCTCAATGACAAGCTGCCTGGCTTGGAGATTGCCGGATGGTTATTCCCCGCTCAGCACAAGCTGGGCTTGTGGTCCGGCAACCCCGGGGTCTACCTGGGGGCGGTGTCGATGCTGTTGGTGTTGGCAGGCGCAGGATTTTTCATCGGCTATCGCCTGTTCGAAAGCAGGGACGCATGACTGCCGCTTCGCTTCGCGATGTCAGTAAGAGCTACGGCTCTCATCGGGCACTTCAAGGCATGAGCTTCGAACTACCAAAGGGGTCTGTTTGCGCGCTCGTCGGCCCGAATGGTTCAGGCAAGACCACGACTATGGGCATCCTGGGCGGCCTGCTCAAGCACCAGACTGGGCAGGTAGACATTCTCGGTCAAGGCCCGTTCGATGCTGAGCGACACGCCGGGCAAGTCAGCTTGATGCCTCAGGACTGCACACCGAGCCCCTACATGAGTCTGCGCAAGATTCTGATGTTCTACGGGCAGCTTCAAGGGCTCAGCAATGGCCTCGAAGAGGAGGTGGATCAGCGGCTCAAACAAGTGGAATTGCACGACCGCGCCAGCTCCAAGTACGGCCAGCTTTCCCACGGTATGCGCCGGCGTTTTAGCGTGGCCCAGGCCTTGCTCGGATCGCCGCAATTGATCCTGTTGGATGAGCCCACCAGCGGCCTCGATCCTGAGCTGGTGGTGCAGATTCGCGACTTGATCGCGGCCCAGCGCGGCAAGGCAACACTACTAGTCAGTTCGCACATCTTGAGTGAGCTCGAAGCTCTGTGCGACTACGTGGTGTTCATTGATGGGGGAAAGTGTGTGCGTCAGGGAACCATGCGGGAAGTGACATCCGGCGGTAATGTGGTGCGCTACATCCTTTCCAGTCACCTGTCGCGTCAGGACTATGACGAGCTGGAATTGCTGCTCCAGGGCTGCACGCTCGGCTACCAAGAGCCAGTGCTGACGGTGGCTGCGCCGCAGTCCCAGACGGTTGAAGAGACGAACCGACTCTGCCTACCAGCGCTTCTGGAACGCGATCTTCAAATCCTGGAGGTCCGCGCGGGGGACACCCTAGAGCAGACCTACTTGCGCACCCGCAACGCCAAGCTGGCGAGCGCGCCAGCTCAGGTCGGCGGAAACTGACGTCGTTCTAGTGTCGAAGTGCCCGGGATTGGGCCGTCGCGGCTCAGGGCACTTCGGCGGGATGAGGCAGCTCCGGAGACGTGCGGACTGCTTCGGCGACGACTTGTTTGAACTTCTTATCCACTTTCTCGCAGTCGTTGCTCGCGCGGCCTACGGACGCTCCTTTGCACGCCTTCTTGTGGATTTCGAAATGTTCGGCGACTTCAGGGTTGGCCATCAGCGCATCGCGCATGTCCCCGCTCAGCGCCCACCAGTCGATGTTGCTATTACGCGGGCCATGAGGCTTCCGCGGGGTCACTTCATTGACGTCCAACGTGACGCAGCTGCCATTGTAGCGCAGCACATCATACGTTCCGCCGGACCCTTCTACCTGGAGTGAGTCCCGCCGTAGGCGGTGGTTGATAACGATGACCTCTTCGCGTGCCAGCATGTTCTCGTGGAGCGTCGGTCCCCAGCCGTTGACGGCGTTCAACCCTTTTCTCATGTAGAAGCGCGTCCACGGGGTGCCTTCGCGAAACATGTACAGTGCGAGATCCTCGTAAACGTCCCCGCACAAGCGCTCCGCCCAATCGATTGGGGGCATACAGGCGTTCATTCGCATCACACACCGGTTTGGCACACCCGTTTCAGGGCGAACCCCAGCTGCTTCTGCCTGTTCAATCGGTGTGTCCAGCACTACCGCATCCGAGGTTGTTTTGGGGTCAGGTGAACTGCCGCAGGCTGTCAGGCTGAAAGCCAACAACCAGCGAGTCTTCCCAAGGCTGCGCCAACTCATGGCCCGTGAGCCTCGCCGCGCAGCGCAGACTGGTCAAGTCGCGCGTAAACGTGGTGCGTCGAATGGGGTGCGATCGGTGGATCTTTACTTGCGATCTCAATGGCGTTGGCCATGAAATTCTGCACCATCGCCCAATCCCAGTTTGATTCATGCTGTTTTGGCGATCCCTGCCGCGGGGGCTAACCCTGGAAGTCCTTCGCGGAAGCTAAAAAAGCGGCCGGAATTTAGTTTATTTGCCTGCTGATTGCGCAAACTGAATTAGGTCAGGAAAAAGGGCTTAAGTAACGCAGGGGCCAGATAGCCTGAACATGCCTGCCGTGATTCCCAGCCGACGGGTGTGCTGAAGGCCGGCCTGGGCGCGTGCTGAGGGCCGATACAATTCGTCAGGTCTGACGCCCAGCTGGGGGCCGGGAAGGTGTAGTGGGTTCCCCTGCGGCGCACGAGCGAGGTCGCATCGGGGACGCCCCCGCTCGGCGTTGAGCCACGTATTGGGCCCGCGCAGGCGCTTGCTCAGTCGCTTGTAAATGGTGGATATTACGTGATTTTGTCGATCCTCCGAGGCCCTGGCGGGGGGGCCTGGACTGTGGTTTGATGCTTCCCAGCTTCGATGGAAAACGCGCAGACCCATGATCTGGTGCTGGATCTGATCTTGTACGTGATCCTTCCGCTCTGGGGGATCAGCGGATTCGTTGATTGGGTCTGCCACCGCGTGACCAAGATCGAGCACACCAGTGGGCTGAAGGAATCGGTCATTCACGCCATCATGGGTATCCAGATTGGCATCCCCATCGTGGTGGGGATTACGTTTCAGATGAACGTGCTGGTGTTCTTGATCTGTTTGGCAGCGTTAGTCGCGCACGAAATCGTCGCTCATCACGATGTGGCCTACACCATGGACAAGCGAAAAATATCCATTTGGGAGGTCCACGCCCACAACTATCTGGCCACCATCCCCTTCTACCTGATCGCGCTGATCGCTGTTCGTAATCCGGCGACGCTGGTCAAGACCTTCACGTTGGATTGGGCAGGACAGTTGGAGCTCATCCCATATGCGGAGCCGGTTGGTGGGGCAGGCTATTTGCCTTGGTATCTGACGTTCATGGGGGTGATCTGCATCATTCCGTACACCGAGGAGCTAGTACGTTGTTTGTTGGCTCGCGCGCGGCAGGTCGGCGCGTGAGGCATGATTCGGCATCCGGCGTGTTCATCACCAGCACTGGAGCCTGCTTGCCGGGGCCACCTGTCGACAATCAGCAGGTCGAACAGGTACTTGGTTTGGTGGATGGGAAAGCAAGCCGTCTCAGGCAGAGGATCTTGAAGTCGAACGGTATCAAAACCCGTCACTACGCGATCGACTCGGAAGGTCATACGACGCACAGCAACACCCAACTGGCGGCACTGGCAGCGAAACAGTGCCTCGAGCGGTCTGCTTTGGAAGCAGCAGACATCGGCATGCTCAGCTGCGCCACCTCGCAGCCCGATTTGATGCTGCCTGGATTCGGCAGCTTGGTGCAGGCTGAGTTGGAAATCCCTGCCGTGGAGCTGCTCACCGCACATGGGATTTGCTCGTGTGGGACCATGGCGCTCAGAGCCGCCTACAACACGCTGCGGCTGGGGGATCATGCTGCGGCACTAGTGGTCGCTTCGGAGCTGACTAGCCGTAGCTTGAAGCACACCCGCTACGAAGCCGCGGGAGGACACGGAACTGTGGATTTCGACGCGGAGTTTCTGCGTTGGATGTTGTCGGATGGCGCCGGAGCAATGCTGCTCGAATGCCGCCCTCGAGGACTCAGCTTGCGCATCGATTGGATGCGAAGTTTCTCCCACGCGGATGCTTTCCCAACGTGCATGCAAGTTGGGCGTCCGCGCGACCCAGACGACAAGCGCACCTGGCAGGACTTTTCAACCTACGCGGAGGCTGAAGCTGCGGGGGCATTCTTGATCCGTCAGGATGTTCGCCTTTTGGAGAATATGGTGAAGCTCGGCGTCGACGGGGCGCTACGTTTGATGGAAGAGGGCGCACTTCAGATGGCTGAGCTGGACCACTTTCTCTGCCACTACTCGTCGCACCACTTCCGCGGCAAAATCTACGATATGCTGCAGATGGCTGGCGCCCTCATACCCGAGGAGAAGTGGTATACCAACCTCTACACTCGGGGTAACACCGGCTGCGCTTCGATCTTTATCATGCTGGATGAGTTTCTGCGAGTGAAACAGCCACGTCCTGGGGAACGAATCTTGTGCATGGTACCCGAGAGCGGCCGCTTCAACACCGCCTACATGCACTTGACCGTGGTGGATGAGCGAGACGCGAATGGCTGATTCAGTTGAGCTTCAGCGCCCCGAAGTGCTGACAGAGCTGGGGCAAGAAACATTGCGCCGGCTGATGCGTGTCTGGTTCGAGTTCGAGCGCCGTATCATCAAGGTGCCGTTGATCCGTCGCCTCGAGCTTGGAACCTTCACTCGCGAGGACTATCAGACGTTGCTGCACAACCTGCGGCCCCAGGTGATTGAGGGATCGCGTTGGATCGCGCGGGCGGCGTCCAGCTTTGACCGGGAGCATGCTGATGTGCGCTCCGTCGTGTTGGGTCATGCGCAGGACGAGCACCGCGACTACGAGGTGTTGGAAAGCGACTACGTGGCTATCGATGGCGATTCGAACGAGCTGCGGCAGCAACCGCGGAACTTGGGCACGGAAGCCCTGCACGCGTACATGATGTACAGTGCCAGTCGGACGAATCCGGTCGGGCTCTTGGGCGCGATGTGGATCATCGAGGGGTTGGGGGAAAAGATGGCCGGCAGTTGGGCACAGAGGATCGAGCAGCTGACAGAATGTGGTCCAGGAGCAACCCGCTTTCTCCGCTACCACGCTGACAACGACGACTCGCACATGGACAAGCTCTATGGCTTGTTGGATAGAATCTGCACGACCCAGCAGAGAGCTGATGCGATCGTAAAGACTGCTAAGGTCGTGGCCCGCTTATACGTACTGCAGCTAGAGGAAGCGGACAATGTCTGAAGCTACGCCACCGACCGCGCTGTCAGAGCCGCTCAAGTACCGACCATACCAACCGACTGACGTGTTCTTTCAGGCGCTCGCGGTGGATGACACCATTCCCATCGAGCGTGAAGCCACGGAGCTCTGGCTGCGGGATTTGGAGAATCCGCTGCGCTGGAGCGTCATGCCGATGCTGCGCTTCTCGTTCGCGCTCTCATTGCATCTGATTTGGGCGTTCAAACGCATTTCGCCGATTCAGTTTCGTGCGCACCAGCCTTTGCAGCGCTTGATTTGTTGGTTTTGCAGATACTTCGTCAGCCCGGAGGCGAATCGCCTGATCTTGCGTCACTACTTCGCTGAGTCGAACATTCTGAACTTCTTGATCGCCAACACCAACCCGAAGGTGCAGCCCGTGAAACTCTATCCCCAAACCATTGGGGAGATGATGCAGGCCACGTTCGTGGACCACGATCAAGAGCTCTTTCGCTGCATGCGTGACCTGGGGCACTGGGATGGGGACCCCTGGCCGAAGCCCGCCAATCAACTCAATTGGGACCACTGGCGCCCGATGGACGTCAGCTATGACGCCACGCGGAAGAAGTGGACCCAGTTGTTGGATTTCGAGACAGCGCACGTGCTCTTCATGTGCACATTCTGTCTGCTGTTGACGCGTGACGAATACCGCGCGGCGATCAACGGTTTCAATCTCGATCAGAGCATTGCACTGCGCATCGCCAAGATGGTCAACGATCCCAGCATCGCTGAGATGGCGTACAACAAGTATCCACTGTATCTGGTTGGCCCTTGGAATCTAACTCAGCGGTTTCTGATGCACGGATTCTTCACGGAATTCTTGTACGCACGCTTGGAGCGGATCCGTATCGACGCGGCGGGGTCCGGCGCTGGCCAGGCGTGAGTTCTGGTACTCGTTGTGCGAGCTCAGCTGGTGACGATCGCGCGGATGCAGGATACGAGCAGCAGGATCAAACCAGCGTTGCCAGCGATGAAAGAGAGACTACGCAGTCGACGCAGGTCCGCGTAGTAGCAGGCCATGTGCGCCAAGCGAGCTCCGGCAAAGAGCGCCGCGCCGATGTTGACCAACGGCGGGCTGGCCCCCAAGACCGTGCTCGAAAACAACAGTAGAGCGAACGCGCCAATCACTTCGTAGGTGTTAGAGCGGGCTCGGTCGGCGCGGAATAGAAAGCGGTCATGTCCTGGAGTTATGGGCATTCCGCCCTCATGCCCGGCGCGTAGGCGCGCTACGAAGCCCACAAAAGTCTGCAGCATGAACAGCAGTCCGACCGTGACGGCTGCGAACACCGCGTTCTGATAGGGAATCATCTCCTTCAACATGGGTAATACTGTACCAGCTTGATTATTTGTAGCAACTACATTATATGTAATTTGTCATGGTGAAGAGTTACGGACAGATGTGCCCGATCGCCTGCAGCTTGGATCTGCTCGGCGAGCGCTGGACCTTGCTGATTGTCCGGGAGCTACTCAAGGGTGCCAAACGTTTCAACGAACTGCAGGAGATCCTCGAGGGCATTCCACCGAACACGCTTTCCGGCCGTCTGCGGCTGTTGGAGGAGCATGGCGTGGTTCAGCGTAGCGTGGTGGAGGAGCGTCCCCCACGAGCCGAGTATTCACTGACGCCAGCCGGCCAAGAGTTGTGGTTGCCGTTGCGGGCGCTCGGGCTATGGGGTACGCGCCACATTCAAAAGAAGGTCAAGCGAGTGCATGAAGGATGTGGGGGCGAGGTGCGGTTTTCGCTGACCTGCGACAGCTGCCACCAAGAGCTGCAGGACCGCGACACCACCATGGTCCGTCGGCCTCCCCGCTGAACGCGTTTCCGAGCTTTACTCCGGCTTCTAGATCCGCAAGTCTCGCGTCATGGCGGACGAGTTGAAGGTACTGGGTCTAGGTCACGTCGGGATACGCGTACATGATCTGGAACGCTCCCTACATTTCTACGAACTTCTAGGGTTCGAAAGAGGGGCTGGCCCGTTCGACAAAGAGCCGGTGGTGATCTTGAATCACCCGTGCGGGTTGGAAATCAATCTAGTGATCAATGCTGCAAAAGCGGATGAGCCGAATATGTTGATGGACATTCCCACCAAGCATCCTGGCTATACGCACATCGCGTTGAAAGTAGAGGATCTGGAGTCCGCGATGCGACGGGTTCAAGCTGCGGGCTACCGCATCAGCGAAGGGCCCGTGACCTTTCCCACTGGCATGCGTGCGTTCTTCGTCCGGGATCCGGACCGCAACGTGGTGGAGTTCGACCAGCTACCGAGCGACGCTTAACCAGCTAGAACGAAGCCTCTACACCGATGCTGGGGATCGCGACCGGGCCAATCTCGTTGCTTTCGCAGCCGTAGGCGTAACAGCTGGTGGCGAGTGACTCCTTGTTCAACGTGGTGTTCAACATTTCGAGCACCATCGCGATCCAGGCGCCGTCGTCACCGAGCAACCAGCGCTTTTCGAGGCGCCAGTCGAAACGATAGAACCAGGGTCCACGGAACGGGTTTTTGGCGGCCCCGGCGTACGCCACTTCGGCGGGCACTCCGCTGTAGATACTGGTACGGACCCCGAGACGCCAGTTGCGCCCGAGATCATAGGCGGCGGCGGCATTGATCACGTGGGTGCGGTCGAAGCTGGAGATGCCGGAGACCCGAGGAATACTACGGGTGGAACGTGACCAGGTGTAGGCGATGAAGCCGCCCAGTTTTTCAGTCAGCGAGCGCTTCAGATAGAGCTCGACGCCATACGTATGGGCTGTCGTGCGATCGTTGAATGGGTTGGCGCCAGGATCGCTATCTTCCAGTCGTGACAGGCTGAACACATCCGTAGAGTTGAGGGTGACGTTCTGAAACAAGGTCGCGCTTGCCGTAAATTTTGCGGGCAACTCGACTTCGACGCCGGCGCTAGTTTGAAATGCTTGCTGCAGTCCGTCACTCGCGTTGCCGTTGCTCAATCCGGGGATGGGAATGGGGAAGCTCGGCGGCTGATGGGCGATCCCAAAATCATGCGTGACGGACACCTTGTCCGTTAAATCGAAACGTGCGGCAATGCGGGGTTCAACCGCGATTTCTACATCACCCCCGGTGTCGTAGAAATCGAGGCGCAGGCCAGGAGTCAGCGTGATGCGCTTGGTAGCGTTGTAGACACCTTCCACCCAGATCCCCCCGACCACATCATCACGAGAGAAGAACCGATCGTTGAACGTGTCTTCGGAGCTCTCGCGGTTGACGAACTGCAGGGGATCTAAGACCACGTTGGGAAACCCGGGGGCTGGTAGTGCTTGCTCACGTGCTCGTTCGGCGGCCGCCTCTGGCGTAGCTGGAATGAAGTCACGCTCATCGTCATCATCGTCGTCGGGTTGATCGGTGTTGATATCGATCGACGCTCGCGAAAACATCCCGTCCGCTCCCGCCCGCAGCAGCAGTGAGGGCGAAAATCGATGGCTGTACTTGGCACGCGCGCCGAGACTGCGGTTGACCAGCGAGGCGAGATCTTCGCTTTCCGCCGAGTCGGGATCTCCTCCGAGCCCCGTCAAATCGTAGCCGCCGAACAAGGTGAGATCCAACGTACTCTGCGCATCGAGTTCGAAGCCGTAGGTGGCGTTCAGCCGGTGGAACGTGAGATCAATCAGGTCCTGCTCGACGCCCTCTTCATTGGCGGCGCGCAAAAAGTCGTATGAGCCAAAGCCGAACAATTGCAGATGGTCACCGTTGTCCAAGTCGTAACGAATCCGGCCCTGGTAGTCCCAATAACCGAGCGTGACGTCATCCGCCAAGAGCGACACGACCAAGCCCGTATACGAATAGCGTCCGCCCAACATCGCGCTGCCCTTGCCATCCGCAAACGGGATCTCCAGCATAGCGCCTGCGTCGACGATGCGGATGCTGGCTTCGCCGCGAAACTGATAGTCGGGCTGTGCGGCTTCGCCTGCGACGATCCCGCCGGCGAAGCGTCCGTACTTTGCCGGGTAGGCTCCGGAATAGAGATCCACGCTCTCGATAAACGCGGGATGGATCACGCCGGGGCCCGCTGCCACGTGATACAGCAAGGGCACCGGGGTCTCGTCAAAGAAGTAGCCGACGTTGCCCGGTGGCGCGCCTCGAATGAAGAAGTAGGGCAAGCCCGTAGCAATCGGGGTCACCCCGGGTAGCGCTTCAATCGCCCGGTAAGGATCACCGAACGCACCTGGCATCTGTCGCACCTCGGCGCGGCCGAGCTTCTTGACGCCAACCGTGCGTTCGCCGGCGACGACCACGTCAATGACTGGCTCTTCGGCGTCTTCGGCTTGATTGATTGCAGCCTGCTTTGCTGGCTCTGCCGTGGGTTCATCTTCAAGCGGGAGCTCTTCGACTACCGGCGGCGTGAACACGACCTGCACGCGGATTCGCGCCGCGATGGGGACGCCAGCGCGCTTGGCAGGCTCGAACCGCCAAGTGCCGGCTTTGCTGACTGCCTCCGTGCTGAACGGGAGTTCGCCTTGGAGGACCCGCACATCCTGTACGCTACCGTCGGCCGCGACTAGTAGTTGCAGCTCGACCGTGGCTTCGCCTTCGGCCCCAACCGGGTACTCCACGTCCATTGATGTCAGCGCTTTCGGAGCGATGATACTGGGAGGGGCAGCGCTGGAGGGGGTGGTGGCGTCGCGCGGGGCCGGGGGTTGCTCGCCAGGCGAAGGCTGCGCTGGCGGCTGCCCTTCCGCAGCTGGCTGGGCCTGCCCGACGTTCGCTGCGCTCATCAGTGATAGGCACACGACGCTTCTGAGAAGAGTGCAATGACGATGCAGGAAAGAACGCAACGCGAATACTAGGCCTGAGATAGCGTGTGTTTGCAAGTCGCGTTTTCCGAGACTACAACCACGGACGCAGATGAAGCCATGGGCCAAAAGATTGTTGGGCTGGTCGGGGGTGGCCACAATTGGTCTATCGCCGATGGTGTTCAATCTTTCGGGCTGCAAAGAAGAGTACCCGCTGGAGCCAACGTTCTGTGACGACTGGTGTCGCGCGACGCGCAAGAATTGTGACCCACCCGCTAACTGCGTCAGCGATTGTGAGCTGACGAAATCATCGGACGACTGTTTCGAGCTGCAACGCGACTTGCTGGAATGTTACGAGCGAGATCCAGACGTGATCATGTGCGTGGGGGAGGGCTTCGGTGAGCGCGCGGTGGTCAAAGATCACGCCTGCCGAAAGCAGCGTGACGCCCTGTTCGAATGCGAGGCGCCGGGGATCGGGGCTTGTCTACAACTCTGCCGGGTGACGCAGGAAGAACAGATCAAGAACATCGCCGAGACTCCCGTTGACATGCCTATGGCGGACGAGGCCGATGCCGGCGCCCCCTCTTGCCCCAGCCTGGATGACTCCTGCGAGGCCATCTGCTGGACGCTGTTCAGCTTCAACAGCGCAGGTTTGGCGAATGCCGGGGTCACTGTGGAAGAGGGTGGTGTAGATGCGTATCCTGGCCAGAAGGAAGAACTCGTCATTTCATTGCGGGTGCAACGGGTAAATAATCTGCTTGGCATGCAGATAAGCGGTAGCGAGATCA
>JBNLEN010000204.1:0-10893 GCA_050304975.1 Polyangiaceae bacterium
GCCCGCGCAAGGTGCACGCCCTGACACGGCTTTTTCCGGTACTCAAACGCGTCGAGGGGCTCGAGGCGATGCCTACTATCGACACGCTCAATGAGCCTCGCGAACAACGACGTCAGGGTTTTGCTTCAGCTTGTGAACTACTCTGGCGCTTGGGACGCTACCAGCGCGTCGTACTGTGGATTGACGACGTCCAGTGGGGAGATGAAGACAGTTACTTGCTGTTGCGAGAATTACTGGCCAAGAATGCTGCCCCTGGCTGCTGGTTGCTGCTCAGCCACCGCACCCGGACCTCGTCCAGTTTCATCAATGCTTTGGACGCAGAGGTTGCCCAACTGCCCGAACACCGCAGCTTCCAGGTCGACGTCGGCCCGCTGCGAGACGACGACGCGCGGCGACTCGTGCAACTGATGCTGGGCAAAGAACGTGAGCACCTGGCAGATGAGATCGTGCGTGAGGCTGCCGGGTCGCCCTTCTTTCTCTCCGAGTTGGCTCGCCAGGCAGTGGAGCATACCGCTGAAGGTTTGATTTCGGGCCCTGAATCAAAGCCATCATTGGCCTCCGTCGTCAGCCGTCGACTCACCCAGCTACCGAAAAAAGAGCGCGATCTGCTCAGCGTCGTGTGCCTCGCTGGTGGCCCCATCGATCGCAGCTTGGCGCTTTCGGCGGCTCAGCTCGGGGAGGCAGGACGCCCCGAAGCGCATCGGCTAGAAGCGCACTCGTTGCTGCGCTTTGGTGACATTGACGGCAGACCCGCAGTGGAGAGCTATCACGACAGAATTTCCGAGGCGCTCGTTGGGGTGCTATCGCCTAGCGAATTGCGCTCTTGTCACGAACGCCTCGCGATGACGCTTTCTGCACAGCCCAACCCCGATCCAGATGCGCTGGTCAGACACTGGTTGGGCGCCGGCTTCGAGGAGCAGGCCGCCGTGCACGCGGTGCAGGCCGCCAGCAGAGCGGAAAGCACACTGGCGTTCCAGCGCGCCGCCGAGATGTACGACCTAGCGATACGCCTCGGACAGAGCGGGGTTGAACTGCCGGAGCTACTCGCACGTCGCGGCCGAGCTTTGGCGGATGCCGGCCGCGGAGGAGAAGCCGCAGCTTCGTTCACGGAAGCCGCCCAGCAATGGATCGACCGCGGACAGCCCAAGCGCGCATTCGACTTGCGGCTCGCCGCTGGTGAACAGTACTTGCGCAGCGGACGCAGTGATGAAGGCGCTGACTTGATGCGCCAAAGTCTCGAGCAGGTAGGCATCCAGTTTCCGAACTCACCGGGCGCCGCGACCAGGCAGAGCGCATTTCGTCGCGTGAAGTTCTTACTGAAAGGTCTACGCGACGTCCCCGACACCCCTACTGACGCGCAAACAGAACGTACCGAACAGCAGAAGCGTTTGGATGCGTTGTGGTCAGCGACCACCAGCTTTTCGATGATGACGCCGGCTCTGGCCGATGCTTTTGGGACGCAGCATCTGGCAGAAGCGCTGATGACCGGAGACATTTCGCGCACCGTTCGGGCTGTCGGCTACGAAGCCGTGTGCGAGGCCAGTGTGGGTGGCGCTTGGCTCGAGAAACGAAGTCGCAAGCTGGTTGCTCAGGCGCGGGCGCTCGCAGACAAGACCAAGGACCCATATGACCTAGCCTGGATCCACTTGGCCGAGGGCTCGTGTGCCTGGTGCACCTGCGATTGGTCCACCGCTGTCGCCGAATGTGACAAAGCTTCGAAGACTTTCCGTGAGCAGTGCCGCGGTGTGTCCTGGGAATTGGCGACTTCGGAGCTGTTCAGCGTGTCGGCGCTGGCACTCATGGGCGAGTTGGCTCACCTCTCGACTCGCCTACCGGAGCTCTTGGACGACGCCATCGCCCGCTCTGACATTTTCGCCGCCAACAACTTTCGTCTGGGGCAGCACAGCATCCTCTGGCTAGCCCAGGATAAGCCCCAATACGCGCGGGAGCTGGCAGCAGAGGCGGAACGCACCTGGCCTTCCGGTAGCTACCATTTGCAACGCTACACGCACCTGCTGGCGATGGCCCAAACCGAGATGTACGAAGGTGAACTGGCGGAGGCATTCGAGCGCGTCGAACGTGAGTGGCCACAGCTGGAACAAAGCCAAATCTTGCGCATTCAGAGCGCTCGCGTGGAGTTACTCCATCTGCGCGGACGGGTGGCCGTGGCCCTGGCGTCTGTCAGCAGCGACCGCGAAAAGAAAGCGCTGCTGAAACTAGCCGCTGCTCAAGCCAAGAAGCTCGACAAGGCACACATCCCGAACGCACAGGCTTTTTCGGCCTTGCTCAAGGCGGCTATCCAGCACCAGAAGGGACACGATCCATCGGCTTGTTTGACCGAGGCAGCGACGGAATTCGACCGCCTCGGGATGGGTCTGTATGCAGCCGCTGCTCGCCATGCCGGCAGTCGTCGGGCTGCTGAAGAATTGGAAGCACTCGGCGTGAAGAAGGCCGCGCAACTAGCTCTGATGCTCGTCCCCGGTTTCACGCAATGACTGCAGCAGCGGCTCATACAGCAACTTGAGCGTCGGTGACAGCACATCCGGGACTCGGTCCAGCTGCAGGATTTCGACGAAGTGCGGCAAACCTTGCTGCATCAAGCGTTCATCCAACTCTTTGAGCCAGCGCAGATCCGACGGCTCTTCCTCCTCAATGTCCCAGATTTGACAGGGATCGACCTCGAGTTGGTCGGACTGAGTCCGGACGCGTTCCGCCTCCAAAATCCCGTTCACGGCGTGGCGCGCTGACTCATTGGCGGACTCCATGGTGGTCAGGCGCGTGTGGGTCTTCATGAAGGTCCCGCACAACAGCCAACGCTCGCACTGGGGCTCATAGCCTTCGGGAGCGAACTCTCCCGCTGGCTTCGAGTGGTCCGCAGCAGAATGTTCATCAACCCGTCCGGGACGCAAGCGCCACTCACCGGGCCGATTCACTAGATACGGCGTATCATTGCCAACCAGACGCCCCGCGGAGTCAAAGTGCAGTCCTTGGTCCATGTGATAGTAGACCGGCGGCGGCAGTGGGTCGTTGTCCGGGGTCGCCCGGCGGATCTGCTGCAACGTACTTTGGGCGATCTCTTCAGCGGTACCGCCCCAACAGGGGCTCTCCTTGACGGACGTCACGACGCCATCTTGGCTAGCCACCACATGCACAAACTTGGCCTTGCGCCAGACGTTACCAATGTCGACGCTTAAAATGCCGTCGAAGCCGTCTTCCTCCCCCGCGGGACGCCGCCAAAACCGAGTCTGCGAGATCGCCGATAGCCTCCAAGGGGAGTCCAGGTAGACACTATGCCCCGTGACGAATTGTCGATCGTTGTAGTCGAAGAAGTACTGCACACCAATCAAGTGCTGCAACAAGCTGTCCTCAGTGACGTTCCAGTTGAGCGTCTCCAGCTGCCCCAGGCGTACGAAATCACGAGCATCCCCTCCGCCGACGCTCGGGTTCGAATGCAGGTTCGAGAAATCCTTGAGACTACGGGGAGGCCCTGAGAGGTGCTCCGCTGCTCGAATGAACTTGCGCGCCAGCCCCTCTCGCAGCTCCCCCTGTGGCTCGTCCTCCGGCGGGCGTCCTGTGAGATCTGGCAGCGCCGTCGCGATCACGTAGTAAGCGTCGCGTGCGGTAAACAAGCTACCGTCAACGATCTTTACCGGGTTCGCCGGATCACCAGTGAGCACCTCCACGCGAGGGAGAACGCGTTCCACACCGCCAACGTGATCGACATCAAAATCGACTAGCGTCCCCTGAAAGAAGTCCACGCCCCGGTACTTGAGATAATCGCGCCAAGGCTTGAACCACGCATCGGTCGTGGGCCCATTGAGCAGCGCATCCGTGCGTTCCCCACCGCCGTATTGGTCGAGGATCAGTTGCACCGAAACGCTGCCTTGCGTACGCGCGTCACTCTTTCGCGCCACCAACGCACCCAAGATGGCAGGGGCCACATCCAGATCGTGACGCATCGGTTGAGAGAAGGACTCTCCCTCGATGAAATCCCACCACGAAATCGTCTCATACTGCTCACGACGACGCAGATTGGACGAAGTCATGTACTGAAACAACTTCAGCGTGAACTTCGAGATGTCCCGGAGGTTGTACCCCGCGCCGCGCAGGAATCCACCAAGTAGGTCCAACACTTCACGTGCAGACTGGGGAGGTGTTCGAGGAAACTCCAGCGCGTAGTTACGACCGTTGCCTTCCAGGCCCATACCGCTCGCGGCCGTCGGCACGAGGTTGTCATAGACGCTGCGTATGGGGCGATCATACGGGCCTTCGTTCTCGCCCGTTCCTGGGCGGGACAGCGGAATGCGCCGCATCGTGTCAAAAACGTGACGATAGAACCCGGGGAAGAATCGAAATCCATGCTCGCCTGGGAGGATGTCTTTTACCGCAGCCCCCGGCTGAGCGACCCCCGCTTGCGCTATCAGCGCATCTCCTTGCAGCACGTCCGAGCTCGTTCCCGGAGGAGAGCTACTGCTACGCTTGGTTCGCTCTGGCGCTTTGCCGGCAGCGTCCGAACCTTTTCGTAGCCCCCATTGGGACTTGGCCATGCCCCCCACGGCGCAAGGGAAACGATGCGCCGCGCTCTCCCAATCGGTGTCCCGCTCATAGACGGTCACCTCAAATCCACGTTCCACCAATTCATGCGCGGCCGTCATGCCGGCAATTCCTGCACCAAAGATCACGACACGAGGTTTTGTTTCCCTACCCACATCGCGTTGATAGCTGGCGACATTGGGGGACACAAGACGAAGCGACAACCAGCCCCACCTAGCCGAGCTCGTTCAGCAAAAACTCACGCGCGGAGCATCACCTTCTCAGCCCTCGCCTTCGGTAAACCCCGCCCTTTGCCACGGCCCTGACTAGCACCGCTGTTTTCCCGGATTTGTCGAAGCTCTTCGACGCTAAGTCCCCGTTGCTTACCAATATTTCGCCTACGGCTCCAACCGCGATTCCGACGACGGCCCGCAACCAGTAGAACCCGCAGGGCACAACGCTAGAGCCGAAACTGGGCGACGCAAAGCGCCCCCGCAACGCCAAGCTGCCCCCAGCTGCTCGTAGCGCCGCAACTAGCGGAGCTTCCGTAGCTGATCCATCAAACCCGAAAACGACAGGCTGCGCACCGCACCAGACACGAACAGCTTGAGAGCCGCTTCCAGCTGCAGCAATTGGGAAGGTGACGCAGCGAGCCGCAACTCGCCTTGATTCAGAGCCTCGAGCAGCTCTAGCTTACCATCAATCAAATCAATCACACTGCTGATCCGAGTCTGCAAGTTGGCGGCCTGCTCTGGGCTCGCCGCCGGCGCTGGGAGTGAAACCGGCTCGATCACGAACTCGTTCAACTGCAAGCGCACAGTTCCTCGGCTGGTGTACCTATCCAAAGAGTAGCGCACCTCGAATTCAAGCAAGAGCTGCGACCAACTCAAACACATTTGCCGATAGATCGCAGGCTGCTCGTGCCGCAGTATGCTGAGCGCTTGAAACAAGAGCTGAGTCAACTCATCCGTTGGCGAAGCTGCGTCAGTTGCAGAGGAATTCGAAGTTCCCATAACTCTCCGCCTCGACCTGCTCTCCTGCGAGACGCCCCTGAGCCCGAATCCGCCCCAACACCTCATTGATCGTCACCGCGCGCGCCGCTCTAGCAGCCGGCACCAGGATCTGCACCAGCTCTTCCAACTCACATTGCAGCTCCAACACATCCCCGTCCGCCGAAGCACGGATCAACAAACGCTGGGGCAAGTCCTGGCTGGCGCCACTACTACCGCGAGTCAAAAATCGCAGCACCGCAGGCAGCGAATGCGATGACGTCCCGGAAAGCACACCGATCCGCTGTACGCTCAGCTCCTCGCCGCGAAATGCACGGATCAGCTGCCCAGACTTCCAAACCAAAATCCCTTGAGACAGGGCGCGATGTCGAGAGCTGTCACTGACTCGGCTGAAGACGAAACTGTATTGTCCGCTCTCCAGCGTGAAACCCCATTCCCAACTGAAATCATCTCCCCAATCAAACTTGCCCCAGTTGCGGTCATGATAGCAGGCAGCCGCTTCCAAATGGTTCCTGCCGCGCCTGGTTTGAATCCAGCCACTGGCCGCTGCCCGCGGCAGGACGAACCAATTGAATTGAGGCGCTGCCGTACGCCGAGTCCCAACGCTGCGTCGCTGCTGTCCCAAGGAGCCTTCGCGCCGGGGAGAGACCACCTCGAGATTGTTCGCCAGGTAGGGCATCGCTCGCGGTTCGATCTCGAGCTCACAGCTGAATTCATCCGCCTGAATTGCCAGTCCATACTTGCCGTCGGCTAGGGTCAGCTGAGCACCCGGCATTGAGATGCTAAGCGACTCCAGCGTCGCGTCGACGAAGGCGTGGCGTTGCAGGTGCCCCGTCCACTGCCTGCGAGTTCGTCCACCAGGGCCAGAAGGTTCGCCGCACAGCGCCAGCGCTGCCACCTGCGTCGAGCTGCCGAGAGAGCTCAATGAGAAGTTGAGGATCAAGTGCAGTCCTGCCTGGTGCACACAGAAGTGGGACCACTCCTTGTGGCGGCCATCACCGCTCAGCGGCTTTGGCGTGTGAAATACGTCGTGCCGTTCGAGGAGGGCCTGAAGCCTTTGGGGCGCGAGGCTCATCGCAGCAAGTCACCAGTCGGCGTGTTCGACAGCCTTGCCTCGGGCCTCGGCGCTGGCGATGAGGCTGGAGCCGCTTGCTCCAAGAGCTGATGCAAACGCTCAGAAAAACTCAACGCCCCGAGCAAGACCAACAGAAGATTTTCTACAGCTGGTGCGAACTCCTCTGACTGCGCGGAGTGCCCGGAGGCGGACTCCAGGTGTGGCTCCAGTAGGCCTATCAGTCGCGCCCTCATGGACAGCAGCGCAAGCGCCACTACCAGGCTCGGGTGCTCTGAATCGAAGTCCTCGAACTGCCGGGATAACTCGCTGACGATCCCATCGTCGAAAGCGAGCGGGGGTTCTACGTCAGCGTTCTTCATCGTCGCTTCCCAAGAACTCCTCAAACAGCGAACGCAGTTGACTCTCCACGGACTTCTTCGAGCTCGCCTGCACGAATGCTTCCAACAATTTCGATGGGATGATCGCCTCGGGATCATCCTCCAACATGTTGAGCGTGGTCACGTCCCAAACTGCGCGCGCTCGGCGCAGCACATCGGAGCGACGCAAGCGCTCTTCCCACTGTTTCCCTTCCTCGGTTTGCCGGTATTGGCGCCCCTCGTTCAACAAGCTGGAGTAGAGCGCCTGAGCTGCAAAGGGATACCGCCAGATCAAGCGTTGCAAGCGTCGCAGTGCAGCGTTCAGCTCTGCGTCGTGCGCGCTCTCCGACGGGGCTTCGGCGTCGTTACTCGCTTTCACGAACTTGAAGTTGGAAGCGCTTCGATACTTTCACCTCGTGGGGAAATTCGAAGACGGTTTCACCCTTGTAGGACCCAGCCTTGAACTTGCGACTGTCCAACTTCCACTTCACTTCCACCTCAGTTGAGCTACCGCCAGCCAACGTGAATGGAGGCACTGGCTCGTCAACGTAGAAGGCTATGCCCTGTGCTGGTCTCACTTTGATGTAGCCGCTCACCTCGGCCTGATTCGGTCCAGGATTCTTCAGCGAGAAACGCGCAACCACCTGCTCGTTCAGTTTGCCCTCGAGCGCCACTTCCGCCTCGTCCTCTTCGTCTTTCAGGACGCCCTGAAGCCCGTCAATGACCGTGTCGGAAACCCAGCGCTGAAACTTCAGAACCGCCTTGACGTGCTCGGTGTGCAAGCGCGCGCCAGTGTGCAGGAGGTCCCCCAGCTGCGGCGCTTTGCCCAAGTCGACTCCCAGCTTGTCTTCGACGCGCTTGCCGTACTTCTCACGCAACTTATCCCCGACCTTCTTGGCCGTAGCCAATCCGCCCAGGACCTGAGACGCTGCTTCCAGCGCGGCATCCTTGATATCTGCTGCTAGGTCGGCCTCAGGCGAGGGCTTTCTTTCTGGCATGACTCCCGTCCCTTTCCTCTCGGTTATCGTGCGCGCTCCACCGTGTAGTCAACCAGCCACTTCAAGAAATCACGATGCGTGGACTCCGGCAGGCTCAGCGCAATGTCCTCAAACCGCTCCGCAGCATCTCGAGTCCAGGCTCTGGCGACCTCCGCGGCATGGGGTATGCATTCATACTTGTCGATCAGCTGCATCAGCCGCTGAACATCCTGCGGCGTTTTCGCGCCCGACTCAGCCTGTCGCGGTTTCGCCAGAATAGCAGTGATCTCCGTTAGTTCGTCGGCGTCCGCGCGGCCCATCGCCGCGATCAAGACCAGCGTGTATTTGCCTTCCCACAAGTCCCCATACGGTTCTTTGCCGTAGCCATCCGCGCTCTGGGACAGGTTGAGCAGGTCGTCCTGAATTTGAAACGCCACGCCAAGCGAGCGAGCGAAGCCAGTAAGCCGCCGAACCACGGACTCATCGCTGCCAGCGATCAACGCCCCACAGCGCAAAGGAGCCACGAAGCTGTAGTGCGCGGTCTTCTTCTCGACCATCTCCAAATACTGGGCCTCTGTTATCTGCGTTTGCTGGTGCCGAATCCAATACAGCTCCAGAGCCTGGCCCTCTGCGGAATGGGTCGCCATCTCACTGATGGCCTGCAGGACTTGCAGCGCTGGCCCCAAACCGATCAACCTGGTGTTGTCGAGCAAAGGCTTCAGGCACAAAGCCAACATCGCGTCACCAACGTTCACGGCGATTGGAGCGCCGTGTTCGCTGTGAAGGGTTGGCTCCCCGCGACGTTGCTCCGAAATGTCTTCGACATCGTCGTGCACGAGAAAGGCATTGTGATACAGCTCCAACACCGCGGCCGTCGGTAGCGCCGCCTGCAGCCCACCGCCGAGCGCGCGGCACGCCGCGACGCACAACGCCGGCCGCAACCCTTTCGCGGGCCGCAGCGGGTAGCTCAGCACGAGGTCATAGAGCTCCCGCTGATAGCGCGTGTGCGGCGGGACGAAGCCTCGGATTTGTTCGAGGACCAAGCGCCGAACGTCAGTCAGATACGCCTGACCATCAAAATTCGCCCTGACGGAGTCAGCCACTTTGATCGCGCGCCAGGCCGAACGCCTTGATCAAGTTGTATACGTGGGCGCGTGTCAGATCTAGCTCACGAGCAGTCGCAGCGATGTTCCAGTCGTTCTTGCTGAGGATTTCCTGCAACAGTCCCAATTGGAAGCGCCGCGTAGCCTCCTGAAAGCTGAGCCCTTCGGTTGGTTGTACCGAGTCCTTGGCGGCACCTGGAAACAAATGCGCGGCTTCGACGTACTCCGCGCCTTCCGCTGCGGCACGGATAGTCCCGGCCTCCACCACGTGCCCCAGCTCACGAACGTTGCCCGGCCACTGCCGCGCGGTGAGCGCGCGCCGAGCCCCTGGGGATAGCTCCACGCCTCTGAGGCTGTGACTGCGCTGGGCATGCTTGCAAAAGTGAGCCGCCAACTCCGCGATGTCCGTTCGGCGTTCTGCAAGACTGGGAACCCGCAACGGCAGCACTTGCAATCGATAGTAGAGATCTTCGCGAAATGTCTGACTGTCGATGCGCTGCTTGAGGTCGGAGTTCGTGGCCGCGATCACGCGCAAATCGGCGGTCAGCGGCCTGGCGGCCCCTAGCGGATAGTACTGCTTGGTTTGCAGAAGCTGCAGCAGCTTGGCCTGGGCCGTCATGCTCAATTCGGCCACCTCATCCAGAAACAAGGTACCGCCGCTGGCAGCCGCCACTTTGCCTTCCACGCGTTTGGTGGCTGTCGAGTGCGCTCCCGCTTCGGCGCCGAACAGCTCACTCTCCATCAGCGATTCTGGAATGGCCGCGCAGTTGATTTCGACGAATGGTCCGGCGCGGCGTGGGCTGTTGTTGTGGATCACGCGCGCCAGCTGGCTCTTGCCTGTGCCTGTGTCACCGGTGATCACCAGGCTGACATCCAACGGCGCTGCCAGCTCGACTTCTTTGAGCACGCGCCCGAGAGCCTCGGAGCTGCCGACAAGACCATCCAGGTTGAGCCGAGAGCGAAAGTCACGCGTGGCATCTTCCGTGCGCTGTCGGTAACGCTCAAACAGGCGTTGCGCTAACGGGACCAGGTGCATCGAAAAAGCTTGCGCCCGCGCGACGTCGTCGTCCGGAAACGGCCCGGCACTACCACGACCTTGAAGATAGACAACCCCACGGGGTGGGTCGCCTCCGATCGGAGCGCACAACACTGCCTCGATCTGAGAGCGCTTGACGCTAGCGCGTTCGCGAAAACGAGGGTCAAGTAGAGCGGATGGCACGTTCATCAGCTGCCCCTGTGCAACGGCATGCGCGATAATTCCCCGCGAGACGTTGGCGCGGATCTCTGCGACCTCTTCATCGGAGCAGCCGGCGGCGGTCCACCAAGTAGACGCGTCCTCAGCATCGCCGGGCGCATCGGGATCGCTCAGCTCTAGGTACCCCCGCTGAGCGCCGCTCACCTCGACGATCAAGGACAATGCCTGCTCCATGAAGCGCGCGGGGTCCTCCAGTCCACTTAGATTGAGCAGACCCAAATACAGATCTCGCTCACGCTCGAGCAACAGTCGTGCGCCATCAGCGCTCACGCCACTCACGCGACGGTCCTCGTTCTCTGCCGTCGACGGTAGTGCGCGATGGGAGTCATCCTGGCCCCATAACGCGGAGCGTGTATGCCCGCAGCCATCAGCAACCGGATCACGCGAAAGCGTTGCCCCTGGTAGTCCGCCAAGAGTTCGAGCATGCGCTCGTCATCTGCGCGAGGCTGCTTGGCGAGTGCCCAAGCCACCATGTTGGGCAGATGATAATCGCCCGTTGGCACCGCGTCCGGATCCGCCAGACCAACACCGCGCACCATGCCCAGCGTCCAAGGACCGAAACCAGGAATCGAGGCTAGACGCTG
>JBNLEN010000205.1:0-10682 GCA_050304975.1 Polyangiaceae bacterium
GAGCCTACAACCGAGGGATGCTGGAAGGGGTGCGCACGTCTCCTCGAGGGTTATGAGGGACACGCAACAAACGCAGCAACCTGCGGTTGACCGATAGAAGCTTGGAAGACGTGACTGATTAGCCGACCGAGCAAACTGGATGGGACTTCCCATCACGCAGTGCCGAACGCGCCGACACCAAGTCGCGAGAGGCTTCATGCTATGCTCGCGCGCCACGAGCCTTCACTAGGAGACACAATACGAATGGCCTCAAAAGACGCCGGTGCGCCGCAAGATCGGCTGCGTGAGAAGATAGCATCCACCGACGCCATCATCGGTGTGGTCGGTCTTGGGTATGTGGGCCTTCCATTAGCGCTCGCCTACGCAGAGAAGGGGTTTAAAGCCCTCGGTTTCGACGTTGATGCGAAGAAGATCACGGATCTTTCAGCGGGCAAGAGCTACATCGGGCACATCGGGTCGGAGCGTGTTGAGGCCGCTCGCGCTGAGGGCAGCCTTTCCGCCACCACGGACTTCAAGCGACTGGGTGAGGCGGACGTGGTCTTCATTTGCGTACCCACTCCGTTGACTGCGCAGAGAGAGCCCGACCTCTCCTATGTAGTGAAGACGACGCAGCTGGTCCGGGAAACACTACGTCCGGGACAGCTGATCGTGCTGGAGTCCACTACCTATCCCGAAACCACCGACGTGCTGCTGCTTCGCGAATTGGAGCAGACTGGTTTGCGCTGCGGTCAGGACTTCTTCCTCGCATTTTCTCCGGAGCGCGAAGACCCAGGTAACGCCAGCTTCACTACCACCACCATTCCCAAAGTAGTTGGTGGAGTTGACGAGATCTCTGGTGATCTGGCCCAAGCCGCATATTCGTGTGTGATGGAACGCACCGTGCGTGTTTCCAGCGCAAGGGCTGCTGAGGCCACAAAGCTTACCGAGAACATCTTTCGTGCGGTCAATATCGCCCTGGTGAATGAACTAAAGGTCATCTACGACCGCCTCGGGATTGACGTCTGGGAGGTAATTGACGCGGCCGCGACGAAGCCCTTTGGCTTCATGCGGTTCAATCCTGGCCCCGGCTGGGGTGGACATTGCATCCCACTGGATCCCTTTTATCTCACCTGGAAAGCGCGGGAGGTGGGTGTCGATACCAAGTTCATAGAACTTGCCGGTGAGGTAAATAGGTCGATGCCTGACTATGTCGTCGGCAAGTTGCGAGATGGTCTAAACCGAGAGCGCAAAGCTCTCAACGGGAGCAGGGTTCTCGTGCTGGGTTTGGCTTACAAAAAGAACATTGGCGATACCCGCGAAACACCTGCATTTCAGGTGATGCAGCGACTCATCGAATACGGTGCTGAGCTGGACTATCACGACCCTTTTGTGGACGTCGCTCCGATCACCCGCCAATGGCCGGACATTCCGGAAAAGCGATCGATTCAGCTAACCCCAGAAAACCTCGGCTCGTACGACGCGGTTGCGATCATCACGGACCACGACAATGTGGACTACGAACTGGTCGCGAAGCACGCCAAGCTGATAGTGGACAGTCGCGGGGTCTACCGAACACCGCGCGCCAACGTCATCAAAGCGTAGTGTAGACCGCTCCTTCGGGGATACGTCCCTCACGAGAATACTAGGAGCCCCTGAGGTTGGTCGCGATTGACTCTCGCAGCCGCGCTCTCACTTCGGAGCCCATGTGGCGCCAGTATCGCTTCAAGAAATGCTGATAGACCACCCGGTAGCAGGCAAGCTGCTCCGACGGGCTGAGGTGTGCTAGCGAAACGGCGCGGAGGTACTCGAGCCCACGGCGTGTGTAAGGCAGGGCAAGCTGGCGCTTTGCCGATGTGTCGAACCAGGTGATCACGTCTTCGGGTTGCTTGTTCGCCTGGAGCGACGACTGGGCATGCATTCTGCGTCGGAAGAGCGGTTCCTGCACTTCGCGAATCTGCCCTCTAAGGCAGAGTTCGGCGAGAAATACCATGTCGGACGAGTTGTAAGCTCCGATTAGGCGAGTATCGCGGAGGGGACCGAGGCGCATCAGCCCATGCGCCGCGTTGCATTGGCGCACGCGCCGCAGGAATTCTGCCAGCCGTTCATGCGGTGTTGACTGGGCTAGGTCCAGATTGTCCTGGTAGCGACCGACTTCCGTCCCGCGCTCGTCGATGTGTATCGTCTGGGGATAGCAGACCACGACATCCTCACCCCAGCTGTCGAAGTGCTGGAGACACGTTTCGAGGTAGCTAGGCTCGATCTCGTCGTCGTGCGCCATGAACTTGAAGAATCGTCCACGAGCCAGGTTGACCGTACGGTTGTAGTTAGGGGCCGCCCCCAAGTTCTTGACGTTTCGGTGATAGCGGATGCGGTCGTCTTTGGCGGCGTACCGGCGGCAGATGCCTTCGGTGCCATCGGTCGAGGCGTTGTCACAGATGACTAGCTCGAAGTCCTTGAAGGTTTGCTCAAGAACGTGTTCGATGCTGCCGCCAACATACGCTTCTCCGTTGTATACCGGCATGCCAATGCTGACAGTGACCATTGCTTCTTTGCTCCAGCTCTTCGAGCGTGTCTTGGGGGTACCCGACGACGCGGAGCAGACGCTATCATTACGGCGCAGGTTGGCCAAGGGCGTGGAACGCTCGCGATCATGACCCAAAAAGCCAGTCGGACCGAGTCCAGTGAGCCCAAAGCGGGGGCAGTGTTCAGCAGTGCGCGCTGGAGCGTTGGGTCCAGTGCTGTCTCTCAAGTAGTCCGTCTCGTCTACTCGTTGTTCCTCGCTCGGGTGTTCCTAACGCCGGAGGACTTTGGGCTGATGGCGATGGCGAACGTTGTGATGCAATTCCTGCAGCTGTTCAGAGATATGGGCACCGGACGGGCCTTGGTCACAGAAAAGGAGCTGACGCCGCAGCTGCTGCATACCGTGTTCTGGTTGAACATCGGTGTCGGCGTGCTGCTTGCGGCGCTGCTGGCAGCCGCGTCTGGATTGGCAGCCACCGGATTTGGCGATCAAAGGGTGCAGCCCCTTCTAGCGGTTACGGCACTTGGTTTTGTGTTTACTGCGTTCGGTTCGGTGCCGAGTGGCGTGCTACAGCACCGCCTGGCTTTCAATCGCGTGGCAGTCGCGGAAGGCGTCAGCCTTGTTCTCTACATTGCTGTCGGCACGGGTATGGCACTGCAAGGCTACGGCGTTTGGGCCTTGGTTGGTTCCGCACTAGTCGGGCAATTGGCAAACAGTCTGGCGTCTTTTGGCCTCGCACGATACCGACCGGCACTCGTGTTTTCGCGCGAGGAGTTACGCAGGATTTTTGCTTTCAGCGCCAACCTCACGCTGTTCAACATCGTCAACTACGGTCTCCTGAATGCTGACAAGGTGCTGATCGGTAGACTGCTCGGCGCAGCTGATCTTGGCCTCTACTCTTGGGCTGATCGACTACTACGCATGCCGATGTCGGCTATCGTGCCTCAGCTCTTTCGGGTTCTCTTTCCAGCGCTGGCTCGTTCGGACAGCGATTCACGAGTTAGGGAAGGGGTGCTGCGCGCCGTTGCCGGACTCGCGCTCGTGTTGTTTCCGATAACGGCGGGCATTGGTGCCGTTGGGGACAGTTTTGTCCGAGTGGCTCTCGACGAAACCTGGGCGCCCATTGGAAAGCTCCTGCCACTACTCTGCGTTAGATACTTGGGGGAACTCACCCTGCGGATCGGTACGGTGTTGTACTCCGTTCGCAAGCGGACCGATCTCCAGCTGTACTGGGGTATCGGCTCGGGCATCGTTTTTCTGCTCAGCTACCTGGTAGGTGCGCGCTGGGGCCTGATGGGCGTCGCGGCTGCCCAGGCCTGTGCCATGCTGGTGCTGTTCTTTCCCGGCTTGTCACTCCCGCTACGCCTGATCCGGCTACCCGTCGCTACCGTGCTCAAGCACCTTGCGCCCTACGCACTGGCTACCGTTGCCCTGGTCTTGCTCGCGGCTGGCAGCATCTACGCTACGCGTGCGGCCGAGCTGTGGGAGCCCCTGGTTTTGGGTATTGGTGTTGCGGCAGGGGCGGTTGGCTACATCACACTGCTATCGCTTCAACGTCCCCCCGGGTTGAGAGACCTCGCCCAGTTGCTCGGCAGGAAGCGCAAGGCGTGAGGCCAGGTGCGGCCCCCATGGCCGCTTCTGCCCCCTTAGGCGCGGAGCAACCTGAAACGTCCAGCTACACTGGCGCCTGTTCGCTATTGGCTCGCACGCTGCTGGGTGCGATCGCGGAGACGATGGTGGCGAACTGCTGAGTCGCCAGGTTCTTCACTTCGGGGATGGAGGCAGCCAGGACGTTTGCCGTCCGCGCTCGCTGAGTCCACGACGCATTGAGACAGTCGATCACTGCTTGAGTGTCGAGCTTTCGCGGGTCGATCACTTGGTCTCCCACGCCGCAGCTCTCGAAGACCCCTCGTGTCTTATCGCTGTAGGCGACTGCCGCGGTGGGAACCTTTGAGGACAGGGCGGCGATCGTGGAGTGCATCCGCATTCCACAGAACCAATCGACTCTCGAGATCAACCCCTTGACCTCGCACTCGTCGAGACTGGTCGGGGTCACGCGCACGTGCTTTCGAGTCTTCTCGGAGAGGCTCTGCAGGATACGTTCGCAAGCCTCCGCGTCAGATTCGGGCACTCCAGGCGGAGACATCACGTGCGGTATGAGCAACACTCGGACGTCGTGTTCTTCCACGAGGCGCTCGATGAATGAGCGTAGCGCACTGGGATAGTCGGCGCGGAGATGGAATCGACTTCGCGCCTCTTCTGGGTTCAGCGCGACCAGACCGCTCACGTTGATGCCCACGAGCGAACCGTACGACTTGTCTTCGAGCCAGCCACGAGTCTCCGGCGAGAGTTTTTCGAGCGGATTCGTCGGTCCCAAATTGAATGCCATATCCACGCCCTGGCGATGGCGCTCCGGATCGAAGCTGTCGCCCAGTAGCGACTTCAAGGCATCGAAACTCCGTGCGTCTCGTGCCCAGGCGATTTCGGCTCCGAGTACCGCCGTGCGTGCTACCTGCTCTGTCTCAGGGGCGCGAAAAGGGCCGTAGGTTTGTGGCAGCAGCACCAAGGGAATACCCCGCTGCGCAGCGATTAGCTTTGGCCGCACGATATTCCAGAACCGAGCGCTCCCATAGATGTCGCTGAAGCTGTCGCCGCCAGAAACATCGAGAACTGCCCTACAGCGGTCCAGCGTGCGGAGCACTGGATGCAGCTTGGTCAATCTGGAGCCAAGCCTGATGACTTTGGAAGCTGGGGAGGCGACGCTGGAACGCAAATCCGTGAGCTTCGAGCCGACCGAAGCGAGCGCTGCCATCGTAGCGAGGTTCTCCGGGGCGTAGTAGCGCCTGCCTCCGCGAGCGCCCACGCGTTGGTAGGCGAAAACACGCCCTGATTGCAGCGTAACCTCCGCTTCACGAAAACCCTCACCGTTGTCGAAGACCAATAATCGGCTTTCGGGCAGGGCGCTGGCAATGCCCTCCGCGACGCAGCGAAATAGGGCTGATACACCCCGATTGGTGGTGTCCGGTGCTGCGCCGAAAAATGCGTAGCAGGCGTTGCCCTCAAGGGACTGTGGTTCGCTGTTCGAAACGGCCATCACCTGATGTGCGGTTGAGCTGTCGTCACTCCGTTCGCGTGCGAGGGCGTACCACGCGACTCACACGCTCGCCAGAGCCGATCTGATCTCGCGTGGGTTTATCACGGGTCCCGTTGGTCCGCGGTTTCCGAATAGTTGCTGTGGCGAAGATGTCACTAGAGGACTGACCCGTGGTACTCGGGGCCTCCAGGTCTTGCCAAATGGGGCCACTGGGTCAGGGACTGCTGCGCGATGCGCGTCGCGAGGCGACCCGACAACGAAACTTCCTCGGCGTTGGCGACGCTGTCTATCCAGATGGTCTTGGCGCCGACTATGCGTCCAAAGAGTATGCCGAGCAGACCTGGTGCGGCCCCTGTCGACATGACGACGTCAGGGCGCTCTCGCGCGACGCAAGCTATCATCTCTGCGATAGTGCGTAGCATCCGAACCGGTTCGTGACGGTTGGAGTCCGTCACGACATACAAGTTGTCGTCGGGCACGTCGGATGCGTTGTCAGCGTTGGTCGTGACAAAGACCACGTGCTGGTCTTCGAATGCGTCTCTTAGGCGCATCAATTGCTGCCAATGCCCGCCAGCTGAGGCGATTGCCATGATCTTGGTGCGGCGGTTCATTGCTCTTACTGAGTCCGTCGGGCTAGCGTTCGTTGGGGGCGAAAATAGGGACCTAGAGGTCGGCAAGAAAATGCCGAATGTAAGTAACAAGCCTTGTGCGCTCGGGACTTGTGCCGGCCTTTGGCCCGGGCAAGCTTCTCAGATTATCGAGCATGGATCGCAGTTCGGATTCGTTCGCGGCGACATGTACGCCGAGTTCAGCGGGCAGTCGACGAACGGTACCTAACTGGTGATCATTTCGGTGCTCGCCCAGGTGCGCCCGCCTCGGCATGACAAGGATCGGTTTCTGCGCTTCTATCGCGGTGAGGATCGTTCCCATCCCAGCGTGTGAGACGACGAATTGAGCTTGTTCCATGCGTTCCGCAAATTGAGCCCTCGATAGGAATGGTTGCCACTGGATATTCGAGGGCTGCAGTTCGCTACTTCCAATCTGCGCGAAAACCGACTTCGGCTCGAGCCCGCTGGCCCAAGCGTCAACGACGGACACTAAGCGATCGAACGGCAGCTGTCCGCCAACTGTCACGAAGATAGTCATCACGTCGCCTGCATGGATAATCCGGAAGCGAGCGGGGCGAGCGAGGAACGCTTGGGTTGATGCATGACGTGGCGGCTCTCATGCAGCGTAGTTCGCTCCAACCTATGCTGGAACTACACGATTCGGACGACCATGGGGTGAGTGGCTGGCCAGACGGCCTAGCGTAGTCGCTGATCGCGCAGCAGACCCCTCACGCATCTCTCTCGTCCTGTCCTCGACTCCGGGAGCTGGAGGCTGTAGTCCTCGAACGCAACATGTCGCTTCTTCGAGACATCCGGGACCCTGCTTCGAAGTTTGGTGTGATCGCCCGCCGCGCTCGGCAGCGGCGGTTTGAGTTATTCACTGGGCTGCTAGATGACGTGCCGCGTCCTGTACGCATCCTCGACATCGGTGGCACTCCCCGCTTTTGGGAGACCATGAATTATGTCGACAAGGAAGGTGTGGACCTTACGCTGATTAACGTGGGGACGCCGCCGGACACGCCGCATAAGAATATGCGTTGCCAACAGGCTGATGCCCGAGACCTGCACATGTTTGGCGACAATGAATTCGATGTGGTGTTCTCGAATTCCGTTATCGAGCACGTGGGTGACACTGCGGATCAGCAGCGTATGGCTGCGGAGGTGCGACGCGTTGGGCGTCGATACTTCATCCAGACGCCGAACCGGAACTTTCCCATCGAGCCCCACTTCATGTTTCCCATGTTCCAATTCCTCCCGACGCGCGCTCAAACCGAATTGTTGATGCGCCTTAACCTTGCTTGGGCGGGGAAGATCGAGACGCGCGAGGCTGCGACGCGCGTGGCGAAGTCCGTACGCCTGTTGTCGCGACGTGAGTTCACCGCCTTGTTCCCCGGAGCGCAGGTCTACGATGAGCGCTTCATGGGACTGATCAAGTCTTTCGTCTGCTACGCCGGATGGTAAGCGGCACCGGCTTGTGTTGTTGGGCCTACTTGCCTCGCAGCGCGATTTGGGCAGCGCGCGGCATGAGCGAAACGATTGCCATGGCGTATCGACTGCAAAGCACCCAGGCGACCGGCAGCAAGACGTAGAACAGGATATAGGGGAACTGCAGCGACTTGCCGAAGGCCATCTGCCACACTCCCCAGCAGCACAGAAAAAAGACCGTGTGGCCCAGGAAGATAAAGTAGATCCTGGGTTCAACCTGCACGAAGCGTCTAGCGATAGTGTCGTGTTTCAGGATGGCTTGTGCAGCGAGAAACACCCCGAGAGTCAGGCATAGTCGCTTCAAGACGTTAAGTGTTCCGTTCAGCTGGGGAACTTCGGCCAACGCCAGGCCTGGGATGCTGCTGCAGTACGCCACTGCGACTAGCACGGCAAGTGCAGCCAACCCGTGCCATAGCTGAAACCTTAGCCGTGCATGACGAACCGCGGCGTACACTCCCAATGTGTAGAACATCAAGATCGAGGCCCTGTACACCACAGGCTCGAAGCCATGAAGTAGACCAATCAGCCATACGCCCACTACAAAGGCAATCCCCAGTCGTTTGCTTGCCCAAATCAATCCTGGGGAAAGCAGCGCGCAGGCAAACACGTCCCGCAAGAAATTGAGAGCCGTGGTGGCGCCGTTCGCGTCGACCGCGAGAAGTTTGCCGACGATCAGGCTGAGGGCGCTCGTTCCTTGGATGTTGCGGTACGTGTCGGTCTGCTGTTTGGTGGCAGTAAAGATCAGCAAGCTGACGACTAGGATGACGACATTCCAGGTGAGCAACGGCAAGACCAACGTCTTGACTCGCGTCGCAATCGCCGTTCGGTAGGGTTTGCGGGTGAGTTCGTATACAATCAGCACGCCGCTGATCAGGCTCAACGCAGAAACGCTGGCGCGACCGAGCAAGTCGACGAGTAGGTACTTCGCCCAACCCAAGATTCCAACGACCTCGTGGGATCCAAGGCCCGGATTCACGTGCACATACATCATGAAGAAGATGCAAATGACGCGTATGATTCGGATCCGTTTGGAGAGATCCGCGTCCAGGGCGATGGGCTGGTGCGCGGTTGCCTGAGCTGGGACGTCGGCGACCGTGGTCATTGGCTTGCTACGCGACGAATTTAGTCGCTGATTTGGATGTCGTAAACGGTGTGGCTCCCGCCCTCCGCATACAGCGACAGCGTATCCAGCACGTCCACGGATGCTTGTTCGGTCCGGAAAGCGAGATCCGTCCCCAAGGTTAGCGTCTCCCCCGATGGAAGCGTGACGAACGCGTCGTATTGTCCGGCTGCGACATCAACGAGCAGCCGAAAGGCGAGTGCCTCCCCGGCGGAGTAGCTACTTGTGACCTCCGCAGTGTAGGTGTCGCCGTCACGAACATCGACGTTTCCTTCGTCGTTGAAGCGCACGATCACGGACAGGTCATCATAAGCTTGGGCAGCCCCGCTGGATAGGCCGGTCACGCCGTCGAAAAGATCACTGTCCGGCTCCGCATTGAAAGCGATTTCGAAAGAGCCGCTCTGTGGAGCGAAGTCGATCGACTGCCATTCAGAGCTGGCGCTGAGGGAATCAGCGGCGGGAGCTGGGTCCTCGGCTGGCTCGTCTCCGGTCACTTGAACGGTGACGCGCGTTGCTGCGACGACACCCGAACTATCCGTTACACGCAAGGTGACCTGGTAGCACCCCGGCTCCTCAAACGTATGGGTAGCCTCTTGCCCGGAGTAGGAAGTGCCGTCAGCCGTCCATTCGTAGCTTGTGATCTCGTCGTCAGCCGAGGCGGAATTGCTTCCGTCGAACGTGACCGTGAGTGGTGCCTCGCCAGAGACAGGGGTTGCGTCGATAGCCGCCGTCAGCCCCGGAGCCGCCAATGACCAAGGGTAAGCCCCGCGAGCATGGGTCAACGTGACAGGTCCCGTCGTGCGCTCGTCGACGAGCGGACGCCCCCACTTCTCGATTGCCTCACGATAGGCGGGCTTGTCCCACGCCAGCAGCGCAATCTCGATAGCAGACATTTCGAAGTCTTTGATTGGCTCGATCTGGTCGTGGTCGAAGTCGGAGTCGTCGATGGTGTAGCGAGCCAACCAATCGTAGGCTGTTTCGATACTGCCGCTTCCGTCCGAGCCAGCAAAAGAGTACAGGTCCACGCCCTGGTGCCGGGCGACTTCGCAGACCTGGATCATCGCTTTGGCGGCGTACAGCGAGTACGAAAGGGCCTTCGTGCGATGAAGCTCTTTGACAAGCTCGCCACCAGGGTTGATCTGATTGACGACGAGGTCTCGGTAGTGCTGGAAGGTGTATTCGAGCACGTCGGCATCTCCAGCCAAGGCACCGGCTGTGGCTAGCAACACGAGCCGCCAGTCACCAAAGTTGTTGGCTGTGAGTTCGTCACCAACACCTCTGACTTGAGCCGCGAAGTCTGCTGCCCACTGGGCGAAAGCTGCCCGTTCTCCCTCAGGCCAGTTCGGGTAATTCCACAGCAGGTCTGCGCCGTAGAACATTGCTGGGATGCTGGCGGCAATCTCAATCTCAGATTGGCCGTTGGTGAAGGCTGGGGTCATCGCGGTGTCTTCGTCGAGAGCCCAGTAGCGGATCAAGCTGATCGCCTTGTCGGCATATGCGTCGTCGTCCGACAACGCCCATGCGAGGCCGAGATCTCGAACCGCACGGCTCATCTCCAGCCCAGCTTCATAATCTCCGCGATCCGCCTCAGGGTTGATGTGCCCGTCGCAGCAGGATTCTCCGCACGGAGAAGACGCTGTGCTCCATCCGCAGTAGGGACGCTCAGTGTACCACTCCCCCGAATCTCTTCCTTCAGTCCGGACGCTTCGAGGGGACAGGTTGAGCGCTGCATCAGCTTCCTTGATGAGCGCGCTGAATGCTGCTGCCCAGGGCTCGTTGCCCGCGCTGACCTGTTCCCGGACAGCATCAATCTCTGTCTGGTTCAGGAAAATATTTGGATGGGTTCCTGCTCCTGAGCCGCTGCTGGACGAAGCG
>JBNLEN010000206.1:0-10551 GCA_050304975.1 Polyangiaceae bacterium
AACGCTCGCAGCTCCTCCGCCAGGGCCTGCATGCGCACGTAGTCATCACCGCAGGCATTGATTTCCGCCTGTAAGCTGCGCTTTTGCGCTTCTAGTGGCTCGATGCGCTGCTCCAGCTCGGCCAGTTCGCAGAGCGGCTCAACCTGCAGACAATGCGGCGCTGGCGTGCTGCCCAAAGCCAAGCCATCTGCACTTCTCCCCGAATCCTGCAACTCATGGGCAGCCCATTGCCCGTCCACCAAGCCGACCACCACGCGACTGCCACTGTTCACATTTGACAGCTCGATACGGGCCTCTAGCATCCCGGCGCTAGCCAAGGCAAAAAGGTCCTCCACGCGACAGCGCAATGCTGCCGCTAGACGCAACGCCACCGTCGTCGACGGAGCCTGGCGACCGGCCTCGATCGCCACCAGCGCCTGTCTCGAGATCCCCACTTGGGAGGCGAGCTCTGCCTGCGAAAGCTCCGCGGCAACGCGCCGCTGGCGAACAGAGCTGACAATGGCGTGCCCCGACACCTAGCAAATGTCATCAAAACTTGACACCAAGTCAAATAGACACGACTTATTTCCCAGATCGGCGCCGAATGCCGGATGGATGAAGCGGATGAATCTCAGGCTGCGCCTGGAACTCCCCCGGCGCTCAGCCCTCGGGCGCAGAGCGCGACGAACCTGCGTGGCTCAACTCAGGAGGCCCAACGCGCTGCAACGCGGGATGGCCAAGCGAGACTACTGGGCGCTGAACGCAAACGGCATCGCCACCACGACTGAGTCACCGCTGAGCAACGGCGCAAGACTCTGCAAATGGGCTCGCTGCTCCTCGGTCAGCGTGTGATCCAGCCAATTGACCCCCGGCGCCAAATGGGCCCACAGCGGCCTCACGCGGCTGGCTTCGAGCAGCGCCGCGCGAACGGTCGCCTCATCGGCGCTGTCGTCCAGCCCGAGCGATTCGAGAAAAGACGGCACGGTCGCCTCGATGCTGAACGGAGCATCCTCAGGCAGCTCAGCTTTTTCTTTAGCGAGTTCGATCGCACGGCGAAGCCCGCCGAGTTCATCCACTAGGCCATGCTCCTTGCCCTGCGCGCCAGTCCAGATACGCCCTTGGGCGACCGCCTCGATTTTCTGCTTGTCCATGTCGCGCCCTTGGGAGATGCGGTCAATGAACAAGTCATAAACGGACGCCATTTGGCGGCGCACTTTTTCCCGAGTTGGATCATCCCACTCGATGAACGGCGAGAGATACGCTGCCCGCTGCTTGGCGCCAAACTCATCGCTTGCGGAAAAAGTGTAGGTGTTGACGCCGTATTCAGCGAGCGCATCACCGAACATGATCTTGCCGCCGACCACTCCAATGGAACCGACGATACTCGTCTTTTCGGCCACCACCGTGTGGGCCGCACAGGCCATGTAGTAGCCGCCACTGGCGGCCATCGAACCCACAGAAGCGATCAGCGGCTTCTTCTCGCGCAGCTGCATCAGCTCATGCCACATCAGGTCACTTGCCAGCGCGGACCCACCAGGAGAATCCAGCCGCAGCACGACCGCTTTGACGGACTCATCCTCTTTCAGCCTCTTCACCAACTTGATGAAACGATCAGCGGCAATTCCATCGCTCGACAGTCCACCTCCAGACTGCATGGAAATGCCGCCTGCGGCGGGTAACACAGCCACATGCGGACTCAGGACCTGGTCGCCACCGCCAAGCGCACGCAGTAGCTGAGCAATGTCTGATGCCGCGCGCTCTTGTTCTTGGTCCCCGTCAGGCCTGATGAAGCTTTCCGCAGAAGCCGCTTTCTTTAGAGCTTCGCGGGCTTCGCTCTCGTAACCGACGTGATCGATCAGGCCTTGCTCCAACGCACCTTTTGGATCCCAAGGCCCGCGCTCCATCGCGCGGGCAATGTCACGCTGTTGACGCGCTTCTGGCGCGACGCCGCGCAATCCATCCTGCCAGCTCTGACGGATCGATTGCAGCACCGCGGTCATCGCTTCGACCGATGCCTCGCTCGGTTGCTCATGCGTGAGCGTCTCGGCGGCGCTCTTGTACTTGCCCATATGCAAGAACTCCGCCTTGACCTTGAAGCGGTCCAGCAAGCCGCGCAGATAGACGGATTGACCGGCAATCCCGACGCCGTCAATTCCGCCCGCGGGGCTCAGCCAAATTTGGTCGCAGACGGCAGCTGCCAACCAGTAGGACGCATTTCCCAAGTCGTTGGCGTGACAGTAGACCGGACGCTCAGCGTCGCGAAGTTTGCCTCCCAAACGGCTGAGCTCCTCTACTTGCGCCCAATTCATCCTGGCCGAACCAAACTCGACGAAGTAGCCGCGCGCTTCGGTGTTGTCTTTGGCTTTGCGCAGCTGCGCAATCAGACCGGCAAAAGTGGAGGACGCGGGTTGGGGAAACAAGCCACCACCGGCGGGAGCCTCTGAACGAGGAGTTGACAGGTCCAACGCTATCAGCTTGTCGCCGTCACCGCCGAACGGCGCATCCGCTTTGTCGGAAATCCGCGGCCGCCCGCAGCTCGTCGCCAAGCCGAACGCAAGAACCCCGATTGCTGCCTTCATCAATCTTTTGTGACGCATGCAACCCGTAACATGCAGCGGATCAGTGCCCAGGCAAGTCCGACGTGTCGATATGGGGCTGACTGGGTGGCGTCGCCGGCTTCGAGTTATCTTGATATTCGGGTAGATCAGAGACGTCTGGCTGATTGTGGTCCGCCGCCGGCTTGTCTGAAGGATACTCCTGCACCGGCGGCTTGGGCGCAGACGGTCGCTCGGGTGCGGGCTCAGGACTGCTATCGGAACCGCCGCCGAATTGCGCGATCCTTTGTTGCGCGCGCTCGCTGTACATGTTGCCAGGCCCAACTCGGCGATACAGCTTGACCGCGGCAGCGCGGTCGCCAGCCGCCCACTTCAGATCAGCCGACCCGATGAGCGCTGGCAGGTAACCTGGATTCTTGTCCAAGGCTTGAGTGAAGAGGCGCTGCGCTTCCATGTTTCGCCCCTGGCGCTTGGCAAGCGTGCCCAAACCTGACAACGCCTCCACGTTTCCTGGTTGCTGCTGCAGTGCCACGTTGTAGAGCTGCTCGGCTCGGGCGAGATCGCCCGCACGGCGGGCTTTTGACGCTTGCTCCAACGCGTGTCGGAAGTCGGAAGGGCCATCGTCGTCAGCCCCTTCGGCAGCATCCGCTGACTGCGCGGGCTCGGCGGCGCTGGCAGAAGCGCTGGGTTCAGCCTCCGACTGTTCGTCAGTCTGGCCGCCGACGAATGCGGCCAAGGCTTGCGCCAGCGGATGCGGAAACTCGCCGGCATTCATCTTTTCGAGCTCAGCCTTCGCCCGCTCCACGTCTCCAGACTTGGTCAACGCATAGATCAGCAGCGCGTGAGCCCGCCCCAAACCGCGATCCGCTGACATCGCGGTCTGCAATCGCTGCAGCACGGTAGGCCAACTTGGTGCGGCGTCCGCGGCATCGAGAGCAGCCAATACGTACGCCGTGGCAGGATCGCTGGACCTGGATGTCAAGCCACCGGCGTGCTGACGTGCTTCCTCCACTTTTCCGTCCGCACGCAGAGCGTCAATTTGTAGCTGCTGGAGCTGAGGGTCGTCGGGGGCGACGGCTTCGGCTTTTTTCAGGGCTGCTTGTAGCTTCGTCAGACGCACGCGCAATTCATTCGCGGCGGCTTCCCGCGCCGAAACGGGTTCAGCGGGCAAGATTTGCAGCTTGAGCCACAAGCGGTCCGCACGCACGGCTTCAATTGTGGCCAACCCAAGCGCAACGCCCGGGTGATTTTCTGCCAGCACGCTGGCCTTGTCGTACTCGGCTTTGGCCGCCTCGAGATCGCCCTTGGCCAAATGCTCTCGAGCCGAATCCAACAGCTGCCCCACCTTTTCGTTTCCCTTGGCGTTTCCGCTGGTGGCGCTTGGCTCCGATGAAACGAACTGCGACATGTAATCGCGACCAACGGTCGTCGCGAGCAGAACCAAACCGCCGACTAGGACCAGTGCCACCACCCAACGCATGCCGGCCGCACTCTTCGCCGGAGGCGGCACGGACAACGGGGCTGGCATGGAACTGCGCGGAGGACGACTTTCCGGGCTACTGCCTGGAGAAGCCCCATCTGAGGCCGAGACCATCGTGCCATCATCATCACGCCGGCGCGGACGGCGCGGGATCGCGTGTATGGGAGATGACGGCGGATCCACCGTCACACGCTTCAACGGGATGCGTGCCTCTTCGGTTGTGGGCATCGCTTGGGGTTTCGGAGAAGCCTGCGTTTGAGCCATTGCCCCTCGAGCCTCGCCGGCAGCGACGTCGTTCGGCTTGGGTGGAGGGGGAGTCGCCTCAGGCAAGGTGGGCTCGGGGGCGGGTTGCTCCGGCAGCTGCTCGGCGTTGGCTTCGACCCCATCGCGCGCATGATCGGCAGCCAGCAGCGTGTCCGCGCTGAGCTGGATCGGCTGAGTCTCGGGAGCGACGTCCATCTGTGGCTCCGCCTTCGGGAGGCGACTGGCGCTGAGCTTTTCAGCGATCGCCGGATCCAGCAGCGCTTGCAAGTCGTCCGCGCTCTCGGTTTCGGCCACGACCGGTGCGATTCTCTGAGCCTCGACGGGCACCGAGGACGACGGGGGGATCTCCACGGGCGGCTGAGGTTTGTCCGGCGTCAGTCCCCCCAACGGTGTGCGCCGCGGCTCCTGCACCGGCTTCGTCGCAACCGCCGGCCCCTCAATCACCTGCGGCTTGATGCTCTCCACAGGCCCACGCTTCTGAGCTGGAGCGGGTTTGGGCGGGGGAGGCGCATCTAGACTTGAAGCGGACGCCAGAGTCTCGAGCAAAGGATCGCTCTTGGGCGATTCTATGGGTGGAGGCACCAATCCGGCCTGCTGTGCCGAAAGGCCGATCAAGGTCCCCTTGGGCCTTCCCATCCGCGGCTGGCCAACCCCGGGCGTCGTCCCGGGTCTTTGCTGTTGGGCCTTTTCTGCTTCTTGACTGAAGAACGGAACCAGCTCTGCCACATCTCGCAGCGGACGAAATGGCTGTCCGTCTTTGGAGATCCGGTCATCGATCGTGACGGTCCCCTTGGCGATAGCCCTCTGCAAATCGCCAAGAGACGCGAATTCCTGCGCCTCACCGGACGCTTTGCGGATCAGCCAACGCTCCGGCGTGACTCGATGGCTCGGTCGCGAAGGCATGACACGAAACTGATGTCCGCAGTTCGTACACCTGACGGTGGTTCCCCGTTCGGACACCAACGCATCATCAAACTCGTACTCGGTTGAGCATTCCCCGCAGACTACATTCATCAGTCAGACCTGTGGTAAGATCGCGAGAACGCTAGCATGAGGCGCCTGACATCGAAACTTGCTTTGGCCGGCGCGGGCTTCTTCGCCCTCGGCTGCCCGATCTACGACTACGAGGATTGCGCGCAGCACCGCGATCTCTGCGGGGACGGCTTTGCCTGCGACGTGCGCAGCGGCCAATGTGTGCGTATTAGTCGCAGCGGTAGCCGCGCCCAGAGCTGCGAATCCCCGGAAGAGTGTGATGAGTTTGAAACCTGCACCGACGACGGCGAATGCCGTCCCGGCTCATGCGCCATCCACGGCTGCGTCGAAGGCTTCCGGTGCGAAATCGTGGATGATCAGCATCGCTGTGTCGCCGCCGACTCGCCGCCCGAGTCAAGTCAGGCCGACGCGGGCTAGCGTTCGTTTGACGGGCGCTACATTGAATCGGCCCTGCCTGACCGGCCCTACTTGACTAGTCGCAGGTAGGGTCGTTCGCTCGGTCTGAGCTTTGCTGACTCATTGACCGAGTCATCCGGCCCGCCGTCAATGACTGCGTTCACGGAGGCCTGGCTCATTTCGCCATCCCGAACAGTTTCATCATCTGCAGCGGCCGCGGGCCTGCCAGAACGGTCTAACCGTTCACCATCCAACGCAACAAGGCTCGGGCGCTGAGATGGTCGTTCGCTGCGCGAACGAGAACGGGCACGAGGTTCTTCAGCCGGGGCATCCGCATCCACCGCGTGCAAACCTCCCCGGCGATTGGCCACTTGGGTTTCTGCCGCCACCTCAGGAGGAATGTCTTCTGGCCAAACCATGCCACGGCCGTCTTCACCCACCAACGCGTAGACCGATCCCCAGGGGACATAACAAAAGTGCGGACGGCGGCTGAAACTCAATGTGCAAGAGACGGCGTCGTCCACGACCTCCAGATCAGGGATCTTCACCGCCATGTTCAGTCCTATCTGAAGCACGAGTTGCGGTTGCTTTTTGAGCCAGGCGGGTACCACCACGCCATCGCCACGCGGATCCAAGTGCACGAACACCGACGCCCGCTCAAGCAGTGCCAGGGCTACGTCTTTTTTGGGTGGGAGGATGGGAGACATCGGCATTTAGGGTAATACCCAACCTTGCGACCGCAATCCACCCGGTGCGATGAGCAAATCACTGCTCTGCCCCAAAACGGCGGCGAACTGGCCCGATTTCTTTCGGCTCCCGAGGCGAGCCGGAGTGATCTATCGTCGCGATCCGGAACAGCCGATGCCCCGGTAGCCGGGCTTTTAGGGTCAGTACTCCAGTGGATCGCAGCACCATCCTCGTGGTCGAAGACGAACCCGCGATCGCGGAGTCCGTCGCGTACTCGTTGAGGCGAGAGGGTTTTGAGACCAGCCTGGCGGGTACTTTGGAGCAAGCCATGCTCGGTCGACATGACGCTCAGCTCATCTTGTTGGACTTGATGTTGCCGGACGGCAGCGGATTCGATCTGATCGCTCGCCTGCGGGCCGAAGGCAATCCGACCCCAATCATCGTGCTTTCCAGCCGCGATGCGGAAGCGGATCGCGTCGCCTCGTTGGAGACTGGCGCCGATGACTACGTCACCAAACCGTTTTCGCCGCGCGAGATCGTTGCTCGGGTCCGGGCCGTGCTACGTCGTTTCGAGGGCAACCAAGCCCGCCAAGGCCCCCGGACGAATGCCTCGTTGCGAGTCGAGCAGGATACCCGCAGGGCCTACTTTCAGACGACCGAGCTGGAGTTGACGCGCGTCGAGTTTGACTTGCTATCGCAGCTGGTCGAAACCCCGGGCCGAGTGTTTGCGCGCGCCGAGCTGATTGACCGGGTCTGGGGGGACGGTTTTGCCATCACCGATCGCACGATCGACAGCCACATCAAGTCCTTGCGACGCAAGGTCGCGGACGCCGGCGGCTCACCCAAGTTGATTCAAACGGTGCGCGGCGTTGGTTATCGCGTCAGCGACGTCTGATGACCCGCCTGATCATCGTTGCTGTCGCCGCCATTGGTCTGATCTTACTGGTTGCGTACTTCATCACGCGGCTGGTGCGCAGTCGCCGTCGGGGGATGTCGATCCGGCTGCAGGTGTTCGTCGCGCTGGCCGCGGTGATCGGGGCGTTTGCCTTCGGTCTGGGATTGTTGGTGCTCGACCGCATTGATGCACGCGCCACGCGCTTTGCTACCCACAACGCGACGGATAAGGCCAACGTGATCGCCAAACTCTTGGGTGGCGAAATGGAGCTGTATGACAAGTCGCTCAAGGAGATCGCACGCGCCATGCCGCAGCGCGCGCCTCCCCACCTGGTGGAAGGAGTGCTGCTGTACGACGCGTCTGGGGAACTGCTTTACCGCAGCCCTCGCGGACTACCAGAAGCCAAGCTGCGCACCGTCAGCGTAGAGGCACCCATCATCAAGCACAACCGCACCCTGGGGAAGATCCGCGTCGTCAAGACCACCCTCGCGATCGAGAAGCTACTCAAAGATTTTGCACCGACAGTGTTGGTCATTAGCTTGGTCCTGGGCGCCGCAGCAGCTTTGGCAGCTGTTTGGATCGGCCACACAATCGCCGGACCGATCGAAGCGCTGTCAGAATTCGCTCAGCGAGTCAGCCAAGGTCAGTTGAGACTGGCCGTGCCTGCGTCACAAGGGCGTGAAGTGAGCCATCTGGTGCGATCCATCGATTCGATGCGGCGCCAGCTCGAAGGCAGACCTTTCGTGGAAGCGTTCGCAGCGGACCTATCGCACGAGCTCAAGAATCCGGTCGCCGCTATCCGGGCTGCAGCCGAAGTGTTGGACGACAGCGCGCTCGAAGAACCCGAACAAGCGCGGCTCTTCGTACGGCGCATCCGGGAATCCACGGATCGCATTGAACGCCTGCTGGGCGATCTTCTCAGCCTGGCCCGCATCGAGGCGCGGGGCGTGGAAGAGTTTGAGGCGATTGAGCTCTCCTCGGTGTTGCGCACCACCGTGCAGGCCCTGGATACCACGCGTATACGGCTCGGCCGTATCGACAAGCTCCGCGTCCGTGGCGAACCCAACTGGCTAGCCCGCGCGATCACCAACCTGTTGGACAACGCCCTGCTGCACGCTGAAGGGGACGCTTTCGTTTCTCTCACCCAAGAGGGACGAGAAGCCGTCTTGCGAGTGAAGAACGCTGGCGCCATCAACAAGCACGCTCAGGACAGGATCTTCAAACGATTTGTCACGACGCGCGCCGACAAAGGGGGCAGTGGCCTGGGTCTAGCGATAGTCCGAGCGGTCGCCGAGGCCCACCGCGGACGTGTGCAGTTGGCTGAAAGTGGTCCTCCTGAGGTGGTCTTTCGGTTGGCGCTACCGCTCGCCTAGCCACCACGGACAAACGGCCGGATCCCGCAGAAACGCTCCCAGAGGCGGCCAGCCCAGCAACAAGACGAGGAAAATTCTCGGCTTCTCCTCGAAACTTCCACATTTCTCGCGCGCGCCTGAGGCAGGCTCAGGCTACCTACCGCTCGAAGCGAAGAGAGTTTCCCCAAGACCATGACCAAGCACCAGCCTCCAAGCCTTCCAGGAGATCTTCAACCGCGCGTTCCCGACCATGTCGCCATCATCATGGATGGCAACGGTCGCTGGGCTCAGGCGCGCGGGCTGGCGCGAACTGAGGGGCATGCCAAGGGAGCGGATTCGGTCCGCGAGACCGTTCGCGCTTGCCGCAAGCTGGGCGTCAAGTACCTAACTCTCTATGCGTTCAGCGTCGCCAACTGGAACCGACCGGACACTGAAGTCAGAGCGCTGATGCACTTGTTGGCTCACTTCGCGGACCGCGAAAAGCTCGAGTTGAAAGAGCGCGGTATCCGCTTGAACGTGATCGGTGAACTGGAAGAACTTCCGCACAAGGCTAGGGTCGCGGTGGAAGACGCCATGGCGTACACCGCTGACGGGACCGAGATGACGCTCAGTCTGGCCCTGTCCTACGGCGGACGTTCGGACATCGTCACGGCGGCTCGCTCCCTGGCAATCAAGGTCAAAGCTGGGTTGATTCTGCCAGAAGAGATCGACGAACAGCGCTTCCAAGCAGAGATGACGACCCATTCCCTACCGTCAGTCGATCTGCTGATCCGCACTGGCGGGGAGTCGCGCGTGAGTGACTTTCTGCTGTTCGAATCTGCCTACGCCGAACTCTTGTTCTTGCCGATCATGTGGCCTGAATTTGGGGAGCGGCACGTGCGTGAAGCTCTGGACGTGTTCGCATCACGCGAGCGTCGCTTCGGGTTGACCACCGCGCAAATTAACGAATCCGGCGGCCGTAGCTTCGATCCGCTGGATAGCACGCCGGCACGCCCTGGGCGTTCCTCGCAGTCGGCGTCGCACGAAACCCCCGGCGAGTAGTCACCAGGCGCAGCAACGAAAGTTGCTGGCCTCCGCGGACCCGTCGCTATCAGAAGGCGTATTCAACGGTGTTGATCGCCTTGATCTTCTCTTCGTAGGTGATCGCGCGTGCCTGGGTCTCCACACACTCTTGGAGCTTCTTGTTGTTGGAGCTCACGTCCGCACCAACCACCTTGCCGTCCCACACGGCCAGGCGCAGCGTGAACTTGTGGTTAGGATGCAGGTTGCACGCTTTGAATGTCTCGGGATCTTGCAGCGGCTTGGCCAGCACGTCAGTCTCAATGCCCACGAAGCTCCAGCAGGTGTCGACAGCTGCGATCGCGTCGTTGACGCTCATGCCCTGCTTGAACTCAGGCTCGGGGCAGTCTTTCTCTTTGGGTGCAGGTGCTTCTGCCTGGGTGTCCGTCTCGTCCGGCGTGGGCGCTCGTCCTGTCTCCCAGCTCGGATCCGGAGCTTCTTCCCTGGTATCTTCCGGCAAAGGTGGCGGCACCTTCGGCGGTTGTTCCTCGGCTCCGCCACAAGCCGAAATTAGCAATCCCATCAGTGCCCACTGAACCCAACGCATGGCGCTAGCGTACACGCACCTGCATGCCACGGTCCACGGCCACGGAGCCCAAATTGCGCGCGGTGTTGCACCAACGGGAGCTTCATCTAGCGCCATCATTTGATGCGCTGCGGCAAATGGCGCGCGCGCGTATTGCCATGGGGACAAATTCCGGTAGAACTTCCCACCTCTTTGCGCCCGTAGCTCAGCTGGATAGAGCGATGGCCTTCTAAGCCATTGGTCGCAGGTTCGAATCCTGCCGGGCGTGCTGCGAGCACCGGAGGTGCTCTCGCACCCCGTCAGGATTTCGCAAGTCGCTTGGTCGGCTCGCGGCGCTCGCGAACTCGCTCCGTTTGTCGAATCCT
>JBNLEN010000207.1:0-10391 GCA_050304975.1 Polyangiaceae bacterium
CAGGCCGAGGTTCTTTCCACCGAACACGGTCACCGGGATCTCCGTGTGACGGTGCGTCGCACGGCCCACTTCGGTCAAGTAGGGCACAATGGTGTTGTCCAGGATGGGCTGACCGCTGTCGTCCACCTCGGTCTTGAGGCGGTTGATGAACTCAGCCGTACGCTCGTTGTACCACTGCTCCACCAGAATCAAGAACTCCAACTCATCCTGGAGGCCTGACTGGGTGCCGTCGATGTGGCCGTCACCCAAACGGTGACTCACGGGATGGTGCTGGTAGATCGCCTGCGGATCACTGGGCCACAAGCCTTGGAATGCCACATGGTTGGTTCCCGGAGACCACTGGAAGAGCGCGACGCGCGTCAAGTCGCACTTGAGTGCGGCCAGCAGCGTCCCCTGGTGCAGCTTGCCCACCTGGTCATGGAGCTCATTGTCTGCCTGCGTAGCCGTCGGACTGTTGTAGTCGTTGTGATCGCCACCATCGTCCGCTTCAGCGCCCACGTCCGGCGGCTCTTCCGCCCCGCATGTGCCGTTGCCCATGCTCGCGAACTCTTGCTCTAGCTCGCGAATGGCTTGTTCATGGGACTCCACCATCGGCAAAGTGCTGGCAGGCACCACCGTGCGCAGTCGAGTGAGCTCACTCAACGAATAGTCGAGAACGCTCTTCTTGGCAGCCAGCGTCTTTTGGATGGCTTCAGTATCATCTCCACCTTCCATCGCGGAGCCAAACACCTGCGTGAACAGATCCAGGGGCTTTAACACCGCGCGCAAGGGCACATTCTCTTCGGACGCCCCCTGCACACCCTGGACTGCTCGCCGCTGCATGCCGTAGCGCATGCAGCGGGTCGAGATCTCTTGGAAGTCGATGCGGTCATCACACAGTGCGTAGAGCGACTTGAACGGTGCCGCGCTGAGTTCTGCCGAATACTCGAGCATCAACTGATCTGCCGAAGGACCCGCCGCGTGAGGGTCATCTTGCTCAGTTTGACCCGTGCGCGTCACCTCAGTCGGGGTGCCAGTAGTCATCACCACGGTCCCCTTCTCATGACCACCGCCCGGGCCACCCACACGGAACGCCAACGGGAACAGGATGATCATGTCTTCGCGCAGGCCGGCGTCTTCGAACGGCTGCAGAATACGCGACGTCACGTAATCGCGACCGGTGCCTTGGGGCACCCAGGCATTCGGAATCGTGCCCACACCGTGGTGAGTCAACAACAAGCGCTTGGGTGCAGTTGCCCCCTGGGCCTGACCTTCAGTGCGGCGCAGCAGGTTTGCGAACACCAAGCTACCGCCGACTGCAGCCAAGAAACTACGACGAGAGTTTGCGTAGCCCAGGCCACCCGAACGGCGTGCGCGTACTGCGGTGTTTTTGGTTCGCTGCTTCATGGGGTTTCTACCTCACGTTGAGAAAGGGTATCTGAAACAATCACTTCAGTGACCAAATCAGCAAAGGTTTGGTTGCTCGCGAGGAACGCTTCGTGAGCCAACTGCACGCCGCAATCTTGACGATCGAGCAGACCCAAAGCGTCTGAGAGGGCGTACTTCATCACGTTCGAGAGCACGCATCGGCTGAACGTACCGGTCTCGGTGGCAGCAGTCACGAGCTCACCAACGCTGGCAATCTCACCAGAGCCGATGGTCGCGGGAAGGTTGCCCGTGGTGTCGATGGGCGTACCATTGGGATAGTCTGTGCGGTAGCGGCCCAGGCTGTCGTAGGACTCCAACACGACACCAAAGGTATCGAACGTCCCGTGACAGCCATTGCAGGGTGACGTGACCTTGCGCTCATCAGCGCGATCGCGTTCCGTCAGGTCCCCGTTACTCAGCTGAACCTCGGCGGCAGCTAGAATCTCTCCGCTGGGAGCTGGAGGTCGCGTATTGCACAGAATGTTGCTGTTGACGAAGAGACCACGGGACACCACGGACGTGTCCGTGGTGCGGGCGCGCATCGCTAGGATGCTGCCGTGAGTCAACAAGCCTTTCCGCTGTTCGGGCGGCAAGTCGACTCGTTGGAACTCATCCGGCGTGGCGATAATGTCCAGACCATATAGCTGCGCCAGATTTTCGTTCACGAAGCTGGTCGAGGACAAGAGCAGGTCATCCACCGTTCCGTTCTGAACGACGTCTTGGATGAACAGCGCCGACTCTTGGTACATGCTGTTGCGAAGCCCGACGGTGAAGTCCGGGAAGACGGCACTATCCTTGATCGTCGAGTCAATCGTCTTCAGCTCATAGTAGGCGATCATGATTTGCCAGAGGTTCTGTTGAGCCTCTGGAGTCTGAAGCACCCGAGCGACCTCGGCGCGCAATCCCTCCTTGGTTGCGAGCTGGCCTGAGTTGCCAGCGGCAAGCAACATAGGGTCAGGGGGACCATCCGTCAGGAAGTAGGAGACAGCACTGGCCAACTCAGTTCCGGTCAGCGGCACCGATAGTTCACCACCGACCGGTGCGCCCAGCTCAGTTCGATAGACGGTGGATGGGGCGGCCAGGATGGCCTCAACCGCGTAGCGCACGCCTTCCTCGACGCCGAGGGTTGGAGAGGTGGAGAAGAGCGCGACGTTGGAGTCGTACAGTGCCGTCAGCGCGGCCGACTCGTCAGCAGTCAACGGTCTGCGATAGGCTTGCTCGGCTAAGTTTGAGAGGAAACCTCGGGCACAAGCATCGTCGCCCGCCGCACAACCGGTCACCTCCGTATAGCGTGGCAAGATGCTGGCCGCGGCCGAGCTGGCTAAGCCAACCGTCGTGCGTAGCAGCTCGGTGTTAATCAGGTCGCCTTCGACGCGCAGCGCCTGGAACTCGCGCTCGCGCGGGTCTTGGCGTGTTATCCCCTCCAACGCCGGAGGCCCCAGCACGGTCTTCTCAATCGTGTTTTGCAACTGAGCGTTGGTCAAACGCACCACCCGACGAGGCATCAGCTTGGGGACAGACGCGCATCCCTCTGGAGGCGGCGGGTCATCGACTATGTCGCCGCCCGCGCCGAGACCGCCGACGCCGTCCATGCCGCCCGCGCCGGCACCGCCAACGCCGTCCATGCCGCCGACCCCGGGCACCGTGAAGCCCGGATTTGGTGCATCCGGGGAGTTCGAGCAGCCCACCGCGGCTAGCGCAACCAGAGCGGTGAACGCACCATAAATACTGCGTAATTTGAGCATAGGCACGGTGTTGGATGCCCGGACGTGCCTGGCTTGATCACGCCGCGTGAGACTCCGCTCCAGCAACGATCCGCCCCTGAAACAAACCCGAATTCTGTGGTGCGTCCCAGGAATTTTCCGCTGCTAGCCGCAGCGCGTGACGAAAGGTTTCTTGGCGAGCCAGGAGATGGCCCGGAACCTGAGGGAGCGCCCGAGATCGGAGGCTGCTCGCCCGCTCAGGGGCGCTCCTGTAGGTGTGCGGCTAGTTGCCGGCGTCGGAGCCGGCGTCGGAGCTGGGATTCTCAGCACCGGAATCCGCAGACGTATCCCCATCGCCAGCATCTGCAGGGGTTTCTCCGTCGCCAGCGTCTGACGTCAGGTCGCCCCCGTCAGGTTGATCATCGTCGACGCCCGCGTCGTCATCGTCATCAGCGCCCGCGTCGTCATCCGCGTCGTCGTCCGCATCATCGTCGGCGTCGTCATCCGCATCATCGTCGGCGTCATCATCAGCGCCAGCGTCATCGTCGGCGACGTCATCTTCGTAGCGACCGGAGTCAACCTCTTCTGACCCGCCGCATCCGGCAAACAACAACACGCACGCAACGCATGCAAAACCCTTAATCATTTTCATTGGTCACACCTCTCAAGTAAGCAAGGTAACGAGGTCACCGCGAGCGGTTCCCTACGCTAAGCCCGACGTATTCAGCCGGCAAAAGATTCAAGCAGACCAAGCTAACTGAGCCAAGTCTTCGGCTGAGCCTGGATTCGTCGCACTTTCATTCGATGTCGATGTGGATCAGCGCCTGGGAAACATCCTCCTCCGCTTCCAGACATTGTCGCACCCCTTCTCCAATGTCGTGCGCTTCCTTCAGCGGAATATCCGGGTCCACCACGACGTGCACTTTCACTTGAAGACGAGTCCCCAAATAGTGAGCTTTGAGATCGTGCACGCTCAGCACACCAGGCATCGAGGCCGCGAGTTCCCTCAATTCGTTCTGACGCTCGAGGCTTGGCGCCTCGCCCATCAAAAGGCGGATGTTCTCGCGCGCCAGATCGATCCCCGCCCACAAGATCCATCCAGCGACCGGGAGAGCCAGCCAAGCATCCAACTCTGGCATTCCAGCCTGAACCGCCACGAATCCCACGACTGCCAAACAGCTGACGAACACGTCGTTGCGGGCATCGATTCGCAGTGCGGCCACTGCGGGGCTGGCAGCACGCTTCAGGAGACGCCCCGCAACCAGAAACACGGCGGCCTTGAACAGCGCTTTGCCCGCAAACGCCGCCACCAACCAGTTCGTGGTCTCGAGCCCTGGCTCCCCAAGTAGCTTGTCCACAGCGCTGTGCGCCACTTCAAGTGCAAGAACTCCCGCCAACACGGCGACGACCAACGCGCCAACCGGCTCCGCGCGGTGGTGTCCAAACGGGTGATTGTCGTCGTCGGGCTGAGCGGCGATCGCGACCGTCCACGCGAGTACGGCAGACGTAAAAACGTCCATGGTGCTATCGGCTGCTAATGCGAGTGCCAGCTGGCTATCAAACAGCCAGTACAACACGAACAGGACGAGTGCGAACGCACCGCTGCCGATCAGGGTCACCAACATCAGCAGTTTGGGGCTGTGAGTGCTCAAGGCAGCTCTGTGTAGCACTCTCTGCGCCGGCACAAGCCTTGTTGGTCCATGGGCGACAGGATTGCGCGCAGCTCCCACAAGCAGACACGTTAACCGAGAGTCATCCCTTGCTCAGCCCTACCGCTCGACTGAAACCAGCGCCCCAAACCTGAGCATCGCACCTCGTCATCCACTCTCTTTCGGAACAAGAAGCACTTTCCCCACCTCAGCTCCCTCGAACTCGGCATTACGCCCGTTCCAGCACGCCCGTATGTTTTTGAGAGTTGAGGAATCTCGTCTTCGCGGCAGTACTGATCACTGCGGGTCCGGTGGCCTGTGGTGCGGCCGACCACGCCCCGCCCTTGGCGGACGAACCCGGGTCGGTCGAACTGGAAGCGCCAGACGTGGTTCGGGCTGGCTCACCAGCGGTCGACGCCACTGCGGCGACCGCCCCTGCTGAGCAGCAGGCGGTGTGTGGCAACGGTCTGCTCGAAGGCTCCGAGGTCTGCGATAGCGGCGCGGGTGGATGCGACGCAGCCTGCGTCGACAAGGACTACTTCTCCTCTTATGACCACGTAATACGTGAGCTGATGGAGAAACATCGGGTCCCCGGTGGGGCGGTCGCCGTAACCCGACACGGCCGCCTGGTGCACACCGCCGGCTACGGATTCGCCGACAACGTTGACGGGCTGCTCTCCACTCCGAATTCTTTGTTTCGTATCGCGAGCATGTCCAAACTGCTGACGGCCGTGGGTGTGCTGAGCCTGGTCGATAGCGGCCAGCTCGATCTCGATGCACCAGCGCTCGACTATTTACCGAGCTCAAGCAGCGCGCATGCACCAATGGATACTCGCTTCGAAGAGGTCACTGTCCGCCAGTTGCTTCAGCACAGCGGCGGATGGGACCGAGAGCGCACCTTCGATCCAATGTTTCGCTCAACGGAAATTGCGGATTCACTTGGTATGCCAGGACCATCTACGCCGCGCATGGTGTTCGACTACATGTACCAGCGTCCGCTGGACTTCGAACCTGGTCAGCGCTTCGCTTATTCGAACTTCGGGTACGCACTGCTGGGCGAAGTGATCGCCACCGCGAGTGGTGAGCGCTACGAGGACTATGTGCAAAAGCATGTGCTGCGGCCCGCGGGGGCTTCCAACATGCACATTGGGCATACCAGACTGGACCAACGCCTCCCGGGTGAGGCGCGCTACCAGTCGAGTACGATGACCCCCTCGGTGTTTCCGGACGATCCCGAGCTGGTGCCCGCACCGTACGGCGGCTGGCACCAAGAGTCCCTGGCCGCTCACGGGGGCTGGGTGGGCAACGTGCTGGATCTGAGTCGCGTGCTCGTCGCCCTCAAGTCAGGCGAACTGCTGTCGGAGAGCAGCATGCAGCAGCTGACGCGTGCCCCAGAATTCTCGAGTCTGACTTCGAATCCGGACGAGGGCAGCTGGTATTCGATGGGTCTCAACGTTCGCTCAACAGATGTGGGTCAGAATTGGTGGCACTCGGGACAGCTGCATGGCTCCACTGGCATGTTTGTGGTGACGGACAACGAGTTCACCTGGGTCGCCTTGTTCAACGGCGGGCACACGGACGACAGCTTCAGCGGCGACGCCTTCCTGGACGATTTGGACAGCGGCTTGTGGCGCGCCTGGCGCCAGATCGAGCGCTGGCCCGAGCAAGATCTGTTCAACTTGCCTGAAGACTGATTGCCGACGAGCGCGAGTCCGCGGGCGAGTGCGGCGTCACTGCCGCGTAGTCACTGCCGCGTAGTCACTGCCGCGTAGTCACTGCCGAGCAGTGAGCCCGCGGGTTCCGACGCTCATCTCAAGAATTGTCACGGAGGAGCCGCCACGGTCGTTTGGCGCCGCGAGCACGACGACGTCATTGTTACTCGAGTTGTGGAAGTGGCGCGTGTCCTTGCCGCGCTTCGTGACCATGTCGTTCAAGGTCCAGCCATCCTTCACCAGCTCGGCCTCGTAGAAGCTCAGCGCCTGCTCCACACTCAGTTGTGAGTCGTAGACCCAAATCGCATAGGGCTGCCCTTTGAAGCCCGCGTCGATCAAGCGCACGGACTGCGGCGGCCGCGGCGTCGAAACCGGATCGCCACCGGGAGAGTCCTGGCCCTCTCCACCAAACAGGTGCAGCACATCAAAGGACCCGCGGGTCCAGATCATGCGCACCAACGCCCCCTCACGCTCGGCGTGGTTCTTGGCGTAGACGAATCGGAACTCTCCAAGCTCCGCCAGATCCCCGGTCCGGATGAACGACGCAAAGCGCGTGGAGACCGGCGTCTGCCGCAGCTTGTCGTTGGCGGCCACGCAGATCACGACCCCCTCGAGCGATGGCCCTTCACCCTGGCGATCAGTCGTCACACCGAGGGAGGTCAGCTGCGACACGCCCAGGCGCTGAAGCAGGCCCGCGCGTTCGCTCTCGGGGAGTTGCTCAGCCATCTTGTCCAGGCCGACGTTGTTCTGGGCGCACTCACGCTCGAAAAAATCGAGCACATGCTCCGCGGATTGCGGCACTTCCTGCACGGCGATGTGCATCTCTTGGCCGTTGACGCGCACCACATTTCCATCCGGAAGTTCTTTGGCAGCTCCATCCCAACGCCGCCCCAACTCGAGGCCTTGCGCCGCGATGCTGTTCTTGGCCGAGGCGACCAGCCAGATCGTTCCGATGACGCTCAAGCTCGCCAAATACACCCAAACCCGAGCCCAAGCCCGAACGCGCCACGTCAAACCGATTCGCCGCTTCATTTGTCCTGCGCACTCCACAGTGAACCGACCAGGCTAGACACCATGCTTCCGAAGTCGCCATTCTCAGGATTGCACTCCACCTTGATCTGCGAGCTGACCGAAACCACGCCGGGGCTGATACTGGTGCTGTACGGACGCTCAACGGTGTACGTGGCGATGCGTCCTTTGGTCGCCATGTCATCGATGAAGTCATCGCCTGCACTCTTGCCGGAGTCCAGGTCACCGGAATTACCGGTGCCCGCGCCAGTATCTGGCGGAGGGTTCAGCTGATCCCGATCGGGTGGGTTGTCTTGATTGGCTGCGCTACCGCCAGAAATGTCCGGCGGATCCCCTTCGCAGCTGTTGCGCATCGCGTATTGCCAGACGCCCTGACGCGCGGCTTGGCTAGCGTATTGCTTGGCTTGGTAGTGTCTCAAGACCAGCCAGCACAGCTGCCAAAAGAACACCAAGAAGACGATCACAATCACCGCCTCCACCATCGCTGCGCCGCGCGCTCGCCGACGAACCAAGCGCTGCGATCGGCGATGCGGGCGGAGGATGGATACGCGTAGCGACATGACTCAGCTCAGTGAATGATTTGAAAGCGATTGATGGGGAGTTGGGCGTTGTCGCTGAAGCATTTCCCGTAACAGTCAGTATCCAACGGGTCATCCACCAAGCACTGCGCCTCACAGTCCGCCACGATGTGCAGATAGTCCTCAACGGCGGCAACCAGGCCACTCGGATCTGATGCGAGCTGCATGAAGTTCAACAGCTCCAGCAATTGATCCAAGTTGTCATTGGTGTGGAACGCTCGCAGACGTGCCCGCCATTTGAAGTTCCACAACCCGAGTTCGTTCCAATTATTCTCGTTGTAGTAGTATTCGGACTGAGCAAAGCCGATGCGGTAGATACTCTCTGTAAGAGGCAATCCGACATCCTCTTTGCCTGGGGCGGCCACGCCAACACCTTTGCGCGCATGTAGTGGCAGAGGTTTGCCCCGAATGAAGGAGCGGATCTGGAAGGTCTCCTCGCCAGCAGCCTCCAAGCCGCAGAACAGCTTCTTGGGGCTCTCACAGTCTTGTGCGCAATTGCCGCTGCCGCCGCCGCCGGAGTTGTCGTCGTCCCCACCTTCTTCGGCTTCTTTCTTCTCGATTTCTTCTTTGACCTTCTTCCGCTCGTCGATCACGCACTGCTCGTGGTTGAAGCGCCACTTGCGCACCATCTCGATGTCGAGACCGTTGTCATAGGTCTCCTTGTCATCAATTTTATAGCGCTCGCCGTTCGTATCATACAGAGAGCAAATTCCGGGCGTATCCCAACACTCATACACGCCCTGAACCGGTGGGATATAGCTCGGTTCGTATTCAGGGTTCGGATCCCCATTGAATAAGGTGGGGCAAGTTTTGGGGGAGCTATTGCTCAGGCCAAACGTCGTACAGCGCTCGTCGTACTCCGGCGGCTCTACGGTGGCTGAGCAATTCTCGAGCGTCTTCTTGTCACCCGTTTCGGTCAGCTCCGGGCCGTACTCCTCTCCCGTCTTCTTGTCGACCTTTCGGTAGGTGAACTCGTAGCTGTCCCCTTCACCCTGACAACTCTGCGCCTTCTTGTCACAAGCCTCTTGGATCGGCTCATCGAACAATCCCGACTCAGTCAGATCGAAATCCTCCGGCTGGTCATAAGCCGGTGAGTTGCCACAGCTGTTTTCGTAGCATTCGCATTTGCCGCGGCGGAACGCTTTGTACCCCAGCGCGTCCGCGCCCGACGCGAACAGCCCGCCAGCCACTTTGCCGAAGCCTCCTAAGTAGGCCTCCATCAGATCTTGGACAAGATCCCCCGTGTGCCCCTTGAAGCCCTTAGTGTCTTCTTCGATCGGCAGGCCGTACATGAAGCCACCGTTCTCCTGGCGGGGGATCAAGCCGTCCGCAATGAAGCCACCAAGACCGTTGTCAATACCACCGTTGTAGACGTTCTTGTTTGACAGGTCTTGGGCCAATAGCAGCGCCTTGGCTTCCGCGATGTAGGGGAACGCGATGGACAGCCCACGCGCAGCCTGATTGAGCACCGGCAATATCTGTTCATAGGCGTCGTCCAACTCGTCTGCGGCCTTCTTGATCGCCTTGCGCGCCTCCGAGGCGAAGGTCCGACAAGGATTGCCGAAAGCGGCCGTCCACGGGATCGCCGCCAAGATGGTGCACACCACCTCGACGCCAAGCAGAATCGTTTCCAGCGCGCGCAGAAGCACTAAGATAGCCATCAACGCGGTCATCAGCAGATTCATCGCAACGATCACCTGCATGCCGTGGGCGTGCCAGGCAGCCCCGGTGAAGGCAATCGCGTCCGCCGAGTCCTGAAGGCTCTCGCGATACAGCATCGCGTTGCCAATTCCGATGATATACCAAAGGAAGCCGCAGGCCACGCCACACATCATCACCCCGATGATCAGCATGGCCCCCCGCTGATCATCGCGCAGACTTCGCGGAGCTTCCTCCACGTGTGTCGCCAAAGGCGTGGTCATGACTTGAACGCTCATCTCACTAGTTCCCCGTCAGGCCCTTGTCGTAGTCATACTTCGCGCCGTGATTGGCGACAGTCACCGTGTCACTGAGCTCCAAGAAATAGTTGTTGTACAAGTCCGGCACAGCTTGCTCGATGATCCAACCCTTGATCCCCTCCGGAGGTGAACACACCCAACGGCGCATGATTGGCATGATGCAGCGGTAGCGGTACTTGACCGTCACCTGCAGATCAGTCTCAGGATTTTCGGCAAATCGCTCCGGGGTCACTTCCACCGCGACGCGCCATGGGGTCAGGGTACTCAGCAGGGGGATCGCAGCTGCAGCCTTGATCAGCTCCTTGCGTTTGCCATCGTACTCGTTCACCGGCGGCTTCTCATCACCATAAAAGTC
>JBNLEN010000208.1:0-10351 GCA_050304975.1 Polyangiaceae bacterium
CACCATGACACGGCGGTTGTTCCGCAAGATGTCGCTCGAGGGCCGGGGTACAACGAAACGCATGAGGGGAGTGGAAATGCAGCAGGGCTACGGGGACCTCATCTGATCGTGACGGCGCGGGGAGTCGCCCCGCAGTGGCCTCCTTGGTAAAGAATGCGACTGCGAGGTGATCTCCGCTGGCCAGCACTGTGGGACTTGGTGACCAGAGATTGGCCTCTGGTACGTCTGCCAGCACTGACGCTCGTTTCATGGTGTGCTCCGAGAGATGACAGATGTCAGGCGGCGTGCTCTGCGGCATCACTAGATTCGCGAGGGTCATCGCGCACAATCACCGTCGTCTTGACCGGTGTGATCTCGTCTGCTGGCATGCCGACGCGTCGCGCGTGTTCTTGGATCGCGCTCTCACTCACCGCCTGGTAGATGCAGACTGTACCCAGGCTGCCGTCGGCTTCCTGGACGACGTAGGAGCGGATCCAACGCACCTCCGTGGGCATTTCTTCGTTGCCCACGCGTGCGGAAATCCCCGCAGCTTTCTCGAGTTCTTCAGCGGACTTCCAGGCGTTGCGGCGGCGAATTGTGTAGAGTTTCATACTGATCCCTTTCGTTGGTTTGGTTTCTAGGGGCGCTGTCGCCCTTGGATGAGCACAACCTGCCGCTCAACGGAGCTAACGTCGTTTTCTGTCGGTTAGCTTTCGGTTACCATTTGGGTGACTTCAGAAATGATCTACGAATTCAAAGGCTTCCAGCTTGACGCCCCGAGACGAGAGCTGCGTTTGCGGGGACGTGAGGTGCCGCTGCAGCCGCGCGTCTTTGATGTCCTGCTGTACTTGATCAGCCATCGCGAGCGCGTGGTCAGCAAGGAGGAATTGCTTGGCGCTGTTTGGACGGATTCGATCGTTTCGGACGGCTCGCTGAAGCGGGCTGTCAGCTTGGCGCGCTCGGCTTTGCGCCAAGGTGACATGGCGGATGCGATTCGCAGCTATCCGCGGCAGGGTTACCGCTTCGACTTTGAGAGCGTCAGCTCAGGCAGTGGCCCGGAGGCGCAACTCTCAGCTGGACTCGCGCAAGCTCGGCAAGCCTATCTAGCGGGTGATTGGAACCTAGCTATCCGGGCATTTGCGGAGTCCGACGCTCAAGAAGCGCTCGGAGCGGTAGATCTCGAGCGTTGGGCCGACGCCAAGCAGATTTCAGGTGACGCGGAAGGCGCGATTGGGCCCTTCGAACGCGCGGCGGCTGCTCACGGCTCCGTTGACGACGTGCACGGGCTCGCGCGGGCAGCCCTTGCGTTGGCACAAATACATTACGAACATCTGCAGTTGAGCGTGTCAAAGGGCTGGCTGCGTCGTGCGCAGAGCGCCCTGTCCGTCGGGCGAACCCGTGAACACGGTCTGGCCGCAGCTATGGGTGCAAGGATCTGTGTCGCCGAGGGTGAACTGGCAGAGGCGGTGCGTGGCGCTGAGCTGGCGATTGAAATAGGCCGCGAATTGGACGACGTGGATATTCAGGTGCTGGGCATGAACAACCTCGGCATTGCGTTGGTCGCGCAAGGCGACGTCCGACGCGGTGTTGCGGTCCACGACGAGGCAGCGGCGTTGGTGCTGTCTGGCAGCGCTAGTCCAGTCGTCGGTGGGCTCGTCTATTGCGGCATCATTTGGACCTGTCGCAATCGAGGAGATTGGGAGCGAGCGGCTGAGTGGACCCAGACGTTCACGCGTTGGTGTTCGGAGCGCTCGGTTGAGTTGCATTCTGGAAATTGCCGCTTGCACCATGCGGAGGTGCTTCACCATCGCGGGGATTGGGTCGCTGCCGAGCGCGAAGCACGGCACGCGTGCGACTTGCTGTCACGCCTCGGGCCTTATGCGGAGGGGGATGCTTGCCGCGTACTCGGTGATCTGAAGCTGCAGTATGGGGACCTCGACGGAGCCGAAAAGACCTACCGACGCGCCCACGAACTCGGCTGGGATCCTCAGCCCGGATACTCCCAACTCCTGGTCAAACGAGGGCGCGTTGCCGCGGCATTGCGTGCGCTCGAGCGTTCGCTCCTTGACGCCACTTGGGCCAATCGTCAGCGTCGGGGGCTCTTGCTTGCCAGTCTCGTTGGCGTAGCTCTGCAGGCAGGAGATGTCGAGCGTGCCAAAGCGGCGCTGGCGGAGCTAGAGCAGCACCCAGAGGTCTGGGATTCGACGGCAAATACGGCGATTGTTGCACAAGCGCGAGCGGAGTACTGCGAGCACACCGGAGACGCGAGCTCTGCAGTGATACAGCTTCGTCAAGCGGTGCGTGGCTGGCACCAGGTGGGCTCTCCGTGGCATGTCGCGAAGGCTCGGCTCAGGCTGGCTCGCTTGTACCTGGCAGAAGGGGACGCTGACGCCGCCGAGTTGGAATTGTCGGCGGTGCGAAATTGCGCGGAGCAGTTGGCGAACCCCGCCTTGATGGCAGAGCTGGAGGAACTGGTCGGCAGAAGCTCACACTGAGTGTGGCCGTCCGGCACACCCAGGGGAGCGCAGCGGACCGGTCGAGGGAAAACGCACACTTGCAGTCGGCACGTGGTTTGCAGTTGGCGTTGCCCCGTGACGTACAATCGGCGCTTTCTCTTGGTCTTGCCCTCCGTGCTAGCCGTAGCGACAGCGGCGCTACCAACGCAAGCGGGCAAGCTCGACCGCGCCGGGGAGCGCACCCGCGAAGACGACAGTGACGATGACGAGGATGACGAGGATGACGACGATCATCACAGCTCGACTTCGAGTGGGAATTTCAGTCTGCGCGACGACGATGACAACGAGTGCGGTGAGTTGTGCACGGGGCTTTTGTATTGGTTCTTTGGGGCACCCTGGACGGTGCCTTATGAGGTGTTGCATGAAGAGCCCCACCCGCGGTTTGGCTATGCGCGTTACCCGTACCAGGGAGGCCACGGCTACTTGCGTCCTTGGTCGGAGGCCGAAGATGCTGAGCCAGAAGATGAGGCGTTGGTCGAGCGCGAACCCCGGCATCCGACTCAGCTCCCGACGGGCGCCCGACAGTTCGCGCTGAGCAGCGCCCTCGAAGCGGGAACGGATTTTGAAGGGGTCCAGCGCGGCGCCTTGCAGCTGCGTTTGTGGATGCCCGTACCCGTCGAGCTGGAGGCGCGGGTGATGACGTTTGTCGAGCAAGACACGCCTGCTTCGAGCGGCACGGACGCCGCATCACCCACGACGATCCCAGACTCAGGCACTCAGACCGATTGGTCAACGTTGACTACGATCGGGTTTGCGTGGCGTTTTGCCGAGTCTCGGGGGGCTGCATTTCGAACCGGTATCGCGTACCAGCACTGGTACGAAGATGCGGAGAGCAACGGTCAGCAGTTGTCCTCAGAAGAGCGCTCTCAACCCGGGTTTCGAATTCACTATGGCTTCGATACCTTTCCAGTCCAGCCTCTGATCTTCGCCGGCGATGCGAGTCTTGGCGTCATTGGTGAGGCCGGTACTTGGGAGTTGCGCGGTAGTCTGGGCGCCAACCTGGGTCCCGTCGAACTGTACGCCGGCTACCACTTGTTCAATATCGGTGGCGTCAGTTTGGGGGGGCCGTTGGCTGGGCTGAACGGCTACTGGTAGAGGGGATCGGCGCTGGTGAGACTGGGACGGCAGCTCCCGTGAGGGCATTTTGCGCCGCTCGGAGCAGACATTTGCTGGTTGTGGTCGCGCCGGTGATCGCGTCTACTTGGAGCGACTGTCGTCGCTCGACGCGCGTCAGCACCGCTTCGGCGATGCGGGCGTAGTGCGCGTCCCGATTGCGGAGCACGCGTGCGGTCGAAAGCCTTCCATCACGCACGCCTAGCTCCAGCTGGTACTCGAACCCGCAGTCGGCGCTGCCTTGGTATAGACCGTCCTTCAGCGTGGCGATGTTGACGTCTTCAATTGCCAGATTTCGATAGGTCCGGAGGTTCAGATAGCCAAACACCGACAGCGCGATGCCGACCGCGGCTGCAGTTCCCACGCCGCCCAAAAGCCAAACGCGAGGGAAGGGCTGTTTACTCACTATGCCCTGTTGGCTCTGCCGGCGCCCCCACGGTTTTAGCGTGGAAATGCCGAAGATGAATACCACGATCGCCAATTGACTGAGTGCCAGCGTCGAACTTTGCGATCGGTACGCTTGGTAGCTTTGGCCGTTGAATTCGCTCAAGCCCGCGTCAGACAGGGCGACCACGCCGCTCAGCGCTGGGCTTTGAAACCACAATGTCAACGCGAACAAGCACAGGGCCAGCGCCCACTTGGCGATCAGCCAGTAGTGTACGAAGAAGCCCCACTTGGTAAATAGTGAGAACAACAGTCCTGTGCAGAGCGTGATGACGAACGCCCAGAACAGCAGCTGCTCATGGATCTGGTAGGCAGCCAGATCGAGGCCGAAGCGCTCTCGGGCTTCGCTCGACGCAGGCCCCAAGAAATGCAGGAGTACAATCGAGGTCAGTGCGCCAAGCCACACGCCCGCTGACGCGATGTGGAGCGTTTTCAGCCAGCGCTGTTGTTGCGCATTGAACATCGATGACCTGTGGGTGCATCAGATGTGCCACGGGCACCTCGTCGGCGCGCCTCGTCGCTGCAGGGTGTTCTCCGAAGCTTGTGGAGATTTCCTATTATTCTTATATGTATTGCATGATATCAATAGGTTACGATGTAATCTGTTCTCTGATGAGAACGCTTTTGTCGATCGTGCGCTGGACCAGCAGCGCCTCGGCGGGCATCGTAAAGCCAGATGCAGCCGCGCCCCTCAGCTCAGGACTACACCGATTATCGGGAATATCTGCGCGATATGGTGGCGCACCTGAAGAGCACTTCGCGGGCATTTAGCTACCGAGCGTTTGCGCGTCGTGGCGGCTTTTCTTCCAGCGGCTTTCTCAAACATGTGCTGGATGGGCAGAGGAACATCTCTGCGGCATCGGTCGAGAAGTTCGCGAAAGGGCTCGGACTGTCGGAGCAGGAGTCGAGTGCGTTCGAGTTGTTGGTTCTACTGACCCAGGCAGCGACGGATGACGAGCGCACGCGGCTGCTGCGGCGGTTGCGCGCGTCACGTTTGAGGAAGCGCCTGACTCCGGATGAGTTTGAGCTGTATTCGACCCCGCTGGCGGTTCCGATACGCGAGCTACTCACCATGAGCGATGCTCCCCAATCGGCAGCGGCGATTGGCCGGCGACTTTGGCCCAGAGCGGGAGCCAGGCCTGTCAAAAAGGCGCTCGATCTGCTGGTGAGTCTGGGGCTGGTGGAAGAGACACGCGAGGGGTACCGTTCAAAGCGTGGGACCTTGGAGACCGATCCCGAGATCATGTCCCTGGCTATTCGCAACTACCACCGCGGCATGTTGCAGCGCGCTCTGCAAAGTCTGGATGAACTGGAGCGTGAGCAGCGCAACGTGACGTCCATCACGGTCAAGATGAGTCCCAAGGATTATCAGATGGTGTGTCAGAAGATCAGTGACTTCGAAGATGAATTGCTCGCGACGCTGGCCGAGTCAGAGCCGAGCGCGGCGCAGGCGGAGATCTTCAACTTGTGCGTTGCGCTAGTGCCGGCCACTAAGCAAGAGGACGCTGGGCGATGAAGCGCAGTATCTGGGCACTCACGCTCATCAGCGGCACGATTTGGGGTTGCGCCAGTGACGGCACCAAGACGGGAAACGGCGTCACGCTTGAATTCGCAGCTACCCAACAGGGGCTCAGTATCGAAACGGATGCCGGAGTAGATGACACGCTCCCCCCTGAAGCAGAGCTGCGCACCGTTGATAGCAGCGGTACGGTGTTCACGCTGGAGCGTGCGCTGTTGGGCGTTACCCAGATCGAGCTGCGCACGCCATCGGGCGTACCCTGCGAGGGACTGGAACTTCACGCTGGCGTGGATTGTGACGCCGAGCGCCTGCGGATCCGCCAGGACTTTGAGCTGGATCTGCTACGCCGTCGCAGCAAGCCCTCCCTAGACGAATATCGGCTGCCTCCTGGGATCTATGAACGGCTCGACATTTCCCTCGATGAGCTGGAGGACTCGGAGCTCGGCCGGGCTACGCTACTGCTCGAGGGCCGGATGGACCCAGCAGGGAGAGATCTCCCGTTCGTTTTGACAATAGAAAATTCGGAGAGCCTACGCTTTGAGAATACGTCGGGAGTGAACGTGGATGACGGAGAGTCACTGCTGGGGCTACTGGACGTACAAGCGTGGTTTTCGGCGCTGCCGATCACCAGCTGTCTGGACGCTGACGAGTTGGAGCTGCAAGACGGCATCTTGCTGATCGAAGATGCTGATGGCTGTAGTGAGATCGAAGCCGACTTCATCGACGCGTTGCGTGCATCCACGGAGCTGACGATGCCGTAGGAGCCCGATACGGCGTCAACAGCCCACGCCGCCAAACAGTTTTCGGGTGGCCCACGCTGCCTGTGCTTAAGAAGCACCGCTTTCGCCATGGCGCTCCGCGCCGTGAAAGGAGAGGTGCGCCCATTGACCTGACCGAGGAGCAAATAACCATGAAACAAGAGCAAACCCTACTCTCGCTGATCCCTTGGACCCTGGCTGGCCTACTCACGGCCTGCGGTGGAGACAGCGGCGAAACCGAGTTTTCGACCATCTCGATGCGTCTGACCCTGGACGACAGCGCAACCTCTGCTGCAGATGACAGCTCCGACGAGGATGCCCCGGCGGATGTGAGCATCACCTACCGACTGGTGGAGCAGGGCGGCCACCGTTTGACGGTTGAGCAGGCGAGTGTGTTCATTCGTCATGTTGAGTTTGATCTGCCGGAAGGGGCTGAGTGCGAAGCCGAGCACACAGGGGACGTGTGCGACGAGGACAAGCTGAGCTTCGATGGACCCTGGGTGGTGGATCTGATGACCGGCGCTGCGGATCCAGACTTGTCCGAGCTGCGCGTGCCCGCCGGGACGTACAAGCGGGTGGACGTGCGGCTGGACGATGCAGAGTCAGATGAGGCACACGATATCGACGGGGTGGATTCGCTGCACGGCAACACGTTGGTGGTTTCTGGTACCTACAGTGGGCCAGAAGCCGAGCGCTTTGAGCTATCGCTGAAGTTCAACGAGGATGCGCGCTTCGAGCATGAAGATGAAGGCTTGCAGGTGGAAGCGGGCGGCGTGCGAGATATGGTGCTCAGCCTGGACGTCGCCGAGTGGTTTGAGTCTGTAGATCTGGCGAAGTGTGCGGAAGATGGCGATCTCGAGGTGCGCGATGGCGTGCTCATCATCGACGAATCCGGCGACTGCAGCGACGTCGAAAACGATCTGAAAGACGCGATCAAAAACTCCGCGCAGTGGGACTGAGCCCAGACTATAAGGGAGTTTGTGTGTGCATACGTCGAGCATCTTGCGCCGACTGAGTCAGGAGAGCCGCAACCCCTGGCCCGAGTTGCCGGAGCGGCCTACGCGCTCGTCATCATTCTAGGCATGTTCAACGGATTGCTCGTCGACTCACAATTGCTGGTCGCCGCCGATGACGCGGCGACTACGAGCAACATCCTCCAGCAGCCAACGCTGTTTCGCGTCGGTATGGTGCTCACCCTCAGTCTCTACGCGTTGGTCTTGCTGCTGGCGTGGGCATTGTACGGGCTTCTGAAGGTAGTGAGCCGGCGTGCCGCGCTGGTCGCCATGTTATTTCGCTTGGCTGAGGGGGTGGTGGGAATTTCCACGATCCTGATCAGCGTCGTCGTTGCCGACTTGCTGGGCAGCGGTGACCGGGTGCAAGCCCTGGGGGAGCCGCAGCTCAGCGCCGTCGTCGGCGCCTTGATCCAGGCCCGTACCTCAGGCATGGACTTGGTGCTGTTTCTGATCGGGATCGGGGGCAGCCTCTTCTGCGTGTTGCTCTTTCGCTCGCGGTTCATCCCTCGTTGGCTGTCGTTTTGGGGCGTCCTGACGTACGTGTCAATGTTCGTGCTCGCACTAGTCAGCTTGCTTTGGCCGCAGCATCCAAGACTGCTCGAGAGTATCCTCTACGGCTCCGGCGCGCTGTGTGAGCTGACGCTTGGCGCTTGGTTACTGCTCAGGGGGGTTGACCTTGAGCGTTGGTCGGTCGCTAAGCAACGAGCGGAAGCCAGTTAGAGGCCAAGGTGCGCCAGTTTCGAGGCGTCCTTTCGGTTTTGGTGTAACTTGACGGGCGATGCAATCGAGCATTCCGCCCGCGAGTATTGGACGTCGCTGTGGCTTGGTGCTTTCCGCGGGTGGAGCGCGCGGCGCCTATCAGGCGGGAGCCCTCAAAGCCATCGGTGAGTTGTGTGGTCAGGAGCAGAGCCCGTTTGACATCATCACCGGCACCTCCTCGGGGGCGGTGAACGGCGCCTACCTGGCGTCTCGCAACCACGAGTTTCAGCGCGCCACCCGAGATCTCGCTGAGCAGCCTGTCCCCTCCAACACGCTGCGGTGCGACGTGTCGGCGCTGGGAGCCGGACCCAACAGCTGATACTATGGGCTCCCCCGTGAGCACCGCTGCAAATCTCGAACACCACTATCGCTACCCGTTCGCGTCGCATCTAGATCCCGCCTGGGGATTGCGGCTGGCCACCAGCGGTACCGCACAGTCCGCTGACGACAATCCTTACTTCTTCGAAGGGCGGTTGGAGAAGCCCGAAGAGTTTTCTCGCATGTTGTTGCTGCTGTCGAACGTGGTTCGCAGTCGCTTCTACCTGCCTGGCGCGATGCGTCAGCACGATCCGGTCGTGACCTGTTCGGAGAGCGTCGTGCGTTTTGAAGGCTTCAGCTCATGCGCGGGTGTATACGTGCGCGTGGACGCTTCCGGAGCCGGATTCGAAGACGGAGTGAAGGGCCGCGGCACGACCAACGTCGACTTCAACTCACACATGCGGGCAGCACTGGGTCGCGTGCGCCAGCGGGACGACGTCAATCTATCCGTGGGTGCTGATGAACTGAAACTGACGCGCGACCAACACAGCGCGGTTGAGAAGAAGGTCAAGCTGCCCCTGCGCTGGATCAAGGGCTTCACCGAAGTGCAAGCCTACCAAGCACGCTTGAACCATCGACTCGAGGTCGACGGGGCCAATGTGCGCCGCTTCCTGCGTGCGCTGCCGAAGGGTGGCGGCACGAAACAGCAAGCCTACGTGGTGCCTTCGGGCAAGGGGTTACGCCTGACGCAGCGCGAGTCCAAGGGCGCAATCCCGATCCAAGGAACCGATCGCTTGCGCTTGCTCGAACAACTCGTCGAGCCGGGCCACACGATACATATTTGGTCCGACGAGCAGAGTGGTGTGAGCGGTTGGGAAATTGCAGGGAGCGTCACGCGTTGTCTGTTGTTACTCAGCCCCGATGTCTATCGTGGATTTTCGGGCGAGGGCCAAGGACTGCTAGATCTGGCCAGCGACGCTTGGCTCGACACCCTGGCGCTCGTCCGCGCGCAATTGAAGTGGCAAACTCAACTAGATCTAGGCGCGTTAGCACTCCAGATTGGCAAAGACGAAGCCGACGTTCGCGCCGCGCTATCGGTTCTCGCTAGTCGTGGGTTGGTTGGCTTCGATGCGCGCAGCGGAGCGTATTTCCACCGCGAACTGCCGTTCGATCTGGCCAAGGTCGAACAACTGCAACCGCGACTTCGCAGCGCCCGCAAACTGGTCGCTGATGGCCGAGTGCGTTTGGCTGACAAGCTTGACGGACAGCAGCACGTCCTCGTGGGCGGCACCGATGTTGAGCACGTGGTCAAGCTGCAAGACCTGCAAGACAGTGGCGACCGCTGCACCTGCCGTTGGTTTTCGAAGTATCAGGGCCAGCGGGGTCCGTGCAAACACATCTTGGCCGCTCGCATCGTCGCAGAAGGGGACGATGAGTAGCCGAAGCGCCCCATGCTGCACCCCGCGCCGTCCGGACAAACCGCCATGATCCACGACACCATACACCCCGAGACCAGCGAGCCAGAAACGGCTCTAGCGACCTTGAAAGAGATCGCACTCGTCACCGACGACGAGCAACGCCGGCGGCGCCTGTACAGTTGGCTCGAGAGCACAGCACTGGGCGATCTGAGTTACGCGCTCGCTCGTGTAGACGATGCGTCGCGCCGCAAGCTGAGCAAGACCGTGACCAAGCTCGCGGCGGTCAGTACGCTCAGCAGCCGGACAGACTTGGCCGCTCTCGGCATCTGCGGCTGGGGCGCCGTGAAGAGCTGCTATCTGATGCTGCGCGAGCCCGGCGTGCGCCAGGCCGTATTCGAAGTTCTGTCCGTGCGTCGGCCGAATTGGCTGGATAAGTGGATCGCGCACCAAATCGACTTGGGCTGGGTAGTCTGGATGTTTTGGGTGGTGCGGCGCCTCGTTGAACGCGGCATCTGTGAGCGTCCTGCGGGCGATGACTACACGCTCGCCTACGTGCGAGCGTATGGTGGCCACT
>JBNLEN010000209.1:0-10247 GCA_050304975.1 Polyangiaceae bacterium
ATGCTCGAGCCGATGCGCGGCATCACACCACTGACCGTGCGCATGCGTTTACCCCTATAAAAAAGGTCGGGCCCCTCGTCGCTCATTTCAATGCTGAACTTGAGCGTGTCGTACACGCGCACCCGATGTCCCTGCTCGGCGCCCGCCTGCATCAAGCGCCGCGTGCTATAGCTGCGCGGCTCCCTCGAAAGAATCGCGATTTTCATTCCCTGCTACCGGAACCGGGACTCTAGCACGCCGGGCAAGTCCCCCTGTACGCTTTTGATTGTAGCAATTCACAAACCGGACTATCCGGCGGGGCATGCCCGAATGGCTCCCACATCTGACCGACACGCGTTTGCTCGACGCGGGCCTGGTCATCGTGCTGGGGTATGCCCTTTACTGGATTACCTCGCGCAGCCTGCGAACGATGACCAAACGGGGGCACATGCACCTCCCGATGGAACAACGGCTCCGCGGGATGCTCCGGCTGCTGGCGCTGGTGGTCACACTTTTGCTGGCACTGCAAGAAGCCGGCGCTTTCAAAAACGCGTGGGCGGTTCTCTCCGCTTTCCTGACAGCCGTTGCGATCGGCTTTTTCGCGATCTGGAGCATCCTGTCCAACATGGTGTGCGCGTTGATGTTACTGATCTTCCGCCCCTTCAGGGTCGGGGACGAAATTGAGCTCCCCGACGCCAATAGTCAAACCGGCCTGCGTGGCAAGGTCAGAGACCTGAACCTGTTGTTCGTTACTCTCGAAGAACAACGCGAAGACGACCGAATGGCAAGCATCCAAGTTCCAAACAACCTTTTTTTCCAAAGGACCGTGAGGCGCTTCGATCGTCCGGTCCGGGGTGAGAGCTTCTTCGGCTAACAGCCATGTCTTTTCACGCGCTCGTCTTGTTGGTGGTCACGGCCACGTTAGTGGTCGCGGGGCTGCTGGAGTACGTGGGCCTCGTCCAGGCCCGCCGCAAGCTCCGTATCCGCATTCACGTCAACGGGACACGAGGCAAGTCCAGTGTGACCCGGCTGCTGGCTTCCGCGCTCACGGAAGCAGGTATTCCGACCTTCGCGAAGACCACTGGCACGCTGCCGCGCATGCTCTTCCCTGACCGCTCAGAACTGCCGGTCTTTCGTCCCGCCAAAGCCAACATCATCGAGCAAGAGAAGACAATTCGCATCGCTGCTCAGAGCCAGGCTGAAGCGTTGGTTTTGGAATGCATGGCGCTGCAACCCCTGCTGCAATCGATTTGCGAGCTCAAAATCGTGCGCTCAACGCACACAGTGATCACCAATGCTCGCCCCGACCACTTGGACGTCATGGGTCCCACCGCCGCGGATGTCGCGGCCGCGCTCAGCGGCATGGTGGCGGTCAGGGGCAAGGTCTTCACCTGCGAGCAAGAGCATCTGGGAGTGATTCAAGCGGCGTGCGCAGACCGGCGCTCGGAGCTGGTGGCAGTCGGTCCAGAGCAACACGCCCAAGTGACTGAGCAGGAACTGGCCAGCTTCAAGTACACGGAGCACGCCGAAAACGTCGCGCTCGTGCTGGCGGTGTGTGAAGATCTGGGAATCGATCGCGAAGTGGCGCTGCGCGGCATGCACAAGGCGCCGCCCGATCCCGGCGCCATGACGACCCATTACCTGGACTTCTTCGGTCGTCAGCTGGTGTTCTACAACGGCTTCGCCGCGAATGACCCGATCTCCACAGAACGTATCTGGCGCTTGGCCCTGTCACAGCAGCCTGGCGTTTCTAGTCGCATCGCCATCTTCAACTGTCGTTCAGACCGAGCCGACCGCAGTGCTCAACTGGCCGAGGCACTCGCGAAATGGCCCATGCCAGACTGGATCGTGCTGATGGGAAGCGGCACCCAGGCTTTCGCCAGACACGCCACTCGCGCGGGGGTCGATGCGGGCCGTCTCGTATTCGTTGAGGGCCAGCGTGTTGAAGAGATCTTCGAACGCTTGGTGGAGATCGCTGGTCCCTCGGCGATGCTGATGGGAATGGGCAACATTGGTGGCCAAGGATTGGATCTGGCGCGTCTCTTCAAGAACCGAGCGGCCCTGCATCCCGTGCAGGACGCCGCCGCGGAATAAGCCATGGAAGACCTACTCACACTGTCAATCGGTATCGGGCTCGCGGTCAGCGTGCTCTTTAGTGAAACCTTCGGCATCGCTGCCGGCGGCATGATCGTCCCCGGATACTTGGCGCTCAACCTGATGCGCCCGCTCGAGCTGCTCGTGACGTTCTTAGCCGCCTTCATCACCTACAGCGTGGTGCGAGGCGTCTCGGTGTTCGTGATCGTGTACGGTCGCCGGCGCACGGTCCTGATGATCCTGTGCGGCTTCTTAGTCGGCAGCTTGCTGACTTGGGTGGCGCCGGATGTGGATCCGGTATTCGGGAACTTCAAAGTGGTTGGCTATATCATTCCCGGTTTGATCGCTATCTGGCTGGATCGACAGGGGGTGATTGAAACCACCGCTTCCGCCATCACCGCCGCCGCGCTGGTGCGGCTGGTGCTGGTCCTGACGGTGAGCGCGGAGCTGCTGCCGTGAAGAAACTGTACTGGCGTCCGTCAAAGGTCTCGCGCATTGAGCTGTTACTGATCGCCTTGGTTGCGGTCACCAGCATCGCCGTGGTCGAGAACCTGCCTCGCGTCGTGCGGCAGCCGTACTACGGCGACAAAATTGGCGCCGCACGCCTGACGATCGAATGCCAACAGGCGATCAAGGACGAAAAGATCGCTCGGGGTATCACCATCGATCCAGAGGCGGATCCCGCCGGGACGGGGCTAATCGGCAGTTCCATCACGAAGATCACGTCGAATACTGGTCATTTGCCCGCCAAGATCACCAGCACCAATCCGAACTTCGCCGCAGTCGTCGTGCATCTGTTGCGGCGAGCGGGCGTCGAAGAGGGTTCGGTGGTGGCCGTCGGTCTTTCGGGGTCCTTCCCTGCGCTGAACGTGGCGGTGTACGCGGCCATGCAAACCATGAAAGTGGAGCCGCTGATCATCGTCAGTGCCGCTGCGTCGGAGTGGGGCGCGACCGACGTCAACTACACCTGGCTGGACATGGAGCAAACGCTGGCTCAACAAGGCTTGATCAGCTTTCGCGCGATCGCCGCTTCGCGCGGTGGCGTCGATGACCGCGGCTTCGGCATCGCCAAAGAAGGGCGAGCGCTATTGGACGAAGCGATCGAGCGCGCGGGCGTGCCCAGGATCGAACCGAAGTCCTTGGCCGACTCGATCGACAAGCGCATGACCGTCTACTACGAACACGCCGACGACAAGCCAGTCGCTGCCTACATCAACGTAGGTGGTGGCTCTGCGTCCGTGGGCACCGCCGTGGGCAAGCGCCTGTTCAAACCGGGCCTGAACCGTTCTGCGCCCAAGGGCTCCACGGACTCGGTCATGTACCGTTTCGTCAGCGACGGGGTGCCGGTCATCCACTTTTCCGGCATCAAATCTCTGGCTGAGCGTTTTGGTCTGCCGCTGGAGCCGAATGAGCCCCAGCCGGCGGGCGAAGGCGGCGTGTACACCAAGACCGAGTACAACCCGTGGTTCGCGTTGATGGGCATCGTGGCCACCTTGGCGACCATGTTTGCGCTGCTCAAGCTCGACCTGAGCCACGCGTTGGCTTTGCCCGGTCACGCCACGCCGAGCATTCCCCCCTCCCAACCTCCGCCGCCGAAAGACTCCCGGCCGCCTGCCAAGAGCAAACGCCGCGACACGAGCAGCGACGAGGATGAAGAAGTCTAGCCTGGAATGTCAGGACTGAAGGGAGCGCGCCTGGCCGATGCCAGCGCCTACTCCGCAGCTGATTCCTTCTTTTTCTTCTTCTTCGAACGACTGACGACAAAGGTGCGGTCAGCGTCCACGAGGTAGCGGCCGCGCAACGTTTCCCGCCCCACCAGCATCCGACACAACATCTCGGAGCGTGAAACCAGGCTGATTTCTGTCTTGAACTGGTGACTTCCGAGACGGATCTTCGCCTCAATCACGTAGCGCAGCTGTGCCCGACCAGAGCTGGGTTTGATCTTGGTCATTCTGACGAGTCGTGCTTTGACCCACTTAGACTTCTCGGTCTTGCGATCCATCACGAGACGGAAACGCACCATCTGACTCCCCACGCGTTCGATTTCTTCGGCGTGGATAGCGCTGATTCTGGCCCCAGTGTCGATTTTGGCGAGCAATCTGGGCACGTGAAAGTCGGGAAAGGCGACGTATTCTCGCCATCCTACCGTTTCAATATGCCCCCGGTCCCGCGTCACTCGAAATTGTTATCGTATCCGCGTGCACGATGCGTCAAGCAGATTGCAGCCGATCTGGGCCGTCAGTGAGCACCGCCCGGCTCGGCGCCGGAGCGACGCTGAAGCTCGCTGCCCTGCGCTTCGCCTTCGGGCTCCGAAAGACTGTGCTCATCACCGGCCTGCTTCTGGATGCGTCGCTCATCGCCACTGCCCGCTTTGCGGTTTTGCTCTGACGAGGTTTGCTCCCCGCCAGCGCTCGACGAACTAGCGTCGGGCGGGCAGGCGAGCGTGAACAAGCCGAGCGCACAGAGCAGCAGTCTGCGGACTCGAGACAATGCGGCTCTTCGGCTCCAGCGGCTTCGATCCATGGGGGGATCTTGACCCCACTCGGGCACCGAACGCAAACCTCGAACCAGCAAAGTCGACGGCGCGAGGCTCCACGCTCACTAAAAAGACACCGCCGGCGCAGCGTTTGCCGCGCTGGTCCCCGCATTGGTTGACAAGCTGCACGAGTGCGCCGAACAATCTCCGGCATGCAAGTTTTGGGGGAGACGGCGCGCGTCCGGGTGACCGAGACGGCGCGCGCCAACAGCGAGCAAACCTGATGAGAGGCTCCCTGGTCCTGCTGGTGTTCGCGAGCCTGCTTTGGGGCTCTTCGCTACTCGCCCAAGCGCCTACGCCCCCTCCGCGGACCTCCGCGACGGCGACCACCAAAGCTGCACCGGCGTCCAAACCCAAAACGTCCACAACCGCGGCGACTGCCGCGCCGACGGTCTCGCCCAGCGCCGCAACGAGCGCGTCGCCACCTGCTGCTTCCACCGCGCCGCTCGCAACCTCACCCGAGGTTCAAGCGCTGCAAGCGCGTCTGGCGACCCTACGCGCTCTGCTCGACCAGACTCTGGTCGAAGACGTGGATGTGTCCGCGCTCTGCGGCGTGGCCGATGTGACGAGCGACGCCCTGGTCAAACTGGAGCGGCGACGACTCGAAACGTTGCTGAGCGAACCCGCGACACCAGAGCCGAGCGCTTCCGCCAGTGTGCACGAGCCCGTGCCCCCTGCCCCGAGCGCCGGTGGCTCGGCAGCTGAGCCTTCGGAAGACCTCGATCCGCTGCTGCTCGCGGCCCAGCGCGAGTTCGACGAAACCCGGCTGAAGCTGTTTTCGCTGAGCACCGACGTTCGGCAGAAACTGCTGACAGACTACCGTCGCCGGGTCGAAGAAAAGCAGGCGGCGCTCGATCACCAGCAGCGCGAGTTGAACGAAGCCGAACGTCGCTCCAAAGAGGCCGAGCAAGCGCAACGCGAGGCGCTGGAAGCCGCAGAGCGCGCAACGTCCGAAGCGATCAAGCTGCTGCGCCAGGAACAAGCAAGACTTCTGTCCGTGAAGAAGCAACAGGCTGACTTCGAGGCAGCCTTGATCCAGCGCGAGGAGAAGCTGACCCAGCGCGCGGAGCAAACGCTCGGCTGGCGACGCAAGACCAACGAGTTCCTCAAGAAGCACGATGAGCAGGCCTCTCCAGAGCCATCAGACGTGCTGTACGCCGAGATCCGGCAGGTGCTGACAGCGGCCCGCAGTGAGCTGGACGAAAAGCTGGATACGGTCCTCAGCCAACACACGAGCGTCCCCTCGGTGGGGGAAGATCAGGTCGAGACAGGCCAAATCAGTATCGACCGTAGTGAGTATGACGAACTGCGCGGCGAGCTGGTGAAGCAGGAGCAAGTTTTGGCAGCTCGGGAACACCTGCTGACTTGGCGCGAAGCCCAAGGCATCATGGCTCAAGTCGAAGCACTCAATGCTGAGCGCCTGCGGCTGTTTCCCTACCTCTCGGACGAACGTCGTGACCAGCTGACGACATTCTCGGAAGTTGGATTTCGGCAAGGTCGCAGTGAACTGCTTCAGGCGCAGCTGGTGCTGCGCTTTCACATTCTGACCGCAGTCCGCTGGGTCGACGGCGTGCGCACGGGTCGTGGGGGCCAGTTCACGTTGGTGCCCGCGATGACGGTGCTCAAGGCGCTCTTGCTATCGTTCGTCTTTCTGTGGTGGCGCAAGCATGGCCCAGCCATCCTCGAAAGCCGTGAACAAGAGCTGCGCAACGATCGCGACGCGCGCTGGTCTGCCCAGCGCTTGCAAGATGCGCTACGCATCTACCGCCACACGCGTCAGCCGCTGGAGCTGCTGCTTTTGGCTTGGGGATTGCGTGAGCTGCTGGGCGAAGAGATGCAACAGTTGCTCGAAGTGGAGGTTCTGTGGATCTTCGCGACTTGGGTCTTGGGTGGGACTACCCTGGTTTTGTTCATCAACGCGATCGCACAGAAGTCCTCACGCAGCTACGTCGCCGCCCCAGCGCGTGACGTCGGCGCATTGCGACTGAAATCGCTACGCCTGGTAGGGCGCGTCATCGTCGTCTTCGGCTTGATCTTGGCACTGAGCTCAGCGTTCGTGGGCCAAGGGACACTGCATACTTGGGTGATTGAGACCTGTTGGTTCGCCGCCATTCCGGTGTGGTTGATCTTGGTGCGCTGGTGGCAACCTGTCATCTTTGAGCGCCTGGAGCCCCACCGCAATCGCAATCGCTTTGCGGGTTGGGTGGCGAACAATCAGCAGGGCTGGAAGAGCTTCCCGGCGGCCGCCGCTGGCGGCGCCTACTTGTTTGGACTGGGCGTGGTTCGCTTCAGCGCGGAGTACCTAACCGGGCTCAACGTGGTGCGCATGCTGCTGGCCTATCTGTTTCAGCGGTCCATGACTGACAAGGCGTCCGAGGGGATCAGCCTGACCGCTCTCGACGACAAGCTGCAAGCTCGACTGTTGGCTCCGGCGGACATCCCGGTGGAGGTCCCCTCGCAGGCGGAACTGCTCCAAGCCGTCGGACAGGCGCTCAGCGGACGGGGCGGAGTTTTCGCGCTGGTCGGGGAGAGGGGTTGCGGCAAGTCGACTTCCGTGCAGCAGCTCGTGAAGCAATATCCGGACGCGCTGGTGCTGCCCGTGGGCAGCAAGACCCTCAAAGGATTCAGGAACGAAGTCGCGCGCCTGTTGGAACTCCCGGACGCCAAATCCGAGGAGCAATTCAAGCTAGCGCTGGCTGCGTGCGCCAAGTCGCAGGATGGCAAACCATTGATCATCGTCGAAGACGCCCACCGGTTCATGAAACCGACCATCGGCGGCTTGCAGCGCCTGGTTGACATCTTGAGCCTGGCTCGCGCAGCAGCCTCAGCCACCTGGCTGTTCACTTTCAACCACGCTATGTTCAGCTTGTTCGATCGCTCCTACGGCGCGCGCCCTGCCTTTGATGATGTATTCAACTTGACGAGTTGGTCAGAAGAAGAAATCGCGCAGTTGCTCGAAGCGCAAAACCAGGCCTTGGGAATTGACCCAAACTTCGAACTCTTGCTGACCAGCGGCGTACCGACCGACGAGATCGACCGCGCGGAAAAGATCGCCCGCACCAAAGAAGGCTACTACCGCATGCTTTGGAACTACTCGAGCGGCAATCCAGGGGTCGCATTGCACGCCTGGGTACACTGCCTCGGTAATGATGAGAGCGGTAGGCTGTGCGTCGGCCCGTTTCAGCCGCCGGATACCTCAGATCTCGAGCGCCTGCCCGATCCCTCAGTATTCGTATTGCGCGCGTTGGTGCGCCTCGGACGTGCAACAGAGTCCGAGATCGCCGAAGCCGCCAACCTGGACGTCGACCGAGTGCGGGCCGCGCTGCGCTACGCGCGCCACCGCGGATACGTGGACCAAGTCGACGACCACCACCTCCGGATCAGCAAACACTGGTTTCGCGGCGTCACACGCGTGCTGCAGCGGCGCCACTTCTTGACCGCCCCGTCTTGATTCAAAGGATGACGTCAGAATGAGCTTCGCTACGCCCCCCATTCGTCACACGCTTCACGCCGCTATTGGCTGCGCGCTGGCGGCTTGGCTGCAGCCACATTCGGCTCTGGCACAGGTTCCGGACGCGCCCAACGTCACGGAGATCGTCGGCTTCGTTCGCTGGGGCGGCGTCATCATCTCCATTGCTGTGGTGTTCGGCGCCGGATTGCTGGCGCGCTTTCTGCACAACATCGTCGATACGCTGGGAAAGCGCTTCACCAGCCAGCGTCTGCTGTTTCAGAAGGCCGAATCCTTTGCGCGCTTCGCGATCTATCTGACCGCTGGCGCCTTGGCCATTGCCTTCAGTTTTCGCATCAATGAAACGGTGCTCGCTTTGGTTGGCGGCACCTTGGCCGTGGCGGTCGGGTTCGCGCTCCGCGACTTGGTGGCAGCGATGATCGCGGGCGTCACCATCATGCTCGATCGTCCTTTTCAGGTCGGCGATCGGGTACAATTCGCCGGAGAATACGGCGACGTTACCGCCATCGGACTGCGTTCAATCCGTATCCAGACCCTGGACGACAACACCGTCACCATCCCCAACAATAAGGTACTGACGGACGTCACTTCGTGTGGCAACTACGGTGCGCTGGATATGCAGGTCGGGGTCGACTTCTTCATCGGCATCGATCAAGACGTCACGTTGGCTGAACAGCTGGCGAAAGAAGCGATGCTGACCAGCCAGTACATCTACCTGCCCAAGCCCGTGGTTGTGCTGGCAAAACAGGTGATCCGCGAGCAGTATGTCGCCATCCAGCTGCGAGCCAAAGGCTACGTATTGGACATCAAATATGAAAAGGCCTTCGAGAGTGATGTCAGCAAGCGGGTTTTGGATGCTTTCTCGCGCTGCAATATCCTCCCACCAAGCATGCTGGTGCGGTCGCTGGATCCGCCGCAGAGTCCAGCCAGCGTCCGCTCCAGCTATCCCTGAAGCGCACTGCAGTTCTCATGTCGACTGAGGAAGAAGTCCCGTTTCGCAGACGGCTGGAGATCGTCATCTTCGGCACCGAGACTCCTGGCGGCAAACTGTTCGATTTGTTGCTGCTGTTGGCCATCACGCTGAGCGTGCTCGTGGTGGCCGTCGAAAGCGTCGGCTATTTCCGCCACACCTACGGCAATACTCTAAACGCTGTGGAGTGGGTGTTTACGGTGCTGTTTACCCTCGAGTACGTCGCCCGACTGTACTGCAGCGCGCGCCCGCTGCGCTATGCCTTCAGCTTCTTTGGATTGGTGGACTTGGTCGCCATCCTACCGTTCTACCTGGGGCTGTTCATCAGCGGAGCTGAGTCGCTCGCCGTGGTGCGTGCGTTGAGGCTGCTGCGGGTGTTTCGTATCCTGCGGCTGGCTCAGTTCGTGGGTGAAGCCAAACAGCTGCAGTCGGCACTGTTCGAAAGTCGCCGCAAGATCACAGTATTTCTTGGCGCCGTGCTCGCGCTGGTGCTGACCATCGGAACGCTGATGTACCTGATCGAAGGGCCCGCTAACGGGTTCAGTAGCATCCCACAGAGCATGTATTGGGCGATCGTGACGTTGACGACCGTGGGTTATGGTGACGTGACCCCTGCCACGCCAGCAGGCAAAGCGCTGGCTTCAGTCGTCATGCTCCTCGGCTACGGCATGATTGCGGTTCCCACGGGCATCGTCACGGCTTCTTTGGCCTCGCAGCAGCAACACAATCCCCTCACCGGCGAAGACGCCGTCGATTGCGGAGAATGTGGCCACACCGAACACGATGGGGACGCTCTGTATTGCAAACGCTGCGGCAGCCCCCTCTAACAGACGACGTAACCTGTTTGCGCCCCACGCTTCATGTACGCGCTGCCAGGTGAGCTTGCACATCATCGACCAGCAGAGCGCTCGCCGCATCCTCTTCGGCGACGACCCGGCTAGCTCCCAAAGACTTCAAGTAGTCGGCGTCACTCAGGCGTCGAGCACGAACGAAGATGGGCACCTCATTGCCATCGGCACGGATCGCGGAAACCGCGCGTGAGGCAGCCCCTTCATCGCTGATCTGGAGGACCACCACCGCCGCGTCACTCAGCCCCGCGTGCTTGCGAGCTTCGCGACTGGTAACGTCGCCATAGTAGATCGGAATACCAGCCTCGCGCTGCTCGCGCACCGTTTGGGCGTTCAACTCCAGCACGATGT
>JBNLEN010000210.1:0-10131 GCA_050304975.1 Polyangiaceae bacterium
CGGGTTCCTCCGCGATCCAATCGCTCCCTAGCCCCGCACGTGCGCCCCACAAACTTGAGCCGTCTGCGCGTCTCCCCGCTACACCCCGCACTTTTGCACCGCCGCCCTGTCACACGCCGGTGCGCTGTAGTCCCCCGCAGCGTGCGCTGAAGTGGCGACAGACGGGGACGCTTTGCGCCCGCTGCGGGGAGCGATCTCGCAGGCAGCTTCCATACAATCGCAGACGAATCGTTTCACCCGCGGACACGCCCCGCCAGCATAGCAACGTGCTGCTATTCGAGCGCTTTGAGCAGGGGGGAAAAATCGGTCTTGGCTAGGCGCGGCAGATAATTTTCGGCGGCTTCTTGCTGCAGCCGTTTGCAATAGCTGGGGCGGAAGAAGTGTTCACCGCTGCGCACCACGTAATTCAAGATGAAGAAGCGGTACGCTTCCTTGAGGAACAAGACATCGTTTTCCGTCAGCGGATTGACTCGGTGGTAGGCGCGGAGAAAGTCCAGGAAGCGCGGCTCGAACAGTGGATCCGTCAAGTAGCTGAAGACCGTTTGGTCCCCTTCTGACCGAACCACTCGGGCACAAAAGTAGAAGTCCAACGTGCGCGGCTCGACGCGAAACCAGTCGTAGTCCCAGCGGGAATAGAACTTGAAGCCGTCGCGGTCGAAGCCCACGGAGAAGTTGCCGATGTTCCAATCCACCAACACCGGGATCTTCGGGAACTGGTGGTAACCGAGCTTCTCTGCGTTGTTCAGAAATTCATCGCACTGATTGCGCAGCTGCAACTCAGCAGAGTCGTCGTAGCCTCGGCGCTTTCGCCAGCCAGGGCTGCCGAGGGCGTCATACAGCGCCGCGATGTCTGAACCCATGCTCTTCCAGGTTGGGTTCATGCGCTTGGCGGCCGCTTCACTGGCGATATGGAACTCCGCCATCTCCCGCGCGAGCGCTGCCACCTGCTGGTCATCCAAGACCTTCGGCAAAAAGTCGTAGAACGGGGCCTTTTCATAGAACGCGACCCAGGAGCGCCCATCTCGATAGGTGAACACCTCATGGTCGCGCTGAACCATGGAAGCCAGGAACGTCTGGAAGCGCGTGCCTCCAAGCAGCCGAATCCATTGTTGGATCAGCTGGTGATCTTGGCGGAAATGAACGTACGAGCCATAGCTGGAGGTCTTGGCGATAATCTCGTGGCCGTCGCTCAGACACAGCCGGTAGACGTTGTTGGTGGAGACGTTGGCACTGATCTCCTCGAGGGACTCCAGCTTCCGCGGGTCACCCAGCTCGCCCCAGGCGGCCTTGATGATCTCGGGAAAAGAGACCTCGGACGTATCGCTCCGCGCGTCGCTTGTCTCGGTGCCAGCCATCTGTCGATCCTAGCGTCCGTAGCCCGATTTGGCCTGGATCTCGGGGGCCGACCAGCACAACGGGTAGCCTGTCAGGGGCTCAGCCAGGACAAACAGGGCCGTCACTGGTCTGGTGCTCAGTGTTTACGCCTGGATTTTGTCCCCGAATCACTTGCGTGTTGAGGCAGTGCCGACTAGGTTTGCCGCCCCTCAAATGGCACACGCAATCTTCAGAACAGGTGGCAAGCAGTTCCGCGCGGCGGAAGGTGACCGCCTGCGTATCCCGAACTTGGAAGGCAAAGAAGGCGAAAAGATCACCTTCGAAGAGGTTTTGGCGATTGGCGGCGACAGCCCCAAGTTCGGCAAGCCCCTCGTCGCCGGAGCCAAGGTTGAGGCAGAGATCCTCAGCCACGGCTTGGACAAGAAGATCATCGTGTTCAAGTTCAAGCGCCGCAAGCGCTACAAGCGCAAGAACGGTCACCGGCAGCAGTACACTGAGGTCAAGGTCACCGGCATCTCCGCCTAAGCGCGGCAGCTCAGGCACCTTCAAGAAAGTATAAGGCAGCAAGATGGCACACAAAAAAGGCGGCGGCTCCACTCGTAACGGACGTGACAGCAAGCCCCAGTACCGCGGTATCAAGCGCTTCGGTGGTGAGCAGGTCAACGCTGGCACCATCTTGGTTCGTCAGGTCGGAGAAACTTACAGCCCGGGCCGCAATGTCGGTAAAGGCAAGGACTTCACGCTGTTCGCGCTGGTGGACGGCACTGTCACGTTTGAGCACGTGAACAAGTCCAAGAAGAAGATTTCGGTGTATCCCAACACCGAAGCCTGAATCACATCACCGTTTCTACTACACAGTTTCTACTACACAGGAGCAGCTGTAGCTCCTATCCTCGTCGAGTGCGGGAACAACCCGAAAACCACGAGGAGCCACCTCGACAGCAGCCGCAAGGCCATGAGGAGCACTCCCATACGGAGAGCGCTCCGAAGAGGCCGTCGCGCCCGGTGTACCTGGTCATCGCGCTGGTAGTCGCCTGGTTTTTGGGTCTAGGCACTTTCAATGAGGGCTACATGCTGGCCAGCATCGCTCGCGACCCCTTGGCGGGGGATTCGTTGAACGTGCCACCAGCCGTGCGCGATACCGTGGTCGACACCATCGTGGGCGCGTCTCAGATCGCCCTACCCCTCGGCATCGCCCAAATCTTGCTCGGTGCGTTGTTGATCGTGGTGAGCGCGGCGACGCTGTTCGGCGGACGCATGCCGCTGAGCTTCACGCTGCAGGTGCTGGCAGCCAACGTGGTGCTAGCGGTCGTGGCCTACTTCCTGGCCGCCCCCATCCGCGAGTCTTTGCTCCAGGCGCTGCTCGCGACTCCTGAGTTCAAGGCCGAGGCTGAAGCTGCTGGCGGACTGCCTCCAGAGCAGCTGTACCCGTGGTTCCGGCGCTTGAACTTGTTGTTCCACGTTGGCGCGTTGAGCTTGGCCGGCTTGGCGTTGACGCGCCCAGCAGTGCGCGCGTTCCTCGCGCACTCCGCGGCGTCACGCCAGAAGAGCTGACGCCGAGTCATGGGGATCATCGCAGTCCTACCACCTGCACTCGCGAGTCAAATCGCCGCGGGTGAGGTGGTGGAGCGCCCCGCCAGTGCGCTCAAGGAGCTACTGGAAAACGCCCTGGACGCCGGTGCCACCCGCTGTGACGTCGAGATCCGGGGCGGCGGCATCGAGTGTCTCAGCGTGCGCGACGACGGCTGCGGCATGTCGCCGGAAGATGCGGAGCTGTGCGTCGAGCGCCACGCAACCAGCAAGCTCAAGACGTTTGAGGAGCTGGTCGATGTGCCGAGCTTCGGCTTTCGCGGCGAAGCGCTGCCCAGCATTTCGTCCGTCAGTCGTTTCATGCTGCAGACGCGAGATGCAGACCACGACGCCGGCACTCGGGTCATCGTCAACGGCGGCGCCCCACCGGATGTTTCTGAGGTGGGCATGGCCGTGGGCACCTTGGTGGAGATCCGCGAGCTGTTTTACAACGTGCCCGCGCGGCGCAAGTTTCTGCGCAGCAGCGGGACGGAAGCGGGGCATGTGGCAGAGGTCGTCGACAACGCCGCGTTGTCCTGCCCGGAAATCACGTTCACCCTGACGCGCGATGGTCGCAAAGCACGCGAGTGGCTGCGCGCTCCCGATCGCGCCGCGCGCGTGGCGGATATGTTCGCTCAAGAGCCGCTGGCGCCATGCGCTGGTGAGCGGGGGCCCCTGCGCGTGGAAGCGTTTTTGGGACGGCCCGAGCGTGCCCGGGCTGGCGCTTCGGGGCTCAAGCTGTTCTGCAACCAGCGCCCAATTCGCGATCGCGCCCTGCTGCACACGATTGCGCAGGCGTACGGCAGCGTGCTGGAGCGCGGGCGCTATCCACGTGGAGTGGTGTACATCAACCTTCCGCCGCGCTTGGTCGACATCAACGTGCACCCGCAAAAGTCCGAGGTGCGGTTTGCCGATGGTCGTGCGGTGACGGACGCCCTGTACGAAATATTGACCAACGAATTGCGCAGCGCGTTCTCTTTGCCACCGTCGCGCGGTCGCTGGATTGATACGACCCCTCAAGCGCAGATGCCTGCGCACCAGGTCTCGGATGGCGCGTCGACCATCCGAGAGTCAGCCGCACGCCGGTCGAGCTTTTCCCAGCCGTCCGTCTCTGCCCAAACGGAGACCTCCCCCAAGGCGCCCGGCGGGGAAGAGTCTCCGGCGGCCGAGCCCGAGCAGCGGTTCACGCTGCCCAGCCCCTCCAGCAGCCAACGCCCGTCCGACACACTGCTGTCGAGGGCATACCCGCACAAGCCTGCTCCAAGTCTCGGTCAGGCTAGCTTTTTCGCTGACTCCCAGCCGCCGCCGGCAGCTGCGGCCACGCGCGAAGATGGCGTTCGCTGGCGCAAGCTGCGCTTCATCGCCCAAGTGCGGTCAACCTACTTGCTGTGCGAAGGTCACGAGGGCCTGTACGTGCTGGACCAGCACGCCGCCGCCGAACGCGTCACATTCGACAAGCTGCGCAAACAGCACGCCGCCAGCGGAGCTGCTTCGCAATCTCTGCTGTTCCCGTTGACGCTCGATGTCGGGACGGAGCAGGCCGAACTCGTAACCAGCCACCAAGAAGAAATCCGGCGCTTGGGGTTTGAGGTGGATACGCTCAACGAAGGCAACGTGACGGTGCGCACCATTCCACGCCTGTTGCAAACGGACAGCCCTGAGCGCCTCGTGCGAGATCTGTTGGCGGAGCTAGCTCGCGGTGGGCGTGGTTTTTCCGACGCCGTGGACGCGGCGCTCTCCACCATGGCGTGCCACGGCTCCGTCCGGGCTGGTGACAAGTTGAGCCAGGACGAAGCGCAAGCCCTACTGAGCGCGCTGGATGACGTGGACTTCTCCGCCTACTGCCCCCACGGTCGACCGATCGTCGCCTTCACGCCGTGGACTGAGCTGGAGCGCAAGGTTGGACGCCGCTGACAAGCCGCCGCTACTCGCCATCGTTGGACCCACCGCTTCGGGCAAGAGTGACCTAGCGCTGCAGCTCGCGCTGCGGCACCAAGGGGAAATCATCAGCGCCGACAGCGTGCAGATCTACCGCTACTTCGACATCGGTAGCGGTAAGCCCAGTGCGGCAGAACTAGCTAGCGTACCGCATCACTTGATCGGCGCGATTGAGCCGACAGAAGAAATGGACGCGAGCTTGTTCGCAGAGCGAGCCCTGAAAGCAATCGAAGACGTGCGCTCACGTGGACACCTGCCGATCATCTGTGGCGGCACATTCCTCTGGGTACGCGCTTTGATCTATGGCTTGGCGCCGGCCCCCCCAAAAGACGATGAGCTTCGACAGCGTCATCGACAGCTGGTCGAAGCCGAAGGGCGTGCCGCGCTGCACCTCAAGCTGAAGGCGGTGGATCCGGCCAGTTTCGAACGCCTGGAGCCGAATGATTTCGTGCGCGTGAGTCGCGCCTTGGAAGTGTACGAATTGACGGGCACGCCGCTGAGCGAATTCCAAGCCCAACATGGTTTCCGTGAGCCACGCTTTCGAGTGCATTTCTTGGGGGTGCAGCATACTCCCGAAGCGTTGACCGAACGTATTCGCCAACGCGCGGCAAAGATGCTCGAGCGGGGCTGGCTGACGGAAGTTCGGCAATTGGCTGAGCGGGGCTTTCGAGAAACCCGGCCAATGGCGAGTGTAGGTTATCGCCAGGTATTGGAGTTCATCGATGCCGGGCGCGCCGAAGATGAGGCCTTGCTGGATGAGGTGACACGCGTCACTCGCATCTTTGCGCGCCGCCAGCGCACCTGGCTACGTGATGAACCCATCGAATGGCTGACGCCCGAGCGAGTGCCAGCGTACCAACTGCCCGAACATAGCGCTCCTCAGTAGGCACGATCCCTCGGAGGAGATACGAAAATGCCCCGAAGCATTTCGGTCATTTTATGTGCGGAATGGCCCCGACCACCCCAGTGGTCTCAGCCAAAACGCTCGCTTTTGGACCGAAATCCCCGACCCTACGTGGCGCTGCTTTCCAAGCCCGCCGCTGACCAAGTCGTGCGGAAAAGCCAGCAGCCGCGTCAGCGTGTCAGGGATCACCGATGAGCGTTGACTGACGCGCGCTCAGCGTCTGCCGAGCGATAGAGATGCGTCGAGACGTTGCACGAAACTGAGAGTCTGCGTTGCCGCACGCTCGCCTTCGTACAAGGCCGGCTCGACGTTGACCGCGGGCGCGGGCCGCGCCACTGCCTCCCCAGCATGATCCCCGGATGGCATCGGAGGCGGCGCCCCTTCCACCGGCGGAACCGACTCCCTCAGCGCACGCTCGCGCAGCGCGCGATCATGGGCTTCGAGTTCTTCACGGGCGTTCGGTGGCGCTTCGAGCTCATGATCGTAACCGCCCGAGAATTGACGCTCCGGCAAGCTGGCTTCGTACTCGTCGTCCGGATGATCACTGCCGGCAACCTGGGGCGCGTCGAGCTCCAAGTCGTGCGGCTCGTCAGCTTCGTCATCCGGCAATTCAACCGTGTTGCCACCGAGCTGCGCGACCGTCGGACCATCACCGAAGTGTTGCGACACGGGCGCGTCGCTCTCCGCCAGCTCAGGCTGGTACTCGTCCTTGGGGGGAATGGACACCTGCGGTCCGGATTCCGGTGGGGGCGTGCGTGGCGCTTCGCCCGACGCTGCTCGTTCCACCGCTTCACCGATCGAACTCGGCATCTCCACTGCGGCTTCGCCCAAAGGCTTTTCGCTGCTTGCGGGGGGCTCATCTTCCGCCAGATCTTCCGTCAGCTCGAGCTCGAGATCACTGGGCAGCTCCGGCTCGGGGGGTTCGAGAGCGTCGGCCCGCTGAGCTGTGCCGCCAGCGTACTCACCGCTGTCGCGCACTTCTTCCAGCTCATCTGAAACCTCTTCCAGCTCGTCCGGCGGAATGGACTCAATCGCATCATCGCCGAGTTCCATCACATCATCATCGACCGGCTCGAGTTCGGGCTCGGGTGGCGGCGGTGCGGACTCAAGCGGCTCGAGCTCTGGCTCAGCGGCGGCGGCCGCTCCCATCTGCGCCTCGTGAGAAACACCATTGGCGCGCTCGGCCTGGAGCGCCTGAGCGTTCCGTTGGATCCGCGCTAGGAGCTCTTCGAGCGCTTGGATTTGTCCCGCGCTCATGCGGCCCCCTCGTTCAGGCGGGCCAACGCGTCGGCGTAGCTCGTGCCCTGAGTCAACCAGGAGTGAACCTGCTCTGCGGACGCGTCGCTGCACACCAAGAAACGAACAGTTTCGTCCACCCGACCCAGGGAGATCACGGCAGCTTGTCGGCTGACCGCGCGCTGCAGGGCTCCACGCAAAACTCCTGCGATCAACGAATCACCGGCGTTCTCACGCACGGCGCCAGCGCCTGCCAGCGGCGAGTTGGTCACAGTGAACACCATGGCTGCGCCCCAGAACTCCAAACCGAGTGAGCCCAAGCCCATGAGCGCCAGCTCACCACCTAGGTGATCGAGCATTTCTTCAGGTGACGCCGACTCCAAGGTCCTGCCAAGACGCTCGTTCACGCGTCTGCCGACCTCGGTGCCGATGGCTGAGCCCAAGTGACCCAGCGAGTCGCTGCTGAGATCCGCGCACGCTTGCACCAGCGCCCCTGCGGGCAATACCACCTGCGCCGAAGCCCCGGACAGACTGATACGTCCTCGGGCGAGATCGAATCGCAAGGCCCCACTCATGTTGAAAGACTCTGCCATATAGAAGTCACAGCTCGCCAAGCGGCAGAGCGTATGGGAAGTATAGGCCTCCTGGACCCAATGCTGTCAAAGTCTTGCACTTCTTTGCCTACGCCACCGGCGCCCTGGCGATTGCGCTTCATCAAGTGCGGCGTCCTGACGTTGGGAGTCGGCGTGGTCACGTTGCTGCAGAGCCTGCCCGCCCACGGCGATCGTGAAGTGCCCGGACTGCTGTTCGGGGGCGGAATGGCAGAGCGTCAGGATAAGCCTGTGGAGCTGGACCCAGCCTTGCCACGCGGAACAGAAATCCGTTTTTTTCAGCGTCCAGAAGCCGAATCCAGCGCCTGCTCGTGGCGCCGCCCGGTGTGTGTTCACGGCTCCGAAGGCGTGGGGCTTCAGCGCCCGCTGGAACTCATGGTGAGCGCCTACGAGCGGTTGATCAGCGTGCTGCAGTTGCCCGCTCCCCTTGCCGACGGCACTCTCGGCGGCGGTCCTGAACTCGATTGGTATCTGGACGATGAGCAAACGGAGCTGCGTGTGTTTCCGGATCCCGCTCGCTTGACGCGCGACCAGAGCTCGGCCTTCTGCAGCTCTGCGCCGTCGCAGATCAGCGCACAATCTGCCGCAAGGTGCGTAGCAGAAGCGCTCAGCTATGCTCTGGATGCCGCCGAGACCCCAGCCTTGCGGGAGGGCTATGGTGGGTTTGCGAGCTGGCTCATCGGCGCCTCGGAAGCTGACGACTTCGAGTTCGTCGACCAGGCGCAGCAGCAGCCGGAGGTGGCGCTGATGCGACGCGATCATTCGAAGCTCGATGCGGCCGCCGCGCTGTGGTTCGCCTACGTAGAAGAAGCCCTAGGCAGCGCCCAAGCGGGCGTGGTTCCAACCGCGCTTCTTTCACTCTCGCGGGGTAGCACTGAAGCTGGATCTTGGGATTGGAACAATGAACCCGACAGCTTCGATGTGTTGCGCCGGGCCTTCGACGAAGACGCGCAACGCTACGCAGATTTCATGGTTCAGTTTGCCGCGTCACGCGCGTTCTTGGGTGACCGCGATGACGGAACCCATGCGCCCGGACTCGCCTGGCTGGGGGACGCGGGGCGCGTGCGCTTCGATTGGTCGCTGCGTTATTCAAGTCTGCCGCGCAATGTGGCCAGTCCAAGACCTCTCGAACCCATGGGCGCGAGTTATGTGTGGCTGGAGTTGGACGGCGTCCCGCTGGGAGCGCGCTTGGCATTTCGGGCTCAATGGGAAGAGCCCGTGCGCTTCAAGTGGTTGGTGATCGCCGTCGACCATGAAGGGCGCGAAATGACCCGCTGGGACGTGCCTTATCTGGAGCGGGGCACCAAAGTCGAAAAGACGCTGATGAATTTCGAAGCCGCAGCGGGACTGATGTTCATCGCGATGAACTTGGGAGGCGTGGACCTATTGCACCCCTTCGACCCCGACTATGAGCCGTGGGAAAAGCACGGCTACACCTTGTACATCACCGAGCTACCTAATTGAGCCACCCGCCGACGACGGATCCAGGCGCAGCCGATCAGCGCCAAGCTCCAAGCCCACGCCGGAACCTGGGTTGACTGCAAGCCCCCATCTGACTGCAGGCCTAGCGGCACAGCGCAGCCCCCGCGCACGGACACACCGCCCTCGAACACCCCGCTATCGACTTCGATCGGGCGCCGCAGGGACACCAGCGGTTGCCCCTCGAACAACACGTCGATTTCCAACGTTTCTCCAGCGGTCGAGTCATTGCCGGCCACCGCAAACGAGTACAACCCCGGCGTTTGCGAGCTCAACGGCTCGAGCACCCGCCCCGAGCGCACCCGCAATTCAAGCTGACCGAGCTCCGCGTGAGCCAGCTTTCCCTGGGCATCGCGCAGGTGCAGCAACCCACTGAGACGCCAACTCGGATCTGGTCGAGCAAACTCGTCACTCAGCGTCAGTCGACAATGGCCGGCGCTGGGCGCAGCCAGCTGCAGCTCTCCTTGACGCGCCAAGAGCGAGCGCGCGCTCTGCTCCAGATTCAATACGCCGGCGCCAGCTTGGGTGAGCGTCGGAGGCGCGCCCTCAGACGCGATATCATTCGGCACCGCACGACTGCCCGCCTGCAGCAGCGCGCGAATATCCTCCTGGCGCAAGCTGGGCTCCTGCTCCAATAGCAGCGCTGCGGCGCCCGCCACCATCGGCGCGGCCATGCTGGTGCCGAGTGTGGCCGCGTGTTCATCATCCACCACTGCGCAGCCAACGCCATCACACAGCGGCGAAAACGAGAAAATACTATCGAACGTCAAGGACGACGGATCCGCCGCCGCCGCCATCGCGCCGATCACCGCGGCGCCAGGAGCGACCAGATCCGGCTTCAGACTGCCGACGCTGTTCGGCCCGGCTGAGCTGAAGAAAGCCAAGCCTCCCGGCTGGAGCTCGAAGTCGTCACTGAACTGATCCAGCTCTACCAGACCGTGATCCCGACTCGGCCAGGTGTCGCGGTTGAGGGTCGCCCCGACGGCGATCAGTTGCGGCACGTCCGCGGGGATGTTGATGGTTTGCGAACGGGTCGCCCGCGGAAACAACGCCCCGCCA
>JBNLEN010000211.1:0-10074 GCA_050304975.1 Polyangiaceae bacterium
ATGACAGCGACATCAAAGCCTCGATAATTGGTGCGCAGCGGCTCTCGAAATACCGCGCGGTACTGGTTCAAGTCCTCGTGGCTGATCAGGCCCCGGTCGCGTTGCATTGCCTTGACCAGCAAGTCTGCCGTGGGGCCCGAATAGAAGCCGGCGTTGCCAGCATTGGCAATCCGCTGCAGCGTATCGGCGAGCTGCGTTTGGACCAGCAGTTCCCCTGGACGTTTCGGTTTGGTCTTGCTGCGACCGTGCCCGAAAATCTTCCTGCCTTCGGGATCACGCTGTAACTTTGGCCACGCCCAGCTGAGCGCGAGCGCTTGGCGCTGCCCCAGTTTGTGGCCATTTTTCGCAAGTTCTATCGCTGGCTCCAGCACGGCGCTCAGCGGCAATCGACCGTACGTAGCGTGAGCCAAGTTGAGTCCGGCAACACTCCCCGGTATTCCCATGGCGTCGGCGCCAATGGCTCGGCGCTTGATCATCTTGCCAAATCGTTCTTGCGTAACGGCTAGCGGCGCGCGTTCCCGAAAGTCGATGGCGACAACCGGATCTTGTCCGATGCGTAGCAACATGAAGCCCCCACCTCCGATGTTGCCCGCGCTGGGGTGGGTGACTGCGAGCGCGTAGCCGACGGCGACGGCTGCGTCGACGGCGTTGCCTCCACGCTCCAGCATGGCCACGCCGGCCCGGGTGGCGTGCTCCTCCACCGAGGTGACCATGCCGAATTGGCTGTGGCTCACGCGTTTGCCTCCTCCCGTAGGGAGGGGCAAGCGCGGATTGGGGTTGGACGCTGTGCTCGCAGCGCTCGCCGCAGTCGCTACGGTTTCTGGTGGCGGGCTGGCGGTCTCGGAGCTTCCGCCTGGACCTCGGGCGCTGGATTCTGCTTGCGCTTGGTTGGGCTCTGCTTGCGTTTGGTTGGGCTCTGCCCCCGGAGCGTTTGCCTGGCTGGTGGTTGACTGCTTGCCGCACGAGCAGCCGACGCAGGCTAACGACAACACCAAAGCAAGGCGGGCGATCGGGAGCATCACGCTTGACTGTCCCACAAAGCGGCAGGGCTCGCCAAGCGCTCCAATGCGGCACGAGCCAAGCGTTTGCCTTCGCTCCCGACGGCTATCCGGCGAGCGCCAAAGGAGCTAAAGTTGCCGCCATGTCAGTTCCGCCTTCCTCCGACTTCGCTTTTGTTCCCGTCAAAGTGGCCGTGCTCACGGTGAGCGACACTCGCACGGAAGCGACCGACAAGAGCGGCGCCTTCATCGCTGGCGTGCTGGAGCACGTGGGTCATCACGTCGTGGCCCGCCGCATCGTGCCGGACGACTTCACGCGCATCCAAGCGCAGCTCGAGGATTGGATTCGAGATCCGGGGGTACAGGTGATCATCGCCACGGGGGGGACTGGCATCACGCGCAGGGACGTAACGCCTGAGGCTCTGGAGCCTCTGATCACCAAGCGCATCGAAGGTTTTGGAGAGCTATTTCGGATGCTCAGCTACCAAGACATCGGGGCCAGTACGATCCAGTCTCGGGCGGTTGGGGCCATTTGCAGCAATACTCTGGTATTCGTGCTGCCCGGCTCGACGGGAGCCTGTCAGCTGGCGATGGAGAAGATCCTGTTGCCGCAGTTGGACCGTCGCACTCGGCCGTGCAACTTCGTGATGTTGATGGGCCGTTTCTGAGCGCCCTCGTTTTCTGGAAGCACGGGTGACGGCCGCCTAACCCAGCTCCTCGAGCAGGCGGATCCCGGGGTCTGTGCGCGCCCACTTGGGAACATCAGCCACGGCAGCGCTCCACACTTCCGTGCCCAGCAAACGCGCCTCACGGATCACGCTTGGAGCGCCTTCAGCCAGCGATGCGCTCACGAGCACATCCGCGGCGCGTAGCCACAGCAGGGTCTGCTCTCTTGAAAGCTGCCCCGTGAATCGCGCTTGCGGGAAACGTCGACAGAGTGATTTTCTTGCTGGACCATCCCCGATCACGGTCCACACAGTGCCCTTCGGGACTGGCGCGCGCTCCAAGGCCACGTGCACGCGCTTGCTCGAGACGAGGCGTCCCACGTTGAGCGCGTAGAATTCGTCCGCTTCAAGACCCAGCAGGCGTCGAGCGCGGACCTTGGTCGGCACCGCAGTGATCTCGACCGGGCACGGTTGGCAGAAGTTCGGCTCTACCAAAGCGCCGAAGCGCTGCCGAAACTGTCGCCGCAGGTCCTCGGAGACGAATCGGAATTCCGCACCCCGGGCGTGCAGGGGGGCCAAGATCGCCCGGCCCAGCCCGGGGGGCAGGCGCAGCAACAGCCGGCCATCGCTGCCGTGGACGACAACCGTCAGTTTGACCCCGCTCAGATGGTCATCCTTCGGCTTGGTGCTTCCCAGATCCGAGCACACGAGCGGCCACGCGCAGGGCAACAGCCAGTGAGTGATGAGTTGCTCACACTGCAGCGCTCTCAACTGGCGTCGAATGTGCCGGGCTAGCCGTATCAAGTGAACTGCGCGCCAAGGCCGTTGCTTCAAGCGCGAGATGGCGCCGGGCCAACCGAACAGATCTCCAGCCGGCAAGCGATACACGTCCCGTTCTGTCGATGACCCATCGGGTGATGTCTCGGGGGTGAGCACGCTGACGTGATGACCCGCTGCCCTCAATTGCCGGACCTCAGTTTGAACGAAGTGTCCAGCCGCGTCATGCGCCGGGCTCGGATAAGAGCTGGTGACAACCGCAATGCGCGCCATACGTTTGTCAGTTTGTAGGCAGCTCAGGCAACACGTCAGGTAGTCGGTCGCCATGCTCAGCATAGAGCTCACCCAGTTTATATAGGTGTGGGAAGCTATAGATGCCGGAGCTATGGCCGTCTCCCCAGCCTAACTTCAGGGCGTAGTTACCGACCTGCTCGATCTGATCCAGCGAATGGTCGTGTCCTGCAACGAAACAGATCGGTCCCGAGTGCCCCTGACAGCGCGCACAAGGGCAGTAGCCGCGCAAGATCAGGTTGGGAATGCGGTGTTTCACCCCGGACTGCCAGCTGATCTCGAACCAATCTTCGCCCTGCGGAGCTCGGATCCCGGTTGGGACGGGGGATTTTTGCACGCGCTCAGTCATCACGGAGAGGGCCGAAATTTGGCAGGTTTCGTCGGTCCTGGATAGCATTTTCCCATGGCCAACCGCAGAGTCGGAGAAACACCAAGAACACGCGCGAGCGAAGCACCCTCGGAGGGGCCGATTGTTCGCATCCGGCATCTGCTGTTGCTCGGCTTGGTGGGTATGCTCGCTTGGGGGCTTTATCCGCGCGCGAAGGCCGCCTGGCAGCTGCACGATCAAGCGACGGACTTTGCCAACTATGGCTTGTGCATGGTTGGGCCAATCGGTCCATCGAAGCTGAGGGATCAGCCTGCGGAGTTCTACGCCTTGGTCCGCCAGCGGCTACTCGTCGCAAGCGCCACGAGCCGTCCGTTCTCCGAGTGTGCCCCACTGGCAGAAAACCTTGGTGGCGAAGCGCTCGGGGAGCTGCATGAGCTGGCCGCGGATCAGTTCGTCGAATACGCCGGTCCAGGACAACCCATCGCGTCATTGGAACAGTTGCGCGTCAGTGTGCAAATTCTGGCGGATCTGGCCGAGCGGGCGTGGCCATTCGAACGGGGCGGGTACGCCAAGTTGATCAAGCCGTCGAGCCACGCCAAAGAAGCGGCCCACCCGGTACCGTTCGAGCGCCCCACCGTCGGCTCGGGATTGCCGGGTTGGCGTGCGGCGTATCACACCATCTGGCAGCACCAGGGGCGCCTACTGTTGGCTGTTGGCCATTCGGGCAACTTGCAGGTTTTGGCATCCGGGGACGGCGGCTTGAATTGGCAGCCCACCAGCCTCAGTCAACCGGGCATGGGACGACACGCTGGCCGTTGCATGGCGACAGGCCAGCCCCGGTCGTTTACATTTCACGTCGAATCCGATGGCTTGGCAGTGACTTCCCTCAGTGGTGACGAAGCCATCTTCAGGTCCCACGTACGCGGGCTCGAGGGGGTGATCAACGCCTCCTGCGATAGCCGCAGTGCACTGCTGGTTGGGCCGGCCAAGAGCGCGCAGCCCGGGCCGTCCAAGCCGGCCGAGATTGGGTTGTTCTTGTGTCGGCACGGTGGTGGGTGTGGGCGCATCGCGACGCAGCCGCACTGGTTCGAAGGTCAATTTGACATCGCGCGAGTGGCCGGCGTGAGTGTTGTCGTGACGGAGCGCGGCGGAGTCGTTCGAGTCCGCACCTCGAGAGATGACGGCGCGAGCTGGACGCCGCCAACCGTCGCGTTCGACCGACTCAGCCACCCAGACGTGCGAGTTGAAGTGGCCGCTCCAACGCGTTTGCTCGTGGCCGGACAGCGTCTCCTGCTATTCGGCGCAGGCAAGCAGGGGCAGCGCTACCCGCTGCTCGTTTCCGATGACTTCGGAGCGAGCTTTCGTGCGCCGCTTGCAGCTCGCGCGCCTGCAGCGCAGGCCGCCTCAGGGGCGGAGCGCCAGGCGCGCCAAGGAACGGCGGACCCAATCGTCGGAGTTGGCGCCGGCCAACACCGGATCCAGTGAACCACAAAGCAGCTGGAGCGCTGCGATCTGTAGTTTGACGTCTGGAGGCGGACGAGCGCTGTGCTCTAAACGCCGCCAGATTTGCAAGGCAGCGCTGTAGAGGCGGATTTCGGTGTAGCGCGCCGCCAGCGTCACCTGAAGTTGCGGGTCACCGGAGCGTGCTACAGCCTGCTGCAGGTGCAGGATTGAGGCCTGCAGGTTGCCGCGCGAATACTCCAGTTGAGCCAGGCCGGCGAGTGCGGGCTGTCCATCCGGTAGCGCCGCTGCGCTGCGGTAGAGAGCTCTCGCTTCGTCTAGATCGCCCATCTGCTCCCGCAGCCGAGCCAGCCCCAAGTAGGCGGGGGCGTAGCGTGGAGCCAGCTCAATCGCTTCGTGATAGCGGCTGAGCGCGCGAGCGAAACGCTTTCGGCGTTCATCCTCTTCGGCACGCCGCACGAGTTGTTCCGCTACCAGACTTGAACCCATACTTGAACTAGGGACACGCTCCGCGTGAGTCTCGTTCGTTTGAGCTCGGGCAATACTCGCTTGCCAGGCGCTACTGGCCAGCGCCACTACCGCGCAAGCCAACGCGTGCTGCCTGCCGGTTGCCATTGGGACGGATCAGTTACCCGTCCAGGCTTGCCCCGCTCGCAACAGGGCCCGCTTGGCATCCTCCCGGTAGGGGGAGTCCTCAGGGCCCAGCTCCAAGAACTTTCGCCAGTGCTTGAGTGCGCGCTGACCCGGGCCGAGGCTGGATGCTGCGAGTTGATGGGCTTGCCAGAGCCAAGACGGGGGTGGGTCCAACTTCTCCGCCAGGGCGATAGCGCGGGTCAGATGCGTGGCGGCCTCACCGGCATGGTGTCGAGCGTGGAGTAGTTTGCCAAAGCGGAACAACCAAGTGGGCTGATCCTTGTCTTGCGCGAGTGCTAGTCGCCACTCGTTCATAGCTTTCACCTCACTGCCAATTTGGTAGTAGGCCTGGGCAAGCTCAGCGTGCGCTTCGTAGCGTGACGGCTTGAGTTCGAGAGCTTGTTTGAGATTGACGATGGCTTCGCTGGCGTTGCCTCGTGACAGTAGCAAGATGCCTCGTTGCCAATAGGCATCGGCCAAGCCCTGATCTAACTCGATGGCTCGGTCCAGAGCCTGTTGCGCCAGTGCCACCTGACCAGCCTCATTGGCGACCCATCCTAAGTGCAAGTGGTACTCAGCGCGGTTGGGATCTCGCGTGACAGACTGTTGCAAGAAGCGCAGGGCTTCCAGGTTCTTCGACTGCAAGAACAACGCACGCCCGATGCAGTGATTGTTTTCGGCTGAGTCAGGACGTTTCTTCTGCACCTCTCGAAGGATTGCTTCCGCTTCTACGCCGTTGCCAGCCACGACTCGACCGCAACCTACCCTCAGTTTCAGGTCGAGGTCGTCGGGGCTCTTTTTTAGAGCACTTTCGTACTCCGCCAGCGCCTGGTCGCTGTGTCCGGACTGCTCCAGCAGCAACCCGCGCTCCAAAGGCAGTCCCGGGAGGTCTTTGTCGACTTTGGCGACATCATCGAACACCTTCAGTGCTTCGTCGAAGCGCCGCAAACGCCTCAAGCAGGAGCCGACCTTGAAAGTGGCGCCAATGTCCTTCGGATCCAGGGACTGAGCTTTGGTGAACGCTGCCAGAGCCTCCTCATATCGGCCTTGCGAAAGCGCCACTTCACCCAGCGCCTTGTGCAGTGTGGCGGAGCCAGGAACTTTTTTCTGCGCTTCCTTTAGTCGCGCACTGGCTTCATCGTGTTTACCGATTTGTGCGAAGAGTTGCGCCAGCGCGACATAGCTCTCGAGCGCGACGTCACTCGTCCCGCCATTGGCGATCGCATTCTCATATGATTGCTGGGCAAGTTCTCGATTGCCGGCATGCTCTGCAACCTTGGCGAACCAGAAAGAGACCTCGGCATGCTTTGGATGCGCCTTGGCCAGTTTCGTCAGTTGCTGCTTGGCCTCGTTCATCTTCTCGAGCGAGATCTGGGTTTTGGCGATGCCGACTTGTGCGGGCACGGACTCCGGAGTCGATGCTGCTGCGGTCTCATAGCGTGATAGCGCAGCCGAGTAGCGCCCGCCCGAGAAGAAGGTGTCTGCTAGTCCGAGCAACGGGCGCGTCGCTTTCGGCTCGACCTTGAGCGCTAGGGTAAACTCGCTTTCCGCCTTACTCACCCGACCACGCTTGAGGTGGATCTCAGCCAGCAACGTGTGAGCCAAGACGCGGTCAGCTTGGCTGGCCTCGGCTCCTTGCTTGATGACCTCGTCGATAAGCTTCGTGGCTTGGTCTTCATTAGCGTCCGTCCAAAACAGCTCAGCCAGTAGCAACTTGGCGCCCGCATGCTTGGGGTTGGCTTGCACGGCGGCTTCAGCGCTCGCCTTGGCTTTGGCATCCTTCAGTCCGAACTGACTGCGCGCCAAGCCGTAGTGGGTCCAAGCCGAAGGGCGAGCGGCGACCGCTTCCGCCCAGACCTGGGCGGCCGCCTCGTACTGGCCCGCACTGAGCTCGAGTTCTCCGAGCGTTGTCAGCACGTCTAGATCTTTCGCGCGGCGAGACTTGAGTCGAGTTAGCTTGTCGCGCGCTTTGTCGAGTTCTCCTTGTACGGCTAATTCAGCTGCTTGGGCCAAGGGAAAGCGTGCGACTTCACTGCTTACGCCGTGTTCTTTGAGCACATCCATGATGACTTTGGCGCTCGATTGGTCGCTTGGCATGGATCCAAACCGCAACACCATGGAGTACTTCTGAAAGGCTGTGTAGGCTTGCAGCGGCTTGTAGCGTTCAGCCGAGCCCCGCGCGCGCTCTGTCAGCAAGATGGCCTGTCGCGCCGCTGCCAGATCGTCGCTCGCGCGCTTGTCTTGCGCGGTCTTGGCGGTCTGCTCCAGCAAAGCGGCATGCTTGTCCGCATTGAGTATGTCGAGCGCGTAGTGCGCGCCGAAGGGCCCGATTGCGGGGACCAGGGCCAGCGCGCCTCCCGCGACCGCCAGTAGCAAGAAGGATGCGAAGACCCACTTGAGCTTGCCCTTCTTCTTGGGTTTTTCCGCCGCGGGCTGGGGGCGCGGACCAGGTTGCGCAGGGGCTGGACCAGCGGGAGGCTGGTCCAACTCCGTGGTGGGGTCCATCCCTATGGGGGCATCCGAATCGAGCGAGTCCTCCTCTTGTGGGATCCCCCCGAACTCCATGCCATCGCCAGTTTCGAGTCCTGGAGAGCCGCCAGACGAGGTGTCGAAGTCGTCGAAATCGTCTAGACCCCCGCCACCGGAATCTCCGAAATTGACCTGCCCATACTCGGTGCCTCCTCCAGCCTGACGCGTCGCGCTGGTTTGCTGTCCTGGAGGCGGCTCAGAAGCGAGCAAGTCATCGGCGTTCTCACCGAACTCGTCGTCGTCCAAAGACATGCCGTCACCAAAGCCGCTGCTGCGGTTGGCGACGCCGGGTCCGGATGGGGAGTGGGTGTCCAGATCACCGATCGCTCCGAACTCGGACATCGACTCTGAGGTGCCGAATTCACCAGAGCCTGGAGTACTCGTCGCAGCTGGAGTAGGAGGCGGCCCAAAGGCGGCGTCCAGATCGGGCATCTCTGGCAGATCGGAGCCAGAGCCAGGGGTATCAAAGCTGCCAAGCGCCGCCGCTGCGGCCGCTGCTGGCGACGGCTCTGGAGACTCTTCGGGTTCGCTCGCTGATACCAAGGGCAAATCAAGGTGACCGAAACTCGAGTCCATCTCGAGCGAATCCCGGTCACCGTCAAAGTCTGCGGCCGGCGACGGAAGCTCCAGCGAATCTCCCCCCAAACCCAGATCAAAGCCCGCGTCGGGATCGTTGATGGCTGGATCCGGCAAATCCGCGATCGTGCCGACGTCAGGACCTAGGGCGAAGGGATTGTCTTCGGATGAGGTTGCCTTCGATGCACTTTGCTGAGCATCCGAGGATTGCTGGTCGAGCTCTGCGGACAGAGATGGACCTAGGTCCAGCCCACCCGCAAACCGATCGGCTGGCTCCGGCAAATCCGCGTGCATCGGGGCAGAAGGCGCCCCAACTAGCGCGGCGGGAATGTCCGAGACCATCGGCGTCCCCGCCGGGCCGCGTGTCAGCTCGTCCCGCGCCGCGGGTAAGTCGACCTCATCTGGTTGCGACGCCGGGGTCGGCACTGGTGGCGCGAAGGGCTGCCTCAAAGAAGCCGGCAAGTCATCGAGCGCGAACTCGTCCGATGCGGAACCGGTGGGGGCGGGCAGATCGCCCAAACTGGCTGGCAAATCCAGGTCACCCAAGTCGAGTTCGCGGGAAGCTCCTTTGGGTGGAGCTGGCTGTTCACTTAGTGCGGCAGCAAGCTCCGTCGCGATCGCCGCGCCTGCAGGGAGATCCGGTTTGGGGATCGTCGGCTTTGAGCCGGACTGCGTTGCAGCCGGGCCAGTGCGTCCCAGCACCGCGGGCAAATCGGTGCTGTCGTCTCCCTTGGGCGCTTGTTTGTGCTGGGGGGACTGTTTGCTCTCGCGGGACTGAGCGCCCAGGCTTGGAGAGAGCGCGATGCCCTTGGGGGCCTTCGGCTGAGCGATGGCTGGCAGGTCATCGCCGGCTTCTGGCATTTCCGACCGCAGTGCGCCCGGCTCGAGGGACACCGGCCGGTTCGGAGCGGCCTGACCCGGCTTGAGCGACAGCGACACATTTTGGCCGGTCGCAGATCTCGCGGGGAGATCACTGGCGGACAGCTTGGACCCCGGCCGACTCGGCGCTGCACCAACCCGCGCCGGCAGGTCGACGCCAGCGTTTGGGGCTGGCAGCGCATTGGATTTGGACTGGGCTCGAGGGGCCGGCAAGTCTTCCGCTGCGCGCGCGCCAGGCACTCCTGCACCAGCCCGCGGGGCAGGCAGATCCTGGTTGCCGGCTCCAGCGGGAGACCCGCCTGGACCGGCCGCGCCGGCACGCCCGGGTAGAGGTGGCTTCCTGCGTGGGGGACTGCCCGGCGTTTGGGCGTCGCCGGCTGAGCGGGTAGGCGGACCAACCGGTGAACTGCCTCCCGCGGGCGCCACGCCGATCATGGTGCCTTTGAGACTCGGTTTACGCCGCTGAGGCGGAGGCTTTTGGGGGCCGGCGCCTGGCGCGCCCGCTTGGGGGGGGGCCGAACCACCGGGAGCTGCTACTCCCATGATGGTGCGCGCGGCGGCTTTGTTTTTGGCGGCGGGGCGCGCTGGGGCTGGCGGTGGGGTGGCTCCGCCGCGTTGCGATGCGACCCCAATCATCGTGCCGCGCAGGCCCGGGCTGGGCCGAGCGGGCTGCTGCTTGGGAGCGCCCGCTTCGGCTCCGGGCTTGTTCACTTGAAACGACGTCCCGCACTTTGGACATCGCATCTTCAGTCCGGTCTGCGGGACGCGACGCTCATCTACTTGGTAGGGAGCGTTGCAACCTGGGCAGTCTACCTTGAACATCTACTATTGAACTTTCCGCGCCCTCTTTCGCACTCGCTTGCGAAGCGTAGCGCACTTCAGCGCCTCGACCTACCTACGCACAACGCTTGTGGCTGGCGTAGTGCGGCCGCTAGGT
>JBNLEN010000212.1:0-10053 GCA_050304975.1 Polyangiaceae bacterium
GGTCAAGCATGCATCGGACACGAAAAAGGGATCACTTCAGCTATGATCAGCCTGGACGGACACTGGCTGGCCACTGGTAGTGACGATAATACCGTCCGGTTGTGGGACCTGACAGCTGACGCCCCATCTGCTTCGAGCGCGTCTGTAAAGCGCCGAAGCAATTCAGTCTTGCCCATGCCCGATTCGCCGCCGATGGTGACCAGCACCGCGCCGTCTTCCGCCTCGGTCGCGAACGCTTGCTTCAACGCCTCCAGTTCACGCTCCCGGCCGACGAAATGTTCGCGCATCAGGCGCGTCATGTGCAGCGAGTCCCCTTCGACTTCGAACGCAGCTAGCACGTCCCGGCCGGAGGCGCGCTTCTTGGCGTCTGGCTCGAGCAGGCGCATGATTACGTCATTGATGCGGTCCGGCAAATCCGGCAGGTGATGCTTCGGTGGTTTCGTGCGCAAGGCTTGCTTGGCGGTCATGGTTTCCGTCGCACTGCCGTCGAAAGGCAACACTCCCGTGAGTAGCTCATACAGCACGACGCCTAGGGCGTACCAGTCGACTGCGGGAGTCAGCTCGACTCCCCAAGCTTGCTCAGGAGCCATGTACGGCAGGGTCCCGGCGAAGCCCGGCGACTCTCCCGACGACCTGGGGCCGTCGTATTGAGTGACTAGTCCGAAGTCCAAAATGGTAACGTGCCCATTCTTGCCAACGAGCACGTTGGAAGGCTTCAGATCGCGGTGGAGCTTGCCACAATCGTGCAGGTGCTGCAGCCCGCTGCACAGCTGCTCGGTCACCTGAACCAAGCGAGAAACCACGCGGCTGCTCAGGGATTCCGGCCGCTCGAGGCTTGGGCCAAACACGAAGGTTTCCAGTGAGGTGCCGTATACCAACTGCATGGTAAAGAAGCAGTTGTCGCCGTCGACGAACAGCTCGTACAGCTGAGCCAAATGTGGATGGGTGACATCGGCCAACGAGCGAAACTCGTCCTTGAGCTGTAGAGCCTCATCCGAGTCGAGGTGGTGCAACGTCTTGAGAGCAACCTCGCGCTGCATGTCCCGATCGTGGGCTTTGTAGACCCGTCCCATGCCACCCGTGCCCAGCAGCGCGTCGAGCTCAAAACGGTCCAGCGAAACAGGTGGGGGGCGCTGCCCGCTTTGCGAGCTGCTGGGGAGCGAGTGCCGATGGCCGCGTCCACTCAGCGTGCTGGCCATCCCCCCTGGGCTACGGCGGCCGGTTACAACGCCAGAGCTAGGTCGTTCCGACTTGTCCTTCGCCCGCGCCGCCACCAGCGCTACAGAGTAGCGTCTACGGTTTTACCCGTACAGCACCTTGAGCAGGTCGAAGCGCCCACTCGCTCGGAGCTTCTTGAACAGCGAAGCGACTTGGTTTTCAACGGTGTGGGGAGATGTGTGGCGCTCTGCGGCGATTTCCGAATTGGCTTTGCCCTGCACGATCAGCATGGCGATTTCTCGCTCGCTTTGGGTGACTTTGGGAAATCGAGCCCAGTCCGGGCTGGGGGCCGTGGCAACCACGAACTCTCCCTGACCGACGGAAAAGATCCTGCGGGAAGCGCTGATGGACTCGCCGCGCTCGTGGTGGCTCAGCACCAGGGTAGCGATCGGCGCCGCGTCGAGACGCGAACTGAAACCAAGTTTCAGCATGGCCGATTTGAGGCAGTTCGCGACCGTGGAGTTTGCGATTTCGGCGCGCACGGCGATTTCTTTTTGGCGGTCGCCGAGCAGGGTTCGCAGGAACACCATCTGCTCACGCTCAGTCAGCGCGAACTGGCGCACATTGGCGCGGCTTCGGCGGAACGTCACGATGCACTTGTGATCGGCCCACAATGCCGAACGAAACCTGATCTGCGCGCCCATGAGCCCGCTCCAAACTTCGCCCCAGGTCAGAGGGGTGTGCTCTAGCGGCGGTTGTTCCGGGGCTGGGGCGGGTGTGGCCGCCCCGCGACGCGGCGAAATGGGACTCGGCCTACTCGGGGCTTGGGCCTTGGTGGGCTTAGTTAACGAGCCGAGCGAGCCATCCGGCGAATCGAGCATGCTCGCGCTAACGCAAGAGCTGGACCAAATCGGCGGATGAATGATTTTAGCTACTTGGAGGAGCCGTGTGTCAATTGCCGTGGACACTGGCCCACCTGGGGTGACCACTGGATTGGACACCCCATCCATCAACCTCGATCAATCGACGAGCACGAATTTCGCGCGCTGCAGATCTTCGTCGCGTGACGAACCACCCACCATCACTTCAAATTCACCCGCTTCGACCACGGGCTTCAGATCGCGACCGATGAACGCTAGCTGCTCGAATGGCACCGAAAAGTGGAGGGTCGCTGTTTTGCCCGGCTCGAGCTTGGTTCGTTGGAAGGCTTTCAGATTCTTGGTCGGCGTGCTCAGCGTCGAGTAGCAGTCGTTGATGTAGAGCTGAGTGATTTCCAGCCCGGGGCGGTTGCCAGTGTTGGTCACATCCACCTCCAACTCGAGTGACTGCTGGCGCTTCAACGTGGCGCTCGCCAAGCGCAGCGAGGAGTACTCAAACGTGGTGTAGCTGAGGCCAAAGCCGAACGCGTACAGCGGAGAAGGGTCATAGTTGCCGTACTTGCTGCCGTGCCAGCCATCCAGCTGCTGGTAGTTCACGGGCTGGTCACCAAGTCGCCGCGGGAACGACACTGTCAGCTTTCCGCAGAAGTTGTGGTCGCCAAACAACAGCTCCGCCAACGCTTCTCCGCCCTTCATGCCGGGGTTGAATGCTTCAACCACCGCGTGGGCGTGTGTAGCCACCCACTCGATACATAGTGGCTTGCTGTTGATCAACACCACCACCAGGGGAGTGCCGGTAGCGTGCACGGCCTTCAACAGGGGCATCTGGGAGCCTGTGAGGTCGAGTTCGTTGCGGTCGCACTCTTCCCCGGTTTGTTCGAGCACATCACCCACGACCACGACTGCCACGTCCGCTTCGGAAGCTAGTGCGGCGGCGGTTTGGATTTCGGCCTGGTGATCTTCGCCGTCGTCCAACACTGGTCCGCCTGCGACGTGGGTTACCTGGATCCCCGCGGACGCAGCTCGCCGTCGAATACCGTCCAGCACGGTGCTGACCGTGTGTCTCGGGTGTCCATCAGTGTTCAAGCTGGCTTGGCCGCTGCCGAAGGACCAGTCACCCAGCTGCGCGAGGATGTCATCCGCGTTTGGTCCGAGCACAGCGATGCGCTTCGTCTCCGAGGACAGAGGCAAGACTGGAGTCGAGTCGCCGTTCTTGAGCAACACGATTGATTCCCGTGCTGCGGCGAGCAACGGCTCACGGTGGGCAGCGCAGCCGACGAGCTCTGGTACGCGCTCGTATGGGGGGAAGCGCTTGTGGTCGAACAGACCCAACTCAAACTTATGATGCAGGATTCTCTTGCAAGCGAGTTCGATCGCGTCGGCGCTCAGCGTGTCGTTGCGAATCGCGTCGAGCGCTGACGAGTAGAACTCTGGTGTCACCATGATCATGTCATTGCCGGCGTTGACCGAATCTGGCACGGCCGCCGCTATCGAGGGATACAGCCCTTGCTGCGTGTGCGTTCGTCCAACGTTGTTCCAGTCCGTGACGACAAACCCGTCGAAGCCCCATTCGTCTCGTAGTACATCCGTGAGCAGCCAACGATTGACGACGCAGCTCACGCCATCAATGCACTGGTATGCAGTCATGAAGGTTCTACAGCCTGCTTTGGCAACAGTTTCGAACGCCGGTAGGAACTCTGAGCGCAATCGCCGTTCACTAAGATCGGCTTCGGTAGCGTCGCGCCCGCCGCGGGTTTCCGAGTAGCCCGCGAAGTGTTTAGCGCATGCCAGTACGCTGTCCGGGTGGCTCAGATCATCTCCTTGATAGCCGCGCACCATGGCTTTGCCCAGTTCGCCAATCAGGAACGCGTCTTCGCCGAAGGTCTCATTGACCCGCCCCCAGCGCAGGTCACGTGTGATGCAGAGCACGGGTGAGAACGTCCAATGCAGCCCCGTACACGCCATTTCTTTGGCCGTGACGCGCGCCATGGTCTCACACAATTCAGTGCTCCAAGAGCAAGACAGGGCGAGCTGAGTTGGGAAGACGGTGGCGCCGGGCCAAAAGCCGTGCCCGTGAATTGCATCGATCCCGAAGATCAACGGAATGCCCAAACCGGTCTGTTGTGCGAGCTTCTGCAGACCGATCGTCGGCTCTCCCAGGATGTGAAGAAAGGAACCAACCCGTCGCTCGCGCACTTGTAGCTCTGCGTCGACGCGCCCATCGGCTTGCACCATCTGTCCGACTTTTTCTTCCAGCGACATGCGTCGCATCAAGTCAGCGGTACGTTCTGCGGGGCTCAGTTCGGGATCTTGGTAGGGATGCACGCGGCGGGGATACCGCGTTTTTGCGGCGTTTGACTAGACCATGCCCGGCCCCGCCCGCCGCTGGCCCCGAACTGCCTAGGCCCAGTCGCCGCGTTCGCGATCCCAGACTTCGTAGCCGTCCTCGGTGGGGCGTTCGAGCCGACCGCTGCCGCTCTGGACGCGAAAATCCACCGTCTCGAAGTGATCCGCCAGATCGCCCTTGAGGTTAGCCTCGTGCACTTCGTCGAAGGGCAGCAGGTACAGAGTCGCCTTCAGTTCGTCAGCGTTCGCCTCAAACACTCCGAAGCCGTTGGTCGCGATATCCTGAAACGCCATGTGTGAGTTGCCCGCCTGCAGCAGGGGTCCAGCAGACTCCAACACCTGATCTGCCCCCTCCACCGGCAGCATGCCATTTCCCAGCAATGACTGGAACGTGGAAGACGAGGCGGCGCCGCACACGAACTCGAGCACGTGTTCGCCGTTTTCGACCCCCAAGTCCCCGACGAAGAAGGAATGTATGTCGCCAGTCACGGCGACGAGGTTTTCGACTTCTGAAAGCTGCTCGAGGAGCTTCGCGCGGCGATTCGGAGAGCCATCCCAATCCTCGGCTGATAAGAAATACACTCGGCGCAAGTCTTCGGGGACGAAGGGGAGCTTCAGATTCGCCTTGCGCTGCATCAGGGTGAACTCGTTTCCCCAAACCTTCCACGTGCTCGTCGACTCCTTCAAGGTCTTGATGAACCAGCGTTCCTGCGTCTCACCCATGACGCGTTCACTCTCTCCATCGCTCTGTAAGTAGCGCTGTCTGGCGATCAGGGTGAAGGCATCTGCATCAGTGAAGTAGCGGGTGTTGAAGCTGGTGAACTCGTCTGTTTTGCCGAGCTGGTGGTAGGCGATGCCTCGCTCCAGGTCAGGATCGTCCAGGTCGATGGGAGAAAGCGCGTCTTCGATGGAGGTCAGCAGTTGGTTGATGAACTCAGCGCTGATTTCGCCTTTGAACGCCTCGGCGCGATAGCCCAGGATGAGCCCATCGCGCTCTTGATTCTGCAACAGCTCTAGATAGGCGCCATCCGCAAAGTCCGCTATCTGTACATACGGGATCGCCAGTTCGTCGGCAGTTTTGGATTCTTCATCCGCCAATCGGGCGCGCAGCTCCGCGAGCTGCTTGGAGTCAATAGCCACCGCGCCCGGGAACGCGTCTTCAGGGATGACATGGTCGGCACGAAAACGCCGCAGGTCTGTCATCACCAGATGCACGTGTCGGCCAAAGCGAAAATCCCGATAGATCTGCAAGTTGTCAGGGAATTCTTCGTCGGGATCGAACTCGAAATCTTTGCCGGCTCGATAAGCGACCGGCATGTACTCAAACCAAGCTTGGTCGGCGTTGGCACGCCGTCGTGCATCCTGTTCATCTTCGCGGCCGTTGGTGTACGTCGCGTGATCGCCGTAGGCGTCATTCGAAAACTCGTGATCATCCCAGATGATGATCATGGGGAAACGTTCGTGTAAGCGTTGCAGGTCCCGGTCCGAGCGATAGATGCGGTACAGATTGCGGTAGTTGTCCAAACTGCGCGCAGCGAGCACCTCCGCATCAGCGCCGTCTTGTTCCGCGAATTCACTGTTGATACGGAGCGCCCCGTCTTCGTCATCGAACTTGACGCTGCGCTTCGCGTCGGAGCTTTGGAAGTCAGGATTGTCAGCTGTCTCGTAGATGTAGTCCCCGAGATGCACCACGAAATCGAGCTCCAGCTCAGCCAGACGAGCGTGGCTGTGGTAGTAGCGGCCGGAGTAGTCCTGGCAAGACAATACGGCAAAGCGCACCGCTTCATCGGCATCTTCGTCAGGTGCGGTCTTGGTGCGGCCAGTGCGGGTGGAGACGAACTCACCGTCGGCATTTTCAACGACGAACCGGTAGTAGTAGACCGTCCCCGGTTCGAGGTTTTCAACCAACACGCGCACGCAGTAGTCGGCGTCGCTCTCGGCTTTCAGTTGTAGTGAGGTCTCGCCATCCAGGCTGACTAGTTCATCGAACTCCTCGTCGGTCGAGACTTGTAACCAAACGTCTATTGGCCCGTCCGCGCCCACGGCACGAGTCCACAACACTACGCTGGTCGGAGTTGGATCGCCGGAGGCCAGCGATTGGGGAAAGATGTCAGCGTCCACCTCCAATTCCCCGCGGGGCACGCCGGTTTCGCTGCTCGCTTCATCACCCGAGCAAGCGGACAATACGGCGGCGCCGGCGCTAGCAACACTGATCTGAAGAAAGGCTCGACGATGGAGTGGCGATGGCATCGAGCCGGCAGCTTAGCAGATCCCCGGCGGACGCTCTCAAGACTTGGACAGTTGCAGGATCAGCTCATAGTGCCCTGGCTCAATCGGCATGACACTCAGGCGCGGGCGCCGAGCGAGCAGACAGCCTGCAAAGCGTTCGTCGGATTTGATCGTGGCCAGAGATACCGGATTTTCGAGGGGGCGCTTGGCCATCAGATCCACGGCAGACCAGATCGGCCGATGGGAGCTGGGATCGACGTAGGCCTCTTTCACGACCTTCGCAAGGCCAACGATCTGTCGTTCTTTGCCGGTATGATAGACGAACACTTCATCCCCGAGTGACATCTTGCGCAGGTTGTTGCGTGCCTCGACGTTGCGGACACCGTCCCAGCATGACCCGGGTTTCGCAACCAAGTCATCCCAGCTGAACTCTTCGGGCTCCGTCTTGACCAACCATTTGGCTGTTGCTTTGGGCATCGGCTCGTTGCGGTTATGCCAGCGCATGCCCTCGGAGGCAAAACCCTAGCGAGGTGTCCGGAAAAGGGGCTTCGTCCGACGGCCCATCCTTTTGCGGATGGGCACTAGCGAGCGAAGATCAGGCTGGCCCGCTCCATCGGGATCTTTTGCCAAGTTGCATAGGCTTTGACTACTCGGTGGCGAAGCATGGGCTTGGTCGCGCTGTCCCCCAGGGCTCTGAGGACCGCGTCAATGACGTAACCCTCTGGCGCCATCAGTGCGCGGGTCATCACTAGCGGCTGAGAGCCACCTCGGACCAATGATTGACTGAAGTAGCTGTCCGAGTAGCAGGCTAAAACGAAGGATGCCGTTTTGGACTTCCTTGCTGCCTGTTTGGCGAGGTTGACATCGCTGGGCAGTTTCAGGCCATCCATTAGGCGGTTGTGGCCCGCATAGCCGACGATCTGAGCCTTTTCGGTTCGCTGTTTGCCGTCCGCATCAAAGCTGACGTCGACCCCTTCGGTGCTGCCGCGGAAGAAGCGGAGCACCGCTTCGTCAATCTGCTCCCCATGCACGGCGCGCAAGACCGCGATTTGTTCGATGTTGCCTTCCAGCGGCGGGGCAGAGCAGTGGGCGTTCGAGCGCAGCTGAGCGAAAGCTTCACGCCAGCGTTGGCGCGGCACATAGCGGCGGTAGACTCGTTCTTCCAACACCGGGCTCTTGGCGTCTTGCGCAGCAGGGTGCGTCACGCTCAGCTCATCCCAGTAGCTCTTGGGGCGGCTCATGATCTGTACGGCGCCGTAGCCGCCGCCCCAGTACAGATTGGTCTTCAGGGCCGCAGGATCGCCCACCGCAGAGGAGCCGCATTCGATTTGCGAATTGGCGCACAATGGAACGTACACCAAGGACACGAGTGGTCGGCCCGCGGCGACGTCGGCGAGCGTCTGAGGGAAGTCGAGACTCCAAGATCTGCGCCACGCAGGGAGCTCCGCTGCGCCGGGGTGGAGCTCGGGCTGTGCTCGCTGCCAACAGTGGCCAGCTGTCGGTTTTGGGCCGGCTTGGCTTTCGGCCAGGCTGTCCGCGGCCCAGCCGGTGACGATCGTGGGGAGGGTGAGGCTCAGCAGAGACTGACGTCGGGAAATGCGCATGCCCAGCGTGATACGCATGGGGGGCGCGAATGCTTTGTCGGCTTCTTGCTTCGCGGCTTCAAAAGATCTCGGTAGCGGCCACATAGAGGCCGGAGTCACCGCTCCAAGGCCACCAGCCGAAATCCACCCGGAAGTTTACGATATCATCGGGATCTTTGAGGTTATAGCGGACGCCGGCGCCAAATGAGGGACGCCAAGGGGCCTTCCACATAGTTTCATACTGATCGCCCACTTGTCCGACGCCGCCGAATACGGCGCCCCGAAAACGCCAGAACAAGTGGGCGCGGTATTCTGCCTCCAGCGCCTGAAGGTGCTTGTCGCGGTACTTACCGGCAAAGTAGCCCCGCAGGAGGTGCCCGCCTCCCAGCTGCGGCAGCATGTAGAACGGCACATTGCCCACGGTTGCTTCGTACATGTAGCGCAAGGCCAAAAGCTGGCGTCCGTAGGTCGGAATGTAGCCTCGCGTATCTACCAAAGTGCGAGTGAAACTATAGTCGCTACCAAACGCCGGGACGTAGGGCGTCACCGACAGCTCGAGTAGGGTGCCGCGGCGCGGATAGTTCTTGTGATCCCGGGTGTCAAAGGCAATCGAAGGCCCAATGCCCGAGGTGGTCCCACCGCCTTCGCCCACGTAGTCGCGGGTGGCGAACAAGCCGTTAGCGCGCTGTACTTCGAGAGACAGCGTCTTGTAGTCGGACACGACGCCGCCATAGAGCCGTTCGAAGATCCGCCGCCACAAGATGGTGCGTACCCTGAGGAAACTTCGCTGATAGGGCTCTTGATCTTCGTCGCGGATATCGTTGCCGACGCCAAAAAACTCATCGGGAAAACGCTGCAGATCGATGCGGGTCCACAGCCGGTAGTTGTCGTTGTCCAGAAACAGCTCTGGGCGAATTTCGAGCAGAACTTGGCGCTTCAGCGTGCCGATCAGCAGGACTGGGAAGCTGGACAAGCTGCTCTGTTTGTCCATCTCAAAGAAGTAGATGACCAAGCCCCCGAGTTCGAGCGAGGTCTCAGGGCTGTAGCCGGCGACTGGAAACGCGATCCAGCCGCTACGGTCCGCTTTGTCGGTGCTCGCTTCGGCATTGGCCTCAGCTTCCGCGACCGCGGTGGAGCCGAGTTGGGTGGAGCTGGGGCTGGTCGCGGAATCTTCCGCCGCAAGTGCAGGGGTCAGCGATACGGCCCACGCTAGCAGGGCAACCAGCCACCCCACGGCCGGACGAGACGGCGCGGATCGGTCCGAACACACTGTCGCACGGAGCTCCGGCACCAAAGCCATTGGGCGCTTTGGTACCGGTTGGATGTGTGGGTTGCAATAGCTTTTGAGGAGCTAGATCGCCGTACGCTACTCGCACTGGCCGGCGGCGCGATACACCGACAGCCCCGCCGCGCAGACCAGGTCCCCCGCGGCGCCCGCCATCTGAGCTTGCATCACTTGGGCTTCACACTCATCTTGGTTCTCGCTGAGGCTGGCGCAGCAGGCTGCCAGATCGTCACAATCGCCGCTGAGGTCGATGTCGGGGTTCATCGGGTCGACGCCAGCATCGGCCCCTCCTGCGGAGCCCGAGCACTCTTGCATTTCAGCCTGACACGAGCTTTGGGTGCAGGCGAAGACCTCACCCAACAAGCAGCTGAGGCATTCGGCGCTTGGCTCGCAATCGGCGTTGCAGGGATCGGGCGCGTTCGACGCGCACTCCAACATTTCTTCGCAGGGAGCACCGGCGAAGTCGCCGGACTCGTAGTTCTCGCCGAAGCACTCCTGGAAGGCCGGCTCGCATTCGGTCTGGATGCATTCCGCATACTCGGGGCAGTCAGCTTCCCCCTCATCCATCATGTCG
>JBNLEN010000213.1:0-9925 GCA_050304975.1 Polyangiaceae bacterium
TGAGCTCCCGGCGGATGTTGGCGCGGTGCTGCGAGTTGGGGTCGACCGCTATCGGGAGTTCAAGCGGCGTCTCACTTGGTTGCTCGATCCTGAGCTCACGCGGGAGCAGCTGCACCGACTGGATCCGCAAAAGGATGCGGACCAAATCTGGAACTTCGTCAAATACGAGTTCCGCCCAGAGTTTGTGCATTCGGCCTGGGGCGCGGCCGCCAAACGCATCGTGCAATCGCCAGCGGCGACGACGTTCTTCCACGCGACGCGCAAGGTCGAAACTCAAGCGCTCAAGCGTCACGACGACACGTTGATGCACTACTATTTCTTCCACAACTGGGGGGAGGACAGCCATCACGGCCAGCTGGCGCTTCACAACATGAATCGCATTCATGCCCACTACTTCGTGCACAACGATGGCATGAAGTACGTGCTGCTCAACGGCGGACTCACAGTGTTGGATGCGTTGGAACGGGTTGGCCATCGGTCGCTGTCGGACACAGAACGCCTGGGCTACTTTCACGCCACGATCAACATGGGCAAGCGCATGGAAATCCAGGAGCTCTCCAGCGATTGGGACGAGATGTGCGGCTGGTTTCAAGCGGAGAACCGTCGATTCGCGGCTTACTCCCCGCTCAAGCGGCGCATGTGGGACTCGATTGAGGAGAGCGTGCGCCAGGGGCTTGGCGTCTCGAAACCGTTCAACGAGTGGCGCAAGTGGCTGCAGGTGATGGGGGTCGACTCCACTTACCGCTCGGCGCTCGGCTATCGCAAGCCCTGGAAACTGGAGCGGGCGGCGCTTCGCCAGAGCTATCTCGCCGTGTGGCGGCTGCGTCAGCAGCTGCCCCGCGGGCCTTTCATCGAGAGCTTACAAGAGTGCAAGACCTATCCCAGTGACCCGCTGGACGTCGAAGTCTTGCAGAAGACGCCAAACGCTGGCTTGCCAGCGGTCTGCCCATTTTCGGGTCAACAGTTGAAGCGTCCAGCTCGCGAAGACGCTCGGCCAAGTGCCGCGTACTTAAGAGGTGCCAGGCCCCAGGTTTCGGCTCATGCCGACCAACCAGAGTTGGCGGAATTGACGTGGGATCAAGTCAAGCAGCACAATCAGTTAGGTGACCTGTGGGTGGTGTTTGATGGTCACGTGTATGATGTCTCGAGCTTTGCTGAACAGCACCCGGGCGGGCAAAAGATCTTGCTCAGCAGCGTCGGCAAGGACATGGCTGAGGTGTTTGATGCCAAACACAACCGCTGGACCAAAGCCTTCGCGTTGAACTTCAGGATCGGCAAGTTGGCGGCCTGCCCAGCGGCTCGCCCAGCTCAACCGACGCCGGCATCGACCGCCGCCGAGTGAGATCTGGTCGCAGGTTCCGGTAGCTCTGGCTTGCTCTATTGGGGCGATTGAATCTCCCGGAGCTGGTCACCCCTCATCTCGTGCACCACCACCAGGCAGGAACCATGTGGATGGTGCCTTCGGGGACCTGCAAGCGTTCTTCGTGACGGAGGGTCACGATGGTCGCTTCCTTGGAGTCGAGCTCTCGCATGGCCGACTGCAGAGCCCGAAGTTCGCGCTGGCGGGTGTCGCTCGAAGTGACGTCGGCGCTCACTTGGACAAGCTCAACTTTGCCTGCTCGCTCGCAGACGAAATCGACTTCGGTGCCGTCTTCGTGGCGATAGTAAGAGGGCCGTGCGCCCCGGCGGCGCAGGTGGAGAAAGACGAGAGTCTCGAGTAGCTGGCCTAGACCATAGCCCGTTTGTCCGGCGCACGCCGTGACCAGCCCAGCGTCAATGGGATAGATCTTCCGAGGATTGCTTTGCCTCACCCGTTCCGAATGAGTGAAAATCGGCACGACGAAGAACAAGTAGGCATCCTCGAAGTGGTCCAAGAACTCGTGCAGGGTGTTCTTTCCGACCGGTATGCCCCGCGACTTCAGATCCCCGTGCAGTTTGTTGATGCTGAAGAGTCCGGCTGGATTCGCCAGCAACTGGCGCGACATGGCACGCAGAGCCGTTACTGACGTGAGCGCGTGGCGCTCGATGATGTCACGCAAGAGAGCCACCTGCAGGTAGTCCTGCAGGATGCGGCGCCGCAATGGTTCGTCCATTCCCTGCACTTCGGGAAAGCCGCCCCGCTCGAGGTAGCGGTCGAAGTTCGCTTCGATCCGGGAGCGCAGCTGCTTTCCGGGTCGCTCGTTGACGGTGATGCCCTCGCCGTGCAGAAGAGCCTCACTGAAGTCGAACGGAAAGAGCTCACTCGTGAGTCCCCGGCCCCGCAAGCTGGTAGCGACCTCACGACTCAAGAGTTTGGCGGAAGAACCAGTGATCAAGACGTGCGCGTTCTCGCTATCGAGCACGCGTCGCACGAAGCGCTCCCAACCAGGCACGTTCTGGATCTCATCGAGGACCAATGTGCATGGTCGCGCTCGGTTGGCCGGCGTGCGCCGATAGAAGACTTCCAGCACTTCGCTCAAGTGACGCGCCTCCATGTCCCACAGGCGCTCATCCTCGAAGTTGACGTAAAGCAGCGACTCGCGCGGCGCTCCCTGCTCCAGCCGCCGACCGAGCAGGCTGAACGCCAGCGACGTCTTGCCGACCCGGCGCATCCCCACGATCACGTTCGCTTTGCCCGGCAGAAGCGGCACCTCGATATTGCGCGGCGTCAGCTCAGGAAAGACGCGTTCCTCGCTGTCAGCGACCAGCTGTTCCAGGAGGGCCGCGCTCGGCATGAACTAAACTTTTCACAAAGACAGGATCCTGTCAATCTGACTTTGTCAGACGTCAAGGATGGTGAAGCAGCGAAGCCGCACGCTATGTCGGCCGGGCTTGCGCGCCAGTGTAGGTCACTGATCGTCGAGCGCGACGCCGTCGTACAGCTCGTCGACAGAAACGCTGGCGGCAGGTTCACGCAGCTGTAGCGTTTGTCCGGAGCGAAACTCCGTTTGTTGCCAGCCGTCGGCGGTGCGTTCAATCAGAGTGAGCTGTTGTCTTCGATGAGAGACGAAAATGACGGCCTGGAGGCTGGGGCACTGCTTGTAGTGATTGAGCTTCTCGCCGCGGTCGTAGTCCTCAGTGGACTTGCTGGTGATTTCGACCAGAAAGGTCGGATTGGTGGCGGCATTGCTGTCAATCGAGGCGGCGCTCATCTCTCCGCAGACGACGGTGACGTCTGGGAAGGTGGAGAGGTCTGTGGCTTCGATGCGTACTTTCAAGTCCGACGAGTAGACCTTGCATGAACCCCGCAGTTTGTTTCCCAGGAGGCGAATGACCGACGCGGCGAGTTCGGCGTGGGCCGGAGTCCCGCCAGCCATGGCGTAGATCTCTCCGTCGCAATACTCGAGCTTGACGCCACTCTGTTCGAGTGCAGCCAGGTACTCGTCGTAGGAGTAATGGACTCCTCGAGCCGTGGTCACCGTTCAAGTATACACGCTCCGAGCAGCAACGACCAAACGAGGCCAGCGGCGCTCAGTCGCGGCTCTGCAACAGGTCGAAGTGGCCTCCCACCTGCAGGGTGCCAATCGTGTGTTGGGCAGTAGAGCTGAGATCGCCGAAAGCGCCAGCTTTGCTGCCGTCAGCGAACTCCCATTCGATTTCTTCGAAAACGCCGCCGCCGATGGTGGCCATGGGCGTGAGCGTGAAGCTTCGACTCACGCGCCACTCCATGCCGAGCCCAATGCGCGTGCTGAGGAAGTCATCGGTGGCGGTCAGCTTGGTTCCGCCTTCCCACTCTGCCTGAAAGCGGCGCCAACCGAGCGCGATTTCCAAGATGATGCCGAGGTCATCGGGGTTGCTACTGAAGCGCATGCCAGCGCCGATGTGATGGGTCTGCCCGCGGCTTTGCCCCCCAAATTCGTCTCCGACTACGTCGCCCTTGCCCAGGCTGGCAAACTCCCAGAATCCGAACACGACATAATTCCGGGAGATGCGCGCCCCGGCGTCCAGCTCCAGCATCGGGCCTGGCGAAGCCACATCATCCCAGGCGCGCGACTCGTACAGACAGCAGATCCGATCGACGATGAATCCGTCGTGCCACAGATTGCCCGAGGGGATCAGCCAGCCCACCCGGGCCCCAAGAGTCAGCGCATACTTGGGCGCTCGGTGATCGGGCTTGGTGCCGTCTGGCGGTTCGATGTCTGTGGCTGGGCCAGGCAGCGGTGGTTCGAAGATCGCCGGCGGCGGCACCTCCCGCGGTTGCGCCCGAGTTGGGCTGGGATTGGGCTGGGCCGGCTCAGCGATGGGTGCGGTTTCAGGTGCTGGGGGTTGGGTTGCTGGCGGTTGGGCCGTCGGCGTCTCGACGGGAGCCGCTGGCTCGGGGGAGCTACCGTCCGGAGCCGCCTTCACGTCCGCTGGCGGGCTGGTTTTTGGATCCGCGGGGCTGCCGTCGGGGGGCGCCGCGGGCGCGTCGACGGCGGGTTTTTCATCGGGAGTTGGCGGCAGCTCTGGTGGGCGCTGCGCCGCGCTCCAGGTCGAAACCGTGATAACCGCCGCAAATGCTTGAAAAGAGTAAGTATTTTTAGTGAACCGCGACATGCTCGGGAGCGCTCCTGCTGGCACTGTAACTCAGTGAGAACATGCGACAATCTCTACGTTGACCCGGGCTGAAAACGCGTGTTACTCGGCCCGCGCAACGTGCGGGGTTTGTGCAGGAAAATTGGAAATCAATCGGCTCTTACGGGACTCTCGGCCTCGAGATCGTCTTGGGGGTCATTCTGCCCTGCTACGTCGGCTCCCTGGCAGACGACCATTACGGGACCGGCAACACGTGGCTTTACGTTGGGTTTTTGATCGGAGTGGCGCACGGCGTGCGCGCCGTTTGGCGCGTGATGAAAGAAGCCAGCAAAGAAGCCGAAGCAGAAGCCGAGAGAGAAAAGCAGAAACGCAAGCAGTACTATGAAGACCGAGAGCGACACGACGACCACCGGAGCAACTGACTCCGGTTATCGACCGCTGATTGTGGTGGGCGTCGTGGGCTTGTTGATGGCTGCCATGGCCACGCCGGTATTCGGCATTTCTGGTGCTGCCGGAATTGCTGCCGGAGCGTTGATCAGTGTGCTCAACCTGCACGTGCTGACGCGCTCCGTGAAGGCCTTTCTCAGCGCCGGAGAGCCGGGCGCATGGGCCGTCGCCGCGGTGTTCAAGTTGTTGGTTCTGGTGGGCTTGATCTACCTGCTGCTTTCCAATCGGTTGGTCGAAGGGCTGCCACTGCTCATAGGTTTGGGTGCCTTGCCTATTGGGGTTGTGGTTTGTCAGCTAACGGCTACAAGGCAACCCGTGCCGCCGCGCTCTGGTCGGTGATATCGAAGTTTAGCTTAGAAGGACGCATCCTGTGGGACACAACAGCTGGCTGACTCTGCTGCTCGAGGGCATGAAAGAGAACCTCGAAACCAACGCCGCTTTCATCGGCAAGAGCGTGTTGGGAGGCAAAGACGCCACTTGGCTCGCCTGGGAGCCAATCATCGCATCCTTCCTGATCATGGCGTTGATCCTATTTTTGGCTCAGCGCATCCGTTGGAAGTTGGCCGATGTCGACAACGCGGTCATTCCCGACGACAGCTTGACGTTGCGCACCGCAGCAGAGGCGTTCGTCGGCTACTTCTATGACCTCGCCAAGAGCGTGATGGATGCTGAGCGGGCGAAGAAGTACTTCCCCGTGATCGGCGCCTCCGCCATTTTCGTCTTCATCAGCAACGTGCTGGCTTTGATCCCGGGCATGCCCGTGGCCACCAGCAGCCTGAACGTCACCATGGGCTGCGCGCTGGTGGTGTTCGTGCTCTTCAACCTGTACGGCATGATGAAGGATCCCTGGGGATACCTGGCCCATCTATGTGGCCCGGCCTGGTACCTGTCGCTGCTGCTGCTGCCGATCGAGATCGTGTCGCTGTGTGTGCGTCCGCTCACACTCGCTGTTCGTTTGATGCTGAACATGAGTGTGGATCACTTGCTGCTGACCATCATTACGGGGCTGATCACCCTGTTCGTGCCGGTCCCCGTACTGCTCCTGGGCTGCATCGTGATCATCGTGCAGACCCTGGTTTTCACTCTGCTCACCACGATTTACATCGGCTTGGCCACTGAAGACAGCGGCCACGGCCCGATGAGCTTTCTAGATTTCGTTGACCACATCATTCCACTGCGATTGATGGGTCTGCTTCCGAAAAAAGAGGGTGGCCATTGAGCCACAAAAGGTTTATTCGGGCCTCCGCCGTCCGAGTTTAAGGAGACTACTGAGAAATGACTAACAAGAGTAAGCTTGCCGTCCTCGCTGGCTTGGTGACCACGTTCTTCTGCACGAATGCATTCGCGCAGGCAGCTCAATCCAACGAGTATGACGCTCAGTCGTTGGCCGCTCTCGGCGCCGGCATCGCAGTCGGTCTCGCCGTTCTCGGCGGCGGCATGGGCCAGGGTCGTGCTGCTGCGGCTGCACTCGAAGGCATCAGCCGCAACCCGGGTGCTGCTGGTCGCATTCAGACGCCGATGATTCTCGGTCTGGCACTGATCGAGTCCTTGGTGCTGATGGGCTTTGCCATCGCCTTCTTGCTGCAAGCCAAAGTTCTCGGCGGCTGAAGCCGAGCCCTTGGCGCGCTGACTCGTTGGGGTCCCGGATGATCCGGGACTCCGGATGAGCGTGCCCATCGGCAGCAGTTCTAGAGCTCGCCGCTGGTCAGTGACCGGCGGCGTTGCGTATTTGCGCCAGACGTTTGGCGAGCTGACGCGGGTAGAGCTCGCATAGTCGCAGGTAGGCGACTGCGTCGATCCGCTCTTCGTGCAACAGGTGCTCAAACAGTTCGATCGCATCCCATTGGCGTGCGTGCCCATCGCTATCCACCAGCGTCAGCACTTCGGCGACGCTCTCCAGCAGAGCGTTGACGACGCGCAGTTTCTCCGCGTCCGTTTCGGAGGGCACGAGTGCCCTGGGAGTCAGCTCCGCATCGGCTGAGGCGGCAGGAAACCAGCGGTCGAACTGGGCGCCAAGTGACTCTTGGTTTCGGGTCAGGCTGTGGATGCGGGCGCGCTCGGCGGCGCTGAGATCGGCATCTGTCAGTTCGACCTCGCTGCGAGCGACGGCCTCCTCTCGCAGCTGATCCATCGCTTCCAGATCCCGCGCGCTGAGGGCCGTAGCTATCTCCTCCACCAGCTGAGCCAGCTGCTCGCTCGGCGGGCGATTCGCTAGGGCTTTGGGCAAGTGCAGCGGGAGCGCATCCCCCCCGCGCTGGACCAAGCGCTCGATCGTCGGATCGTCGATGTACTGATAGAAGATCCGCTGACCGCGCTGGCGTTGGTAGCGCGAGAATTGCTTGAGTCGGCTGTTTTCTTCTCCCAGAGCGATGATGCTCACGCCGACTGGTAGGGAACCCAGCTGCGCTCGCTTCCGAACCAACTCCTGCGTATCCAAGCGCGACTCCCCGTCGGTGATCAGCACGATCTGCGCCCGCGCAAGTTCGGGATCATCCGTCTGAGCCTGCTTCAGCGTTTCGAAGCTCGTCAGCAAAGCATCTTGGATGTTGGTTCCGCCGAAGCGCACGGTCTTCACCACGTCTTCGATCGCTTGGGTCGCCTGCTCAGCGGTCTTCACGGTCGTGAGCGGTCCGGTCTGGGTGTCGAAGTAGCGGAAGTAGAGAGTGGGGGTCAGGGTTCGGTGCTGATTGTTCAAGCGCGCGATCATCGCAGATAGCTCGGCCACCAAGATCGCGTCCCGCAGGCGAGCGCGCGGCCCCAGCATGGAACTGGAGCCGTCGAGCAAGTAGACGCGGGCCTCGCGCATTTGCAGCTGCTTGTGCTGCGCGACTTGTTCTTCGCTGACGAAGCGTCGGGTGAGTAGCTTGCCTGCGGCCAGATCGAGCAAGATCGAGCGGGGGTCATTGACGACTGAATGGGCCAAGTCATCCACTGTCTCGGCTTGGGAGAGCAGCAGCTTCTGGGTTGGGTAACGCACCTGACGTTGCACGCGATCGAACTCGGTGACTCGATGGGGTGAGAGCGTGCCGCCCACGTCGACGCACGCATCAACGAACAGCGACGCGGCGATCAGTTGCTCAGCGGCATTGTCATTCAAGTACGCTTGCGCAGTGGTGATGTAGGCTTGTCGTTCCGGCGGGGCTTCCTGCTGCTCCACCTGCAAGTCATGCAGACCTTGCTGCACGCCGCGCTGCAGGGCTTCCAACACTTCTGGTTGAAATGTTTCTCGTCCGGAGTTGTGAATCGAGTGCATGGCGGCGTCCGAAGAAAATCGGTCCTCACTTCCCCAGACTTCATCCAGCGCGTGACCTGAATACTTGGCCGTGCGGTCGTCGCCGGCGCTCAAAGCTTGGCTGGAAATCGCACTGAGCAGGGCGGCGAGGCGCTGCTGCTCCTTTCGGGCCAAAGCTTGTTTCAGTTGATGGTGCAGTGCTACGTCTGGCAGCACCCCGGCCGCCTGCAAGCGATCGAGCAGAGCGACTTCCCGCGAGATGTGGTCCAGCCGGGCTTGGACGGCTCGCTCATGGGCCAAGCTTTGTTCCGAAGGTTGCGGGGGTCGCGGTCCTTCCTCTGACAGGCCCTCTTTGTGCTCGTCTTCCAGTTGCTCGTGCGCCGCCGCCAGCAGCACCTCACGTGCGGCCTCCAACAATCTGCGGCGGCGTCCGGTGAAGTCGCGCTCTTTTTCTGCGGCGGCGATCAAGCTTTCGACGGGTAGCAACCCGGGCTTCCACTCGCTGCCGCGGCCGAGGCTGCCGAGTGGTTCCAGTGCCAAGTAGCGCTGGTCATAAAGCGCCAAGATCTCTTGGCGAACGGCGGCTTTGCGCAGGCTTGCGCGTTCGTTGATCACGCGTTGGGCACGTTCGAGCAACGCATGCAGTCGATACAGCCAGGTGATGTGCTTGGCATCGACGCGCCGGTGCGCCAAAAACCAGAGTTCGGCGCGCGTGAGGTTGCCTTCGAATTCCTCATCCGCTTGCTGCAGCAGGCGGGGCAGCTCCTGGCGATAGGCCGTGGTGTATGGGTGCCGTGCGGTCTTCTCGAGCTCTGCCAGCAAAGCCTGAAGCGCATCATGTCGGACCTCGAGATCCTTGTTGAACGTGCGCCAGACTCGACCTGCGACCGGAGTCCACCAGGCCTGGAGCGCTTCTGGCTCGTGCAGCAGGCGTTCGAGCCGCTCAGCAGAACTGGGCTTGCTCATGAATCAGGAGCTTGGTCGCTTGAGCGCCTTCGCCCACTGTTTTTCCGCGCGCGCCCCGCTGAGCGTGCTGATGTCCGCATGAATGGCGGCGGACAGTCTGCGGGCACGTTGCGCCAGAGCGCTTGCTGCCGGGTGGACAGGGAACAGCTCAGTGATGGCCTGGGCCTCCAGTTCGAAGCGCACCAGCGCCGACTCGTCGCTCACCAACTCCAGGATTCGACTGTCCTGGATGCGCTTGAGTGTCGCTGCTGCGTCGGTACCGTCGGCCGTCAGCTTGCGCCACCAACCATCGAAGTAGTCCAGCGCTCCACCGATGCGGGATTCGTCCTGCGCGATGAGCCGTTCTACCAGGCTGGCAGGCAACTGGGCCAGCGCCCGCTGCAGCCCGCTGAGGTCGAACGGGGAATGCCGCACCCCTAAGACGATCGGAGAGCACGTTTCTACCAGCGCGACGATCGCCGACACCTTGTCCGACTCATCGCGAAATTCTCGATAGCCCGCGTAGCTGTAATCCCAATCCTGACTGGTCGTACGCTCTCCAGCCTGAACCAAGGCACGTACAGCCCACGCCGTCATGCTCCCAATCGAGCCCGACCAATCTAGCTCGGCGTCCTCCAACTGGTACAACAGGGCGCGCACGCTGGTGGCGACGGCCGTTCGAGACTGCAACTCAGCGCTGGCCACCAGGCGCTCCACGAGCGGCATCAAACGTCGACCCACGACGCCCGTATCAATGTCGGCTTGGGCCACGCCCAGATGCTCGAGTCGGTCGCTCGCTTCGCGCAT
>JBNLEN010000214.1:0-9843 GCA_050304975.1 Polyangiaceae bacterium
TCCGAAACGCGCTGATTCAGCTTGATCAGCCGCAGTTCCATGTTCTTTGATAAGTTGCTGATTTTGTCGTCTACTTCCGCGATGACTGCGTCGTAGCCTTTGTCGTTGAGCTCAAGTTTCCAGCCGTCGTCAGTTGTGGTTCCGTGTTCACTCTTAAGTCCATCATACAGTTCAGTGGCGAGTTTGGCTTGCTCGCTTCCTGGCGGAAGCGAGTTCTTGTACTCCCGCCAGCTCTCATTGGCAGCTTCCAACTTATCGGAGTCCTTTCCAGCGGCTTGCCGCTTTGAAAGCCAGGTGCGGAACTGTTGCAGGACTTCCTTCTTCGCGAGCATGTTCTCTTGATCCTGCATGAAAGACTGGATGTCACCGTCGATGTCATTGAGCTTCATCGTGATGAAGGCCATCATGGCGTCTGGGCTGAGACTTGCGGCGTTGCTGAAGCCAACTAGGCTTGAGCTCTGGGTGTTTCCAACTTGGTCGATTGACATGCTCTTGGTTTCTTTCTCTTGATGAAGGGCTCGGATTGAATTAGCAGCGGTAGCCCATGCTGGGGGCGCTGCTGGCGATGGAGTGTTTACGTTCGGCGACATCGCTGAACTCGGTGAAGAATTCAGGGTCGATTTCGAGCTGCGTGCCATCGAGCCCGCTCAGCGTGTTCATGGCTTGCTCCAGCTGCGCGTCTTGCTCGGCCAGCTGTTGCTTGAGTTGCTCGAGGGTCAGGGGCTGGAATGAGTCCAGCTCTGATTGAACTTGGGTGAGGTGTGCGTTGCTCATGGCTGGGGTTCGTCCGCCCCCGCCGGCGGTTGCGGAAAATGTTCGGTTTTTGTTCGCGGACCCCAAAACCGCGGAAATTGGGCTGCGTCGCCTGCGGGTCTGGGCCGCGGCCGGGGGTCGTGTTACGTCCCAGGCGTGGACTCCCAGTTCATTGAACGACCAGGCCAGCCCCGCATCCATTATCGAATTGAACGTCCTGAAGGGCGGGCCCGCGCTGCGGTGCTACTGACGACTGGGTTTGGTGAACACACCGGTCGCTACGAGCCAGTCTTCCAGATTTGGAATGAGCGCGGTTATCTGGTCGCTGCTCATGACTTGCGCGGGCAGGGCAAATCCGGCGGGCGTCCGGGGCACGTGGACAACTTCGACGACTATCTGACGGACACCAAACTGGTGCTGGATGAGCTTGGTAGCGACGAGCAGTGGCAGGCCTGTGGCAAGCCGATCCTGTTTGCGCACAGCTTCGGTTGTTTGGTGGTCACGCATTTAGCGCTGCGCTATCCGGGAGAATTTCGCGCGCTGGCGCTCAGCTCGCCCTATTTCGCGCGCGCGTTAGCGACGCCCGCCTGGAAGACCACGCTTGGTCGCGGCGTCAGTCGCTTCTGGCCCACCTACTCGGACACCACGAACATCACCGGGGCGATGGTCACTCACGATCCTGAGTTGATCCAAGATAGCGACCAAGATCCACTACGGATCGAGCGAGTGACGGCGCGTTGGTTCACCGAGTCCGAAGCGGCGCAAGAGCTGCTCCTCACCGAAGCGGAGCGGCTGACACTTCCGATCTACTGCCAAGCCGCGGGGGATGACTTGGTCGCCTCGTTGGAGCGTACACGCCAAATCCTGATGAATGCGCCCAGCGAAGACAAGGAACTCGTCGTACGCGAAGGCCAATATCACGAGCTACATCGCGAGATTGACCGCGCCGAGTTCATTGCCGCTTTCGCCGACAAGTTCGACACCTGGACCCAGTGACGTCGAGAGGTCCCGCGCGCCACTGGGAGGTGACGCTCAGTGATGGGGGAAGTCGTCTAGGCTGACTTTGACGGGCTTGATGTCCCAAATCTCCGCAGCGTACTGACTGATCGTCTCATCGCTCGAAAACGGGCCTGAGCCTGCAATGTTCAAAAGCGCGCGCCGGCTCCATTCATGGCGGTTGTTGTAGTCATCTGCCGCGGCTTGTTCTGTGCGCACGTAGTCTTCGAAGTCAGCGCATACCATGAACGGATCATGGTGGCGCAGGCCTTCAGTCACGGGACGGAACATGAACGGATCGTCGGGGCTGAAGAAACCGCTTTCCAACAGTTCGATCGCCTCCCGTAGGACGGGGCTGCGGTTGATGAAGTCCATGGGGTTGTAGCCCTGCTCGCGCAGAGCCCGAGCCTCATTCGCTTTCATGCCGAACAAGTAGAAGTTCTCCGCGCCGACTTCGTTGCGGATCTCCACGTTGGCGCCGTCTAGGGTGCCAACCGTCAGCGCGCCGTTCATGGCGAACTTCATGTTGCCAGTGCCAGATGCTTCTTTGCCTGCCAGCGAAATCTGCAGGGATACGTCCGCCCCGGGCATGATCACTTCTGCCAAAGAAACGCTGTAGTTCGGGATGAAGGCCACCTTGATCCGGTTCTTGACCTCTGGATCGAAATTCACGACGTCCGCAACGCGGTTGATCAGCTTAATGTGCAACTTGGCGGCGGCGTAGCCCGCAGCGGCCTTGCCCGCGAAAATGTACGTGCGCGGAGTGATCTCCATGTCTGGGTGGGAGCGCAGCTTCATGTAAAGCGCGATGACTTGTAGGATGGCCATCAGCTGACGCTTGTATTCGTGAATGCGCTTGACCTGCACCACGAATACCGAGTTGGGCGTCACGTAGGTGCCGGCTTTTTCGCCGATCAGCATGCTCAAGCGCTCCTTGTTCTGCTGCTTGATGCGCCACAACTCGTCCAGCGTATCTTCGTCGTCGGCGAACTTTCGAAGGTCCGCCAGATGCTTGAGGCTGCCTTCGACCCAATTCCTGCCAATGCGCTGAGTGATGAGGTCGGAGAGGGCCGGGTTGGCTTGCAGCATCCAACGCCGCGGCGTGACGCCGTTGGTCTTGTTGTTGAAGCGCTCGGGCCAGAGTTCATAGAAATCCGGCATCAGCTCGGACTTGATCAACTCCGTGTGCAGGGCCGCGACCCCGTTGACGCTGAAGGAGCCGACGGTAGCCAGGTGGGCCATGCGTACCTGGCGCTCATGGCCTTCCTCGATGATCGACATACGTTGGATTCGCTCGGGCTCCGTGGGCCAGCGGATCTCCACTTGGCGTAAGAAGCGGCGGTTGATTTCGTAGATGATTTGCAGATGCCGAGGCAGCAGGCGCTCGAACATCACCACGGGCCACTTCTCCAGAGCTTCGGGCAATAGCGTATGGTTGGTGTAGCCCAACGCTCGCTGCGCCAAAGCCCACGCCAGATCCCACTCCAGCATTTCTTCATCCACGAAGACGCGCATCAATTCTGCGACGGAGACTGCCGGGTGCGTGTCATTTAGCTGAATGGCTACCTTGTCCGGGAAGTCGTGGAATGACTCGTGGCGCTCTTTGTAGCTTTGGATGATGTCGGCTATGGAGCACGCGACGAAGAAGTATTGTTGCTTCAGGCGTAGCTCTTTGCCTTCCCAGGTGCGGTCATTGGGGTAGAGCACCTTGGAGATGTTTTCGCTGTCGATCTTCTGCTCGACCGCGCGCCGGTAGTCACCTTCGTTGAACAGCTCCAAGTTGAAGTCGCGAGTCGCGCGTGCCGCCCACAAGCGCAGCGTGTTCACGGTGTTGGTGTCGTGGCCAACGATGAACGAATCATGGGGCAGGCCGATCACCTCAGTCGTGTCGAGCCATTCGATGCGCATGCGGCCACGCTCATCTCGGTGCTGCTCCACGTGTCCGTAGAAGCGCACCGTTTGGGCCAAGTCGTGGCGCGGGATCTCCCAGGAGTTGCCGTACTGCAGCCAGTTGTCACGACGCTCAACCTGCTCACCGTTTTCGATGCGCTGCTCAAAAATGCCGTAGTCGTAGCGGATGCCATAGCCGACCGCGGGCAGCTCCAAGGTGGCTAGCGAGTCCATGAAGCACGCAGCCAAGCGTCCAAGACCACCGTTGCCCAAACCAGGGTCGCCTTCTTGCTCGAGCACCGTCTCGAGATCCAAACCGCGCTCGTGCATCAGCGTCTTGGCGGCGTCACGCAGGCCGAGGTTGATCAGGCACAGGCCCAGGCTTCGGCCAACCAAGAACTCACTGGACAAGTAGTAGGCGCGCTTGACGTCGAGCTCTTCGTAGGTGCGCTGCGTCGCCAGCCAGCGATGCACCAAGCGGTCGCGGATCGAGTGCGCGAGCGCCGTGTACATGTCGAGCGGGGTCGCGTCCTCCAAGTCTTTTGCGCAGGTGTAGAGCAGGTGATCCAACACCGCGCGTTTGAGCACAGGAGGTTCCATACCCACCCGCGCTCCGAAAGCGGGACGCAAGGAAGATGGAGGGGCTTCAAAGTTCTCGTGGTCGATGTCCATAATGGTCACAGCAGCCCGAGATCACCCGACTTTTGGGCATCGTTCAAGCGTGTTGTTTTAGAAACATACCGGCAACGCGGGCGTCTTTCTTCCTGCCGGGAATCTAGACGCTCCCGGTGACAGATGGTGGCGCTCAACTGCCACCTAAAACCCAAAACCACTAATCACGTGCGCACTTGTTCTTCCACCCAGCGGATCACATCCAGCTCTGGTGTAGTCTGGGTCAGTCGTCCGAGCTCCTGGATGCCGGTGGGGCTGGTCACGTTGATTTCTATCAGCTTTTCGCCAATCAAATCCAAACCGACGAAGTACAGCCCGGCACTGGCCAGCTGCGGGCCGACTTCGTTCACCAGTGCCTGTTCAGCCGTCGTGAGTTCACAAGCTTCGACGCGGCCGCCGACGTGGATGTTGGCGCGAATGTCATCGGCGCGCGGCACCCGACGAATGGCGCCGAGCAGCTTGCCATCCAAGAGCAGCACGCGTTTGTCTCCGTCCACCACGTCCGGTTGGTATTCTTGAACCAGCGCGAGTTCTTTTCCTTCACGCGTGACGTAGTCCACCACGCCGCGGGTATTGCGTGAAGCGCCGTCCAGGCCCATCACCCCAGCGCCGCCGGCACCATCCAAGGGTTTGATCACGGCTTTGCCGCCGACGTCAGTCACGAATTGCAGCAATCGCTCAGTACTGGAGCTCACCAACGTGCGCGGCATGAACTTCGAAAAGTGAAAAGTGTAGAGCTTTTCGTTGGCGTTGCGCAGTGCCACTGGGTCATTGATGATCAGCGTCTGCTTGCTGACTAGATCCAGCTGCTGCGTCAGGTGCAAGTAAGCCGAGTCGAACGGCGGATCTTTGCGAATGAAGACCGCATCTATTGCCGCTACCTCCACTGTTTCGCGCTGACCTGGCGTGGTGTGCGGCAGCGCGTCACTGACGCTGAGCGACACCGCGTCTGCGCGCACCTGATCCCCCAGGTTGAAAACCTGACTGGGCAAGCAGTGCAAGCACTGGTGTCCGGACGCCTGCGCAGCGCGCATGAAAGCAAAACTGGTGTCCTTGTCCGGTAGCATTCCGGCGAAGGGGTCCATCACGAACAGAAAACGCATGATTCTAGGGGCTCCATTACCTATAACAGCCAGGTGGAAACAAGGGTCAGATCGAGGGTGGTGACCGCGCTGGCGCTCGGCGTCGTTTTGGTGCTGTCGCTCGGCAATCTGCCGAAGCTTCAGGCGAAGTCCTGGGGGCTGAAGCTGGCAGTGTCAACGGAATCTGAGCGCGCCTCGCGCGAAGCCATGGCGCAGCTCACCAGCGGCGGCAACGCTGTGGATGCGGCGGTGACGGCCGCGCTGATTGGCGGTATTACCAACAACTCGTCGTCTGGCATCGGCGGGGGGGCTTTCATCCACTACTTCGATCAGAAGTCGGGCAAGAGCTACATCATCGATGCGCGAGAAGTGGCCCCCCTGGGGATCCAGGCGCTGGACTTCGAGAAGCGCCCCTTTGAGCCCGAGCAACGCGGCAAGTACGTGGGGGTGCCCGGCGAAGTGGCGGGTTTGTATGAGTTGCATCGCCGTTTTGGAAAACTCGAGTGGAAACAGGTGGTGCAGCCCGCGGTCGACTTGGCTGAAAAAGGATTCCTGGTCGGGACGCACCTCGCTCGTTCTTTTGGTTGGCAGCCGGACGCGATCGCTCGGGATCCCGGCCTAAAGGAACTGTGGCTGTCGGGCTCGGGTTTGCCGCGCCGCGGAGCTCGAGTTCAGCTGCCGAAGCTAGCTCAGACCCTGGCGCGCATTGCGGCGGAGGGGCCGAAAGCTTTCTACGAAGGACCTATCGCCGCAGACATCGTCAATTCGGCGCGAGCCTATGGCAGCAGCATGACGTTGCAGGAGTTGGCCGCCTATCGCCCCCAGGAGCGCACGCCGCTGAGCGTGAAGTGGGGGGACTATCAGGTGCACACCATGCCGCCGCCTTCAGCTGGGGGCTTGATGTTGGTCCAGGCACTGAAGTTGTATACGCCCGAGGAAATCCAGAAGCTGGGCTACAACACGCCTGCGTTCCAGCACGCGTTGGCGGAGTCCTTTCGGGCTTCGATCGCCGACCGCATGCGCTACGTCGGCGATCCCGCCTTCGAGAAGTTTGACTTGGGCGCGCTGCTCGCAGACGAGCGCATGAAGAAACGTCGGGCGAGCATCGCGATGAACCGCACCCACGCGTTGCCGCGCTTCGGTTTGGAAGAGCACGGCACCCATCACTTGAACACAGCCGACGCGGAGGGCAATGTTGTCGCACTCACCACCACCATCAATCGCTCGTTCGGCGCCAAAATCCGCGCGCCGAAGTCCGGCGTGGTGCTGAATGACGAACTGGATGATTTCACTTCGCTCGACCAAATCGAGAAATTTGGGATGCAGCGCTCACCCAATCGGCCGCGACCTGGCGCTCGCCCGGTGTCTAGCATGACGCCGACGATCGTGCTGAAGGATGGCAAGGCGGTACTTGCTGCTGGCGGCTCCGGCGGCATGACGATCGCGACCAATACGTCCCAGATCGTGATCTCTCGCTTGGCTTTTGGCATTGAGCCATTTCGGCTGCTCAAGAAGCTGCGTTTTCAGATCCCGACTGACGGTCAAAGTCACATCAGCCTTTCCAAAAAGGCCAAACAAACAGACATTGTGGATTTGGAAAGACGGGGCGAAATCGTGAGTCCGATCCGATGGGATTTCTCCGCCGTGCAGTTGATCGCGATCGATGAGCAGGGCCGAAAAGATCCGGCGTCCGATCCGCGCAAGCACGGCTTCGCCATCGTTCGTTAGCGTCCGGCAGCGGCCGAAAGTGGGGGGGCTCCGGCGAACTCGTTCTCCTGGGAGCCCAACGCCAGGTTTTTCAGCGCCGCGTGGTACAGTAGCTTGCCTCGCAGCGCGTTCGGGCTCCCGGCACAACGCTCGATCACATCGGGCTCCAAGAGGAATTCGTAGCCATCGGGGGTTTCCGCCACGATGCACGGCGTGCGCCCGGCGACAAATTTCTCGAGGCTTGGGTCCAGCTCATCGAGATGTAGCGCTGTGACTGGAACACCGAAGGATTCGCGGCAGCGCTTCCACTCAGACTTCTCAGTGAAATATCCGTGCGTGATTTGGCACAGAGTGCATCCCTTGAGGCTGAGTAGCTTGCGCGTGCCGTCTACAATCAGGCTCAGCGCGTCGCTATTGGCGTGGTAAACGAGGATCAGATTGTTGATCGGCGTCATCAAGCTGGGGCTACGCGTCGCTTCGATGTCTCGTTTCTACCGGATTGAAGATTTTGTCACGCTGGCTGGGCGCGGTTCGGGACCAGTCACGAGAGGTGTGAATGGCGCGCACAGCTGTGCTGAAAATGCTCGGATGTGTGTAGCCACGCAAACTGTTATCATCCGTCCCAAGCGATGGATCGGCGTTTCACCTCCACGTTGCTGGCGGCGGCTTTGGCCCACGCGCTAGCGCTGCTGAGCTTGTCGGTTTGGAAGGACCTGACATCGCGGACCCGTCACGACGTTGACGCAGCCAACAGCCGGGAGCGGCAGCGCGCCGTCGAGCTCACTTGGCTGGATCTCGAGACCACGAGTCAAAGCCCCGCCCCCCACGTCGCTCAATCTCCAAGCGAAACCCCCGAGCCGAAGTCCAGCGTAGAGCCTGCGCGGACTGCGAAAGCGGTGGCCTCGCAGGCCAGGAGCGCCGCCGTCGCGGCGCTGCTTCCCCCAGCGCCCAGCTCCAGCTCAACGGGTGAAATCGCGGGTTCGCCATCCGCCGGCGCGGCCTCCGATGAGGCGTCGGCGACCCAGCTCCCCGATGCCCAACCAAGCCAAGCCAGTTCGGGTGCGGACGAGTCGCGCTTGAGCTTGGATGACATGGGGCTCGGTAAGAGTAACCCGTTCCTCGGAGCGATCGAATCGCCAGACGCCGTAGCGCTGGCCGAAGATCGTTTGGAGCGCAACATGGCACAAGCCATCTTGGAGCATGACCAGCATCGCAGCCTCGGGGCGGAAGGACCGGTGATTCGAGCGCTGACCCACTCCGCCATGGGGGCGTCGCCGCCGCGGTCCAAGGCGCGTTTCTTGGTCGTGACGAACGAGCACGGCTACGTGGGGCATGTTGAGGTGCTGTCCACCAACCTGGGATTCAACGAGTGGACAAGCGTGGCAGAAAAAGCTCTGGCGGCTTTGTCTCAAATCCAGCTGCGCGCCCCGGAGGGGCGTCGCCTGGAGTTGATTCTGGATGTGGAGTCCAAGGTAGCGCTTCCCAGCGGACGAGCGCCGGGCAAATCGGTCAGTGTGCTGGGCATTCCGCTGTCGGAATCGGAGTTCGAAGACTCGACCAAGATCGAGATCTTGAGTCCCAAGCTCAAGCTGGAAATGGTCAAGGTGCCCAAGCCCGGGTCTTCCGGGGAGACGATGGAGATCCCGGCGATTCAGGTGGGCATTACGGTGCTTGGTGTCAACGGAGATCTGGCGGACGTGCTCGCTCCGGCACGCCAAGTAGTCCACACCAAGTTGGTGCGTCAGCGTGTGCTTTGACGTTTGGGGCGCCGAGGCTTATACGCCGCGACGTGGCAGCGGATAATCCCAACGCGTTCAAGCATCAGATCAATCTACAGACGGCGAAGCGCCTGGCGTCGGCCTTGAAGCGGGCCTATCCGAAGTTTGACGAACGAGGGTTCTTGCGTCGCATCAAAGCAGAGCTGGAGCCATTGGAACTCAAGCAGCGCGTCGTGCTCATGACTGACGTCATGGCGGCGGGATTGCCCCAGGCGTACCCCAGCGCTCTGAAGATCGTGTTGCAGACCTTGGGGCCTGAGCTGCAGGGCACCAGCAACGTGTCTCAGGATGCGTTCTACTACTGGCCCCACGGGCACTTCGTTCAAACCCGCGGCCTCGAGCACTTTGACGAGTCGCTGTCGGCAATGGTCGAGATCACCAAACGTTCCACATCCGAGTTCGCCGTGCGGCCGTTCATCAACCACGACGCCAAGCGAGTGTTGCGCTTCTTGAAACAGCACGTTCACCACGACAATCCCCACGTGCGGCGCTGGGTGAGCGAAGGCACGCGCCCGCGTCTGCCCTGGGGGGAAAGGCTGACGCCGTTCGTCGAAGACCCAAGCCCAGTCTTGCCACTGCTGGAAAAACTGCGCCGTGATCCGTCATTGTATGTTCGCACGTCTGTCGCCAACCACTTGGGTGACATCGCCAAGGACCACCCCGATCTGGCTGTAGCGACGGTGCGGCGCTGGCTGGATGAAGGGTTCGAACACTCCGAGTGGATTGCCAACCGCGCGCTGCGCCACCTGATCAAGGCGGGACATCCGGCGGCGTTAGCTGCGCTCGGAGTCTCGACGGAGAGCCAGGTCGGGCTAAGCAAGTTGGCTTTGGATAGCAAGCGAGTGCGTGTGGGTGACAAACTGGGGTTCAGTTTCCAGCTTCGCGGGGCGGCTGATGAACAACTGGTGGTGGACTACGCGATTGAATACCAGTTGGCCAACGGCAAGACGGGGCGCAAGGTGTAC
>JBNLEN010000215.1:0-9774 GCA_050304975.1 Polyangiaceae bacterium
GGCCAGGCAATAGGCGCGATGCGCTTGTTCCGTCTTGCCATAACGGACCAGCTTTTCGGCTTCGTCGATCAACGTCTCGCTATCGCCCCCGGCTGAAGACTTGCCCAACAGCTGCTCACAGCTGGCTGCACCGCGGATGGATCCGTCGGGCTCGAAATCTTCGGCACTGCCTTCGTCCAGCGCATCGGCTTTGTCCTCGGACGGTTCATCCTTGGAGGGTTCGTCCGGCTCCGCGGATGTCGCCGCTGGCTCGGGCGGCTCCGGCGCTTCTTCGACCTCGGCTCTAGCGGCGGGCTCCTCGGTTTGCTCCGCTGCTTGTTCATCCGGGGCGGGTTCAGGCGGCGACGTGTCGGCGGCGGGCTCAGCCGACTGCTCTGGCTCGGGCGCGCTCGGTTTAGCCAACGCAGAGGGTTCGTCGGACGCGGCGCTGGCGGTCTCGACGGCGGCGGGCTCCACTGCAACCCGCGTCGTCTCTTGCTGCGACGACATCCACCAGCCGAATCCCCCAGCAAAGATCACGATGCCCCCGGCCACCATCGACCACACCTGACCGCGTCCCAGCCTAGCTGGGCTGGCCGAGCCGTGTCCGGACAATGGCTGCAACGAGTGCTGCTCGACTGGCGGCGCGACTCGAATTGATGGCGCATCTGGCGCGGGCGGCACGCTGCGCTTGAGCGCCTGCTCTATTGAACGCGACGCCGCCGCGGACTCGCTGGGCGCGACAGAAATTGTTGCCGCGACGGCGGCAGGTGCTGGGGTGATTTCCGGAGGCAAGGGTTGCTCCTCCACTCCCGGCTGCAATGCCCGCGGCTGTCCGATCACGAGCGGTGCCGGATCGGGCACGGGCGCTATCGGCGGAACCTCGATCCGAATGGGCGGGGGCGCCTCGACGCGGGCTGGGGGTGGGGGCGTCACGTCGTCATTTGCGGCCGAGTCTTGCACCCCATCATCGATTGCCGCTGGGTTCGCACCATCCGGTTCGTGCTCGGGCGCTGACGAATGTTCCACTTGTGGCTCCGGCGCGGGGTTAACCGCAGCGTCTGCGGGCGCAAACGCCGGCAGCTTCGTTTTGGAGGGTTTCGGCAGCGCCCGCTCTGCGCGCGCCTTGGACGCTCGCGCGGGCGGAGGCGGAGGCGGCCTTTTGGAGCGAGCCATGGGCGGCGGCGGCAACTTGGCCTTGGAAGGCTGGGGGAGCGGTGGTGGCACTGGACGCGCGGGACGCTCAGAATCGCGTTTCGAAGCCATCGCCCTCGACGCTAGCAACCCTCAGCCTCCCTGGCTAGTGGCGGATCCTAACAGCTCAGATCGGCCGGTTTCACAACAGCCGCGCTGCCCGATTTCACGCCCGCTGCGGCGCTGAACTGCGCCGCTCCTCGCCCCACGCGAGCCGCCGCGACCTGCTCTCGAATAACAATCTCCCAGCGCCATCACTGCGGCCAGAGCCGTACCTAGTAAACACTTGCCCGAGCCTTTTGCGAATGCCGGACGAGATCGGGCCTTAGCGATGGGCCGTTGGAGAAAGCCGCCTGCATCATCGGACACCGCGGCGGACAGCGCCCCCCGCGAGCAAATGCAAATGGCGCGCACCGCGTTGCCCAGCAGCACCGCGTTACTCAACAGCGCCACGCGACTTGACGAACAGTGGGTCACTTGAAGCACTGTCTTGAGCGACCCCAAGCGGCTTGCCCGCCTCCCCGCAGAGTGCCCCAAGCCCTTACGTACTCAAATGTGACGTAAACCGTCGAGGCATCGGCATGCCCCGGGGGTTTACGTACTCAAACGTGACGTAAACCGTCGAGGCACATCGGCATGCCCCGGGGCACTGCAGGGCGAAATCTTGTCCCGCTAGACCCTTGTGAGAAAGCCGCCTGCGAGATCGGACACCGCGGCGGACAGCGCCCCCCGCAAGCGAGGGCAATTGGCGCGCACCGCGTTGCTCAACAGCACCGCGTTGCTCAACAGCACCGCGTTGCTCAACAGCGCTGGCGTCAGTCTTCGAGGGCGTTGCGCTGGACTCGAACCATCACGGGGTGGCCGTACATCGACAAGCACAGGCTGGCTTCGTTACCGTCCCCCCGCTGGGGACCGTCGACCTGTCCCCGTGCGCCATGCTAGCCTGATCGCCAGCATGCACGTTCACGAGCACTTGCTCCTACTGGGGCTCGACCCGGCGGCAGAACAACCGTACACGAGCATTCGCCCGATGTTTGGCATAGCCCTGGGCGCCGCCTGCTTGACGGACTTGGTGATGATGGGGCGGATTGAGATCGGCGCGGAGCAGGTCGTCGTGCGCGATACCGAAGCCACGGGCAGCGACGCCCTGGATGCTGTGCTCGGCGAGCTGTCCAGCGATGCCCGCGCGAGAGAGACAGCGCGCTGCGGACGTCACCTGGTCGCGGAGCTGAAGCTGAGTGAGCTGTGTGCGCGCGGGTTAGTGGCGCGCGGCTTACTCAAGCATCAACGCGACAGCTTGTTGTTCATTTTTCACAGACACAGATTCATCCTGGAACCTTCGGCAAACCTACCTAACCCAAGCTTGGCGCTGCGCGCGCTGTTTGGCGGGGAGGGTTCTTCGGACGCCGTCCCAGCGGCCTTGAGATTCGCGCTCGCATTGGCGCAGCCCATCGGCCTGCTGAGCCTCGTCGCCAAAGCTCACGATCTTCCGCTGACTGAAGACCTCAACCTGGCGGACGAACGCGTGCTAGGACCACTCCGCATACTGAACGAGGCCTTGGCCGGGACGCGCTTTCACGCGAGCGCGCAAATCTAACGGCTTCTCAAGCCCCTTCTTAACTCGACGCAGCGAATCCTTTGCGCGGGCGCGAATTAGGATTTTGCTACCGCTCACACGCGCTAGGCTGCCCCCTTCTTGTAGCAAAAGGGGAACAAGCATATGAACATCTCGTATCTATGGGTGCCCAGCGTGGCACTGCTATGTGGTGTAGCTTCCTGCAATTGGGAGGAACCGCAGCGGTTCGAGGAGGAAAAGCAGACACAAACGGGCACGGCCGCTCAGGCGCTGAACGGAACCGAACTAGCCCCGGGTGCGCCAGACAGCCCAGTGATCGTCGCCTGCTACAGTCCCAAAACCGGATCCGTGTATCGCATTGGGCAGCCAGGCTTGGCAGACTCATGCAAACGCAACGACGTCGAGTTCAGCTGGAACCAGAGCGGTCCTCCGGGAGTGCCTGGCGTCGAGGGCCCTCCCGGTCCGCCTGGTCCACCCGGTCCGCAGGGGCCCGAAGGGCCACCCGGAGCCAGTGGGGTGAGCGGGCGGGAGGCGCAAGTGCAGACCTTCGACCTACCTGGCCACGACCTACGCAGTGTGCTGGTTTGGTGCCCGGTTGGGAAAGTCGCCGTGGGCGGAGGGTTTCAGGTGCCGATCCAGGTGCAAGTCGTGGCGTCCATGCCGGGGATAGGGAACGGCTCGGATAACGACTCACGCCAGTGGTATATCCACGTGTACAACACGACCGGAGAACTACAGCCCGTGACCGCATATGCGATCTGCGTAGACGGTTCCTAAACGACACCCTCGGAGCGCGAAACCGAAACGAAACGCCGACTTTCACCTGTCTGCCAATCGGCATGCAAAATTGTTCCGTGGCGAGGCTTGTTGCGCGCGAAAGATCTGCGGGGCGGCTGAGGCAGCGCCCCGCGGCACTAAAGGCGACGCTCAAACGGTCGTAGTCCCTACTAATCCCCGTGAGCTTGCCTATCTTCAAACCCAAAAAGGAGGGCGAGCTGGCGTGTCCCCACTCCAGCAGCTGCCCCATGTTCTCATTGCTGCGCGCCGCCGGCACCTTGCGCGCCTGGCAGATGCGGTATTGCGACGCGGACTACCACGCCTGCGCGCGGCACCAAATGAGCACCTCAGGCAGAGAAGTGCCTAGGAACCTGCTGCCGAACGGGCAGGTATTGCGTTTCCAGGGCTAGCGGCACCCGGGAAGCGAGCGGAGGTTGGCCCGTTTGAGCTAGATCCGTGCGGGCTGGCGCGACTGAGCCCGAACAGAAGCGTCGATGCAGTCTCGGACTCGGGTCAGCAACTGGTAGCTAGCCACGGGCTTGGCCATGATCTGGACATCTCGCGGTCTTTCGGAACGCAGCTGATCGCGCGCCGAGTAGCCGCTCAACATCAGTGTTGGAATGCTCAGCTGGCGTTGGCGCATGGCTTCGACCAATTGATCACCGTCCATGCGTGGCATGACGACGTCGGTGATCACCGCCGCGACTTTGTCCGCGCGCTCGAGCACTTCCAACGCCTCATGGCCGTCGCGGGCCGTGATCACGGAGTAGCCGACACTTTCCAGAGTGGCTTTGAGAGTGCGACGTGCCAAGTCATGGTCTTCGACCAGCAATACCAACTCACCCGCTTTAGCCGCAGGCAGCGCCAGTCTGCTGCGTTCCATCTGCTGCACCACTACGTCAATCAGGGGAAAAACGATGTCAAAGCGTGTGCCATCTCCGACGTGACTTTCACAGCTAATACGCCCTCCGAACTCATCCACCAAACCGTGCACCGTGGATAGCCCCAAGCCAGTCCCGTGGCTGGGACCCTTGGTGGTGAAGAAGGGCTCAAAGATGTGCTCCTGGGTGGCGGCGTCCATCCCGCAGCCGTCATCCGATACGCTGAGCAGCGCTTGCCTATCGCCGGCCGAAGATTGCCGCTGACCGAGACTGATGGTGATGTGACCATTGCCGTCGATCGCATCGCGAGCGTTCAGACACAGGTTGAACAGCACCTGCTCGATCGCCCTCCGGTCCCCGCGAATGACGAGCGCTTCGTCGACCGCTTCGACCTGCAGCGTAATCCTGGCGCCTAGTAGCCGGCGCAAGATGTTTTCGAGCCCGACCACTACTTGCCGCAGGTCCAGAAGCTCCAGCTGCAAGCGTTCCTTGCGACTGAACACCAGCAACTGCCGCGTGAGAAGCGACGCGTGCTCGCCGGCACTGGAGATGTCACGCAGTAGCTCAGTGTTGGGGTCGTCCGCATCCATGTCTTGGAGCATCAACTGGGCGCCACCAATGATGCTGGTCAGCAGATTGTTGAAGTCGTGAGCGATACCGCCTGCCAGTTGTCCCACGGCCTCCATCTTTTGGGCTTGGCGCAGCTGAGTGTCCGTTTCGCTGCGCTGCAACGCCGCGCCGATCAGCGCCGCGCAGGTCGAAAGCAGCGTGTTAGCGGCAGCGTTCGGGCCGTCACCTTTTGTCCATAGCAGGATCAATAGTCCCTGCCGATTGCGACGCCCCGGGATCTCGTACAGCTTTCCGCCCAAGAATGGAGCGTCGTCCTTCAAGTCGAGAACGCTCAGCTGATCGCGGCTCAGAACGGTCCCCTCATCACTGGCCATATCGAGTGCAGTGCGTTCAATCACCTCAGGCAAGTGCTCTGCCGGAGTCTTCCAGCGCACCAGCTTGTTGCCTGAGGGGCCATAAACCGCGGCAACGCACTCGGGTAGCAGCCGCCGAATCGTGTCCGTCACCTCGGCCACGTACTCGTCCATGTCCAGCAGATCAATGGCGCGCCGGCCCAGCTCGCCGGCAGCATGCCCCGCGCGAGCTCTGGCTTCGCTGTCTTCGCGAGCGAGCCTCGCTTGATGCAGAGCCTTCTGCAGCCGCTGCAATCCGTAGGCTATCAGCACCGCTGTCACCACCAGAGGCCCGGAAGCGGCAATGGCTATGTCCAGAGGTGCACTGCCCCACATCGGACGCGGTAACAGACCCATCTCGCGCAGCCAGACGGTCGTCGTCACCCAAAGTACCGTCAGCGTGCCAAACCCCAACGCAGCTCGACCGCCCAGCGAAAACCCTGCGATCAACGTCACGTTGATGAAGGACGCGGTGAGCAACACCTCATGCTGACCGAACACGAACTCATCAATGACCAAGCCACTGAATGTCAAACCGCAATACAGGTAAGCGACGCTACGCACCCAACCCTTGCGGATCCCCCACAGACCAAGAAGCTGCAGCGCCAGGTAGCCAGCTATCGCTGGCAAGCCAGCTTGTAGGTCGCGACTCGAGAGGCGAGCAACACCGAAACCACCTGCCACGACGACAACCAGGGCCGTGACGAGCATCATCACGTAGATGATGCGCGCGCGCTCAGTCTGCTCCTCGTCAGCGAATGTCGGAGGCAGCAACCACCGGCGCCAACCCCTCTGGCTATCGGTACTCACAGGAAGACCTTGCAGTGTAGCGCGCTCGGGCGACGGCTTCTCAGGAAACGCCACATCCGAACAACTTCCGTGGTTTGCGCGTGCAGTCATAGGGGAACGCAGAACCCCCAAACGCGCCGCACCATTTGCACCACCTCCCGGCGGCTGCTGACCGCCGCGGGGTCCGACCCTCGCAGGCGGCTTCCCCCAAAAAAGGCCGTTCCAAACGGCTGCTTTTGGCGCAGCCTCTCTACAAACCAGACTGTGGTGCGGAGTAGCTCTCCCTGAGTCCGTCTGCTTCAACGCACGGCCGAACACGCAAGCTTTGCGCCGAAACCCCGTCGGAGCGCGCCGCACGCGCGAGATGGGTCCAAACCAGGCCGGATCCGGCGGCACTCAACTTGCAGTGAGCCAACAACTCGCAGTGAGCGGGCCGTCACTTCATCCACCGGGAAGCAACCACATGTCCAAGCACGTCGTCATCATCGGAACCTCTTTTGCCGGCTACACCGCCGCGATTGAACTGCGCCGGCACCTGCCCGCCGAACACCGCGTGACGGTGGTCGCACCAAGCCCGCGCTTCGTGTTCATTCCGTCGCTGATTTGGGTCCCCTTCGGCATTCGAACCGCGGATGACGTATGTTTTGACGTACGTCCGATCTACGAGAAGAACGGCATCGAGTTCGTTCAAACTCGCGCCGAAGGGTTCGATCTCGAGGGCAACAAAGTCCACACGTCGCAAGGTGACATTCACTACGACTACCTATTGATCGCCACGGGTCCCAAGGTGGACTTCGACATGCTGCCCGGGCTTGGACCGAAGAAGAACTCGTGGTCCATCTGTACGCTCGAGCACGCGTTGGAAACCAAAGAGGCGTGGGAACGCTTGTTGGACGACCCGGGTCCGGTGGTCGTCGGCGCGACCCAAAAGGCGGCCTGTTTCGGAGCTGGCTATGAGTTCATTCTCAACGTGCGCTACCAGCTCAAGAAGGCGAAGAAGCTGGACAAAGCTCCGCTCACGTTCGTCACCGCCGAGCCATTTTTGTCGCACTTCGGCATTGGCGGCTTCGGCCCCGGACAAGCCATGTGTGAAAAGCTGTTCAAGATGTACGACATTCAGTGGCGTACGAACGCCGTCGTACAAGAGGTCAAGCCGGACGCAGTCGTGCTCGAAGGTGGAGAAGAAATCGCCAGCAAGTTCACGATGCTGATCCCTCGGTTTTTGGGCGTGGATGCCGTGCGCAACACTCCAGGGCTCGCCAACGAAGCCGGCTTCATCGAAACCAACGCCGGTTACCAGCACCCCAAGTACAAAAACGTGTACGCAGCAGGGATCTCCGTGCATGTGCCGCCGCCAGCGGAAACCCCCGTACCCTGTGGCGTTCCCAAGACTGGCTACCCGTCGGAGCAGATGGCCAAGACCGCCGCCCACAACATCATGGTCGACATCACCGGACAGGGTGAACGCCATGAGCTCGAGTTCGGTGATATCAAGGCACTGTGCATCATGGACACCGGCAACATGGGCATGATGATCCTCGGCGATCACATGCTGCCACCTAGAGAGCACGAAGTGATTGTGCCTGGTCCACAAGCGCACTGGGCCAAGTTGGCCTTCGAAAAACACTTCATGGGCACCCGCCGCCGCGGCATCGTCTAGCCGGGCAGCACAGCCCTACAACGCTCCCATCTTTTTGGGGAACTCAGCGGATCACTGGCCCAGCGAGATGCCGGGCAAAGAATGTGAGCACGCGGCGTTCGTACTCAGCTCGAGCGAAGTGGTGTAGATCTTGATGAATGGCATCGGGCACCACCCACAGCTGCTTCGGCTCCGGGGCTGCCGCATACAGCGCCTGGGTATCGAGCAAGGTGGTCCGCTGGTCTCGGGCGCCGGACATGATCAGCACGGGGTTGGTGACTGAGCGAATGGCGGTCTCCGGCGACAGCTGCCCCAACTGAACTCCAAGCCGCGGCTCCACCTGCCAAGCCAGTAGCGGAGTCACCCAACTGCCGATGGGACCCAATCGAAGCCGCAGACGATTGTCCAGCGCCTGCTCCAGATTCGAGTAGACGGACTCCAACACCATGGCGTCTACCTTCGCCGGAGAGGGTCCAAGCAGCGCGGCAGCGCCTCCGAGCGAAACGCCAATCAGTCCAATCTTGGTGTGCGGCAGTTGCTCTCGCATGTGCTGCAAGGCTAAGCGCACATCCTCCGCTTCGCGGTAGCCAAACGTGATCTGGTCACCGTCAGTCTGCCCATGCGCCCGCAGATCGATCATCAGGGTCGCGTACCCCGCCATGTTCAAGAAGCGAGCCCGCTCCAGCATCTCGCGCCTGTCGGCGCGTGAGCCATGTAGGAGTAGGATACGCCCGCGGGGGTAGCCTTCGGGAACGGCCCAGCCACGAACGAACGTGCCATCTGCCCGAGTGAGCTGTACAGGTTCGATCGGCAGATCCGCCGGAGGCTCTCCGACCGAGTGCTGCGCGGGTGAAGTCAATCGAGATCCGGCGACCACCACCGATGCAGCCGCACCCACGACGCTGATCACTCCGACCGAGAGCGCGACGCGAAGCCAGAGCTTACGTCGCCCTCGTCCCCCGGATGTATCGGGCGCGCCCATCAATCGTAATCGGGACAGCGGTTAGCCGCGCCCTGCGTCAGCCCCGACGCCTCAACGATTTTGAAGCTCCCAACACCGTTCGGACATCGACCCCAGCCTGGTACGCCGCTGCCCCAGCCGATCGAGAAGATGGTCGCGTCCTGGTCGGCGTCAAACAGGATGACACCATCTCCCTCGTCCTCCAGGAGCAGGTCCCCTAGGTAGAAAACATAATATCCATTGGCCGCGATCACTGTGCCGTTGGGGATGTAGCGAAACACATCCGCCTCCCTCACGTGCACGCTCCAGCCAGAGATATCCACGGGCAATGATTCACGATTGTGGAGCTCTACCCAATCGTTCTTTCCGACGGTGGAGATCTCGTTGATGTTGATGCCGCGCTCACGGCAGACCCGGCCAATGCAATATGGCGTCGCTCCTCCACAGAAGCTACCGCACGCGTCGCAGTTGTTCGCGTCTTCTTGCAGATAGGTGCAAACGTCACCGCACACGGTGTCATTGCATTGGCAGAAGTTACCGTCGCCGATGAACCCGTTCGTGCACTGGCACTCGTGGGAACCGATAGTATTCGTGCAGATGGCTCGCGCATGGCAACTGTCGGTGTTGGTGGCGCACTCATCCAGATCGCGACAGCTGACTCCGTCTCCTTGCCATCCCTCATTGCATTGGCACAGAAATGAGCCGTCAACGTCCGTGCAGGTGGCGTTGACGTCACAGTTGTCGAGCCCCATCGCACACTCGTTGATGTCTTCGCACTCAGACGGTTCGCCATCACAAGTGTAGCCAGACTCCACCGCGCAGCTGGCGCAGCCATCCTCGGCTTGGTCATTGCCGTCATCGCATTCTTCGGCGCCGGAGATTTCGCCATCACCGCATCCGGACTCACACGCCGAAGGAGCGCCGGCGCAAGACCAACCCGCTTCAACACTGCAGCTTTCGTCACAACCGTCACCGGCCTCAGCGTTGCCGTCATCGCAACCTCCAGCCGCCGCTTC
>JBNLEN010000216.1:0-9708 GCA_050304975.1 Polyangiaceae bacterium
GACAAGTGGCACCAATGGAGCGTCCGTCAATTCCCCGATGTTATTCTGCCAGTCTTTGAGCACTTTTTTGCCCCACCCCAACCCCCTCGGCCGGAGAGAATCACGGATCTCATAGACCGACCGGAAAGTCATATGGCGGCCGTCTTGGGAAGAGCATTACAGAACTACTTCGCGCATCGCGCCGAAGGAGCTCCCGTGAGTCAAGACGAGCTGCAGCGCTTCTTTGCCGCAATGGAATCGGCAACCGGATTCAACTACAACGCCGACGGGGCATTCACCTACCTGAAGCGATGTTACGCCCAAAGCGGCAACCCATCAGGCCCCAGCTAACTTTGGAAGGTAGCAGAGCAGGCGATAGTGCCGTGCTGAACCCCTCGACGGAATAGTGACGGGACGCTTAGCGGTCGCTCGTGACCACTCTGGGCCGTCGGTTGATCGACGACCAGCGCGGGGCTAGTATCACACGGTTGGGCTAGGCACGGCGTCTGCCCGAGTTCATTCGAATTGGAGCCTTGTGATCAGCCTTCAGATTGTGGACCAGTCGTCCGCCAAGTCGCTTTCCGATACAGCAAGAACGCGGGGCGCCGTCGCATTCCTTTGCGCCGTTGCCGCTCTTCTACTGGCGCCTACGGTGCACGCCCAAGACTACGGCGAGCAGGCCTACGACGCGTGGACCTCGGCCTTTCTGGTCACGAGAGATCTTGGCGACAACCCGGGCATGACGTTCTTCGCCAAGGCGCTGACGGGTCCCGATCACGATGTCCCCGACGACACCTGGCGGCTGGCGTTTGCCATCATGACGGTGGAGGATACCTACCTCCACACACGCAACCCTGAGCAGCTAGCGCTGATCGACAAGCTGCTCAGCGACTACATGCAGTTCTATGGTACCGACTTCAGTTGGAACCAGTGGAACGACGATTTGGCTTGGATATCGATTGCGTTCCTTCGCGGATACCAAATCGTGGGCAAACAAGAGTTCCTGGATATGTCGACCAACCTATGGAACCTGGCCTATGATCGCGGTTGGGACGACGAGCTTGGTGGCGGGATCTGGGAAAACCCCGACGAGCGCCCGGGCAAAGAGGCCCTGAGCAACAACCCATTCGTCTTCTCGGGAGTTCACCTCTACGAAATCACGGGCGACCAAGAGTACCTGAGGAAGGCCACGGAGATCTACGCCTGGGTACGAGAACACCTCTTTGACGCGGAAACCGGTCAAGTCCATCAGGGGTACGACCCACCTGGCATGCTCAATCCCGGTGATAACGTCTACAACAGTGGGACGTTCATCATCGCCGCCAACAACCTCTACCGGATCTATGGCGACACGAGCTACTATGACGATGCGCTGAAGGCGATCGACTTCGTGCTCGCCAAGGGCCCCATACTTCGTAGCTCGGACAACACTCAGAACGGTTCCTGGGCCTATTGGTTCGTCAAAGGCCTGGCGGAGTTCTGCAACGACAACGACGTTTGGGACCAGTACCAGGATTACCTGGATAACAACGCACAGAGTTCGTGGGCCAACCGCGATCCGCAGACCCAATTGACAGGGAATGATTGGGCCGAGATCTACACGTTCGCGGATACCGATGTCGTTGGGCCAATGCCAAGCCACAGCGGCGTCGCCATTTGGGCGCTGATCGAACCGAACGTTGACGATGCCGGAGCTGGCGGGGCTGGCGGCACTGCAGGTAACGGCGGGGTGCCCGCTGTTGGCGGGGCTGGCGGTAACGGCGGGGTGCCCGCTGTTGGCGGTAGCGGCGACAGCGGCGGGACTGGCACTGTCGCTGGCAGCGGCGGCTCCGTCGCAGGTGGCGACTCGGGCGGCGCCATCGCTGGCAGTGGCGGCTCCGGGACAAGTGGCGGCTCGACGGGCGCTATCGTTGACAGTGGCGGCTCTGCGGCTGGCGGCTCGGTGGTCCCGACCGGGGGCAGTGCCGACCCTGCTCTTGCGAACGCCGCCGGTCCGACCGACGACTCTGGCTGCAGCTGCGTGTTACCAGCGGGAGCCAACCGCAAGCGATCAGGTCTCGCTCTCGCTGGCCTACTCGGTCTCTTGCTCTTGCGGGCCCGCAGACGCAAGTCCCGGTAACTGCGAACGCCTCAGGCCGAGAGTTTGTTCGAATGGCGCCGACAATAGCGTCGGGTGGCCACTTACGTTTTGCCTCGGCTCTCGCGGCTCCGCGCTGGTCATGTGACTGCGTTCGGGATTCGTCGTGGGTGGGCCTCCAAAGTGGCAGCTAACTCCTTAGGCACCTCACGTAGGCGCCGCGGATGGCCCGCCAATAACGATCCATCGGGAGTTTCCCCAGTTCGTTGAGGCCGCTACACTCGGCCAATGCCCGCCGAGAGGAATGACGCGCGCCTCGTCTATGTAGACGTGGTGCGCGGCCTGGCGATGCTGCACATGGCGCTCGACCACTCGTCGGAGCATCTGCAAGCTTCGGCGCGATTCAGTGGCGAGTTCGCCTATGGTTCGATGCCGGAACCCGTCGACTTGGGCCAGTTCCTGACTCGCTTCTCCGGAGTCGCTGTGGCTCCTGCCTTCGCGTTCCTAGCGGGTTTCTCGGTCGCCATACTGGCCTACCGCTCTCGTGAACAGCATGTGACTCGTCGCTTGCTCATTCGCGCGTCGGTACTGCTCCTGTGCCAGCTACTTCTGAATCTCTACCTGCCACAACCAACTCTATACTTCGGTGTTCTCGCCATGCTGGCGCTGGGCCTACTGACCCTTACAGGAGTACGTCAGTTGCCCAACAGTGTTCTGCTCAGTCTGGCGCTGTTGATCATTGGCATTCATCCGCTGCTGATGCGCGTTTCCGAAGGTAACTTCGAACTATGGAGTTCGGTTCTTTTCCGTACGGGCAAAGTGGGCGAAGTACTCGTGTACTATCCCTATCTCCCGTGGGTTGGCATCATACTCCTCGGCTATGTCGTCGGGAGGGATGTCTTGCTGAACAACAGAGCGCCCAAAGTCTGGGCATGGGCTGGAGGCTTTTGCTTGGTGCTATTTTTCCTGCAGCGCCTGACGAATGTCTACGGCAACACCTACCCCCACGACGGTATGTTCAGCTACTCATTCTGGACCTTTGCGAAGTATCCGCCGGATACTAGCTTCATCCTCTGGGCGTCGGGGCAGGTTCTGCTCGCGCTGTGGGCATTGCGCGTGCTGGATCTGGACCCAGCAGGTGCAATCAGTCGCTTCGTCGGATTGTTTGGGCGAGTCGCGCTTTTCTACTACCTTCTGCACTTCGTCGTGATTGGAGCTCTCTCTAGCTTCCTTCCTGAACTCTCGCTAGCTTGGACGTATGTGGCCTGGCTATCGGTCATCGCCATCGTCTTTCCCATCTGCGCGCGCTACGAACACATCAAGCGCACTCGCCCGAACCTGATCACCAAATACCTGTAGCCGGCTAGGGCTGCCCAGTGCGGTCCGGGATTGGTTCAGACGCTGACGCCGTGGAGCCCCCTTGATGGCACATATACCACTCTCGCGATTACAGATAGCGGGGTCTGCGGTATGTTGATCGATGGTGGACTCCGCTGCGTCCACGGCTTGAATCCAGGAGCCCCGCAGGCCTTCTACCAACCGCCCGGCACTTTTACGCACCTGGATGCAGGCGATTCGACGATATGCGGCATCCGCACGGATGGCTCCATTGCGTGCTGGCAAGAACACAGCTCTGAAGACGAGATAACGTCCGGTCTCGTACCTGACGGGTGGTAGATTCGCAGCAGGAGCTCAGGCAGTTCGGAGCCCCCCCCGCTGCCGGCAGCCCGATTGGGCGCAGGCCAGCAAAGGGAAAACGCGCCGCAGGGGTAAGCTTGCGGCGCGGATGAGGGTTTTAGCAGCATCCCAGGTTTCCTCCGCGCAGCGATGCGCGGCATGTGGAAATCGAGACTCCGCCCTGGTGCGTTCTGAATCGTCTCAATACGGCGGGGGACCGTACAGGCTTGGTCGCCAGGTGGCATAGCCGACGCCCTTGCTCAACTTAAGTCTCAGTATCTCGTTCCAATCATCATCCAATTCAATGATGTTGCCGGCAATGTCGGTCGCCATGGTGTGACCGTTTGGCAGGCGTTGTACGTCGCCAAGGACTCCCAACCCTCCTGCATTTAGATCCAGATTATGCCTGGTCTCTTGTGTTGCGATCCACTGCCCGCCAGCGAATGCTAGCTGGTACTCGACCACCGCCACCTTTCCGTCTTCACCGCCCAGATTGGCGTAGTAGAGCAGACCGGTGATGCCGGTATCGTCATAGAGCAGCTGGTGCCCATGGTTCTTGTCGTTGAGTGGATCGTAGTTGTCAGCACCGGGAACTTGGCTCAGGCGAAGGACAATATCGCCGTCGGGTTCGATGACAAAAATATCCATTGCCCTGTCCCCAACTGAATAGAGGTCCAATGCCGGATAGTAGTGGACTGCGTTCAGATGCGGGTCCTCAAGCTTTGTAATATCCGTATTGCCGCCAACGTTCCAGGGGACATAACCCGGCACGTCGTACGACTCGAAGATTTCATTGGTTGAAAAATCATTCGTGTTCATCGTGTAGATGCTGGGATAGAGATCCGGCTCCCCCCAGTTGAGGTACGCGATGGTATCATTGTCAACCGCCGTGACATCGTGGGAAGCACCGACAGGGAATACCTGGGTGTCCAACGTATCCATGCTCACCCGCAGCAGATTGCCTGGGTCGAATTTACCATCGTTGAACACCAGCCACATGTCCTTGGCGTCATGAGACATGGCTGCCCGAGTGATAAAGTTCAGTCCCGGTTGCTCCACCCGATACCACCAGACAATATCACCGTCAGCATCCAGAATAAGTGCCAGATTTTCACCATGAGTGAGTTCCGTGACTAGAAAGCCCCTGTCCGGGTTGCCCCGCGTGTCGGTAACGATTTCCACATCCACCAGATCTGTGGGAAGCGGTTCAGTCACTATCGAAGATACGTTGCTGATGTGAGTTATCCCACCGCTCTCAACAATCACCTGAACCCAGTACGGCGTGTCCGGCTTCATGCCCAGAAGAAGGGTTCTGTAATCCGGTTCGGTTAAATCCACCGGCGCCTCGAGGTGGACCCCAGGGTTCACCCCCACCGGCCTGAACCGTATTCTCGCGCTGTCAATGGTCGGGATAACACCGCTGTCAATGGACATGGTCACAATGCCCACAGTTCCGGGCGCATCAGGATCAAACTCCGAAGCAAGTCGAACGTCGAGCACGTCAATACCCTCGGTAGAAATCGCGTTCTGAAGCACGTCATACCCTTCGAAAGGGTGATGGTAGAGCTCAGCGCTGCCGACGATACTATTGGCAACAAGGGTACCGGAGAAATTGTTCCATAGCATCCACACGGAGGCCCGCGGTGCCAGCAGCGAGCCTTTGAATCCGGTTGAGTACATATTCACATCGGTTACATCAGAAAAATTCCATAGAATTTTTGATGGATTGATGTTCCCCCCGGTACTCCGGAAGTTCGAATAGTTGATGTTGCTGGTGAAGTCGCCTCTGACGTTGATGAGGATAACCGGGTCAGCCTCCAGGTTTTCAAACCAGATCTCAGAGGGCCAGTTTAGATGCTCATCGTTGATCTCAAACACCTCCAACGGAGCCGTACCACTGCATACGAAGTGAACTTCAGCGTTCGGGCCGCGTTCCGTTTTTTCTCCGGACGTCGCCTTCAGTGCAGACAAGAGATCCGCATAGTTGATCATATCATGGCGTGCCTGGACAAAGTCGATCGGCCAATTAGGCAAGCTCGGCTTCGGCGCGGCTGATGTATACGGAGGCTTTGGCGTATAGGTGATCTGATAGGGCGGTGCCAAGTAGTCGCCCCCGTAGTACACATCCCCATAGGCTGTTCCGCCCCAATCAAAGGTGACATCACCGCCCGCTACTGCCGCGACAGGATGGGCTGTGGCATTGTCGTAATTGAGTGCGAATGACTTCATGATCAGTGACCCGCCCGCTGCCACGGGGCCTTCAACATGCTGGAAGGTCACATTGTCGTTTTGCACGCCTCGGATATAGGTGAAGGAAAACATATTAAAGTCGGCCGGATAGCGCATGTTCGTCCCCTGGACGATACCCTTGACCCACCTGCTTTCATCTGCAGACGCGACAGATGCAGACAGCAGAAAACAACATGCAAACAAGCATAAAATCATTCTGACGCATCGGTTACGTGTTCTCCGATTGTCATCGACGTTTGTTCCATTCCCGTGACGGACCATCAAATCGACCGCCCTTCTTTTCTCTCCGGCATGCATTCTCGTTTTCTCCTATCAGATGCGAATCTCTTCGATACGGCGGGGGCCGTACAAGCTTGGCCGCCGGTAGGAATAACCAACCCGTTGCGCGTGACGGCGCCCCGATAGTCAAGCCTCGGCGAAGGAAAAGCAAGCAGCTTGCCTGGCGTAGCGAAGGGCCGGGCGGCACCGGTGAAACGAGTCGAAATGGAGGTAGCGGCGATTTCTGAGACTGAAAACTCTTGCAATGGTGAACCCGCGCTCCTCTGGAGCTGTTCACGAAGCCAAGAAGCAGCGTACTCGAAAGAAGTACACAGAAGAGTTTAAGAAGGAAGCGATTCGGCCGCTCCTTTTCCGACTCGAAACACTGACGCCTACGTCGTGTTCGCGGCGGGCTGATAAGATGCCTCCGTTGCAGCGAAGCTGCGCAAGAACAAATGCTTCAATTTTCGTAGCATATACAAAAGGGCTGCGTGCCCGCGAGAAGGCACGCACCAGAGCAAACGACCACGCGCAACGTCGGCGGCGACGTTAAGCTGCAGACTTGCACGGAGCGGCCGCCAGGTGAAAGGACGAGATTGCCGATCCGCGACAGCTTGGCGACGTGCATGCCGAACCGGACAGGCACATCCCGCCTGCTTTGCTCAAGAGTCCCCTCTTCTCTCACCCGCGCTGGTTGAGTTGGGAGCCGGCAGCGGCACGTGGTCAATTGTTCTGTTCGCGAAGTGTTTGCTGCCCACAGGTCGCCACTCGTGGCAGCTCGACCCGGATTGAATAGCTCGCACGGGAGGGGCATTCATGAAGAAGGTTGTGTTTGCGCGAGTGGCAGTCCTCATGGGAGCGGGGCCTGGTGTAGCGGGACACAACGCAAGCCTGTCACCTATTCTCTAGACCAAGTGGAGCATTGGCTGCTTCTCGGCGAAATCGCGACGCAATGAGACGACTCGAAATCGTACTCCTCCTGAGTCAGAAGTCCGCTTGCGGGATGTCCTTCGGCTTCTCTACGACGCGTTTCTGGATGGCTCTCATTCCCAAGATGCCAATCAGCAGTCCGGCAGTGACCCAAAGGGCCTCCAGTTTGAGACTGGGTAGGGTGGCGAGCACCGTGCCTGGACAGAAGCCAGAAACCGCCCAGCCCAGGCCGAAGATGGCGCCGCCGACCAGAAGTTGGGGAGTGATCTTGGTTCTGGTGGGTAAATCAAACTCACCGCCGGTGAGTGGCGTACTCCGGAATTTGCGTGTGATGTGGAAGGTCGGCGCAAACACGCTGAGCGCTCCGCCCATCACGAACGCCAACGATGGGTCCCAGCTTCCTGTGAAGTCCAGGAAGCCAACTACCTTCGCGGGTAAGGTCATGCCTGAGTAGGACAGGCCCATCGCAAACAGGCAGCCAGCAATGAACGCCGTGAGTAGTCTGATCATATCGAGCCCCCAAATACGTGGCGGACAATCAATACTGCGGCGGCTCCCGCCAAGATGAACGTAACGGTGGCCGCTATCGATCTCGGTGAACCTCGACCTATCCCGCAGATTCCGTGACCCGAGGTACAGCCGGAACCGAGCTGAGTCCCTGCACCAACCAGCACACCGCCAACAATGAGGGCGACCAACGAGCGTCCTAGAGTATTTTCAAAGGACGCGGGGTCCAGAAAGAACACGAGGGCACCGGTCAACATCAGCCCTACGATGAACGCTAGTCGCCAATCCTTCTCGGGTGAGCCACCGAGTGCGCCGCCCAACACGCCGCTCACTCCCAAGATCCGCCCGTTCATTACGAACAGCAATGACGACGCTGCCCCCAGAACCAGCCCCCCGAGTAGGGCCTGCAAATACTCGTGCACTTGGAACTCCTTTTGCCGATCCAGCTACATATCTCAACTCCTGCTTGGTCGGATACGTTTGCGGCGGTCATAGCGTTCGTTGTGTGGGAGCGGGCCCGATCGGCAGATGTCGCAGTTGCGCCCACATGCTCTTGCGGATTGCAGGCGCGGAAGCCCCGGGCCGCTGCGTTGCTTCGGCGCGGTCATGACACGCCCGCGGGCAAACTGGGGAGCCACGGGTGTTTGCGGAACGCAAGCGGCTCTGCTCAAGGCACCGCTCACAGCAAACGACACGCCCGCACATCCAAAACGAGCTCCTTGCAGCGACACGCGAGCCCGGACTCTCACAAACGCTTTGGTGCCTTGTTCATTGCATCTGCGCGTGAGACTCTCTTCCTGGGTTCATCGGAGGGAGAGACATGCAACTCATTAGCTACGCTCACAGGATGTCCACTCTTGCAGCTTCGCAAACGCTGCTCATCCTCATAGGGCTTTGGTGCACTGCCTGCGGCGATGACGATGGCGGCAGTTCCTCGCCGGAGTCAGACGCCAGCGTTACAGCCGGCGACTCAGGTTCACCTGACACAACGATCGATGACGACGCGACGGACGGCGCTACCGACACAGACAACATTTCCGACTCCACCGACTCCGGAGTGCAAACGGACGCCGACGCAGGCGGAGGCGTTTGCCCCATTGATGCATGCGGCCCAGGCGAACGCTTGGAGGATGGGGAAACCCCGGACTGTCAGTGTGTGGAAGCGTCGTGCGAGATCACGGAGTGCGCTCCTGACGAGGTGTTAGTCCACGCGGGAACGTCGATGTGCGCGTGCTTGGCACCGTATGAACGCAGCATCTCGGAGAGCGAGGTTGAGTACTGGTTGGATCTGCCGCGCGCCGAGGTCATAGCGACGTTGGACTTCACCGGAGACGGGCGTGTCGACGGAGCCGACTCAGCCGAGTTGGCAAGCTGCGTCTCGAGCGCAGATGTGGAGCAGCGCCCCGACTGCGACCTCTTGGGCGACGCACGACTCGACGACGGTGACACTCTACTATTCTACGTCTTGGTGGGAGCGACCCAAGCTCGTGACGAGGAGCTGATCGCGGCGGTCGCCCAGGAGTTCCTCGACTTCGCAGACGGAGTCTACGAAGAAGACTTGAGCGACGCGTTCGTCGACTACAACCTCGACGGAGAGGTCAACAATGACGACGTTCGCTTTTTCGGCGAGTTACTGGCTGATGACCCCGTTGCCAAGTTCGATGTCGATGGCGATGGCGCCTTCGACTTTTACGACGTGTCCCTCGTGGCGCGCCAGTACTCCGACGCCCTGTTGGGTGGGCCAGGAGTGAACGCCGCCTTCGAGCTCACTGGTGACGATGTGGTTGACGACGCTGACCTGGCGCTACTCGCCGACCTGGCCACGTACACAAGCGACTTCACCGTGGGACTGCTCGACCGCAACGCAGATGGTCGCGTCGACGACGCTGACTACTGCAGCGTCAGTACCAACCCGCGTCAACAAAACTTTTACGACTGGCTGATGCCGAGCGACGCCGCGAGTACCGCATTCGGCGCCGCCCCGCCGCAGCTGATGTTGTGTCGTGCCGACGGCAAAAGCTATCTGCAGA
>JBNLEN010000217.1:0-9600 GCA_050304975.1 Polyangiaceae bacterium
GGTCTATCGCAACCTGAAAGGGGAGGAGAGTCTGACAGAGGTTTCCGGCATCTAGCTATCGCAAAGTCGCTGACCTCACCGCCCGCAGGGCCCCGAGAAACTCGGTTTCGATGTGCCCATTTCTGGCCTCCCCGTCAGTCGCGGGTGGGCGGGGCCACTAGGGCCCGTATGGTCTCGAGCAGTCTTGTTGGTGAAACGGGTTTGCGCAGAATCTTAGCACCGAGCGCTTCCAAGCGCGCCTCTTGGTCTGCCGGAACGAAGCCCGTGGCCACGAGAATCGGCAGTGTCGGGTGTGAGTTCGCGAGTTGCTCCACCAGCCAAAGCCCGTCCCGCTGAGGCATCGCCAGATCAGTGAGCAGCGCGTCGATCCTCAATGGATTGCGCTGCATGACATCGAGCGCGTCTGCGCCGTTTCGTGCTTCCAACACGCGATGTCCAGACCGGGTGAAGAAGCGAGCCAGGTTGGTTCGATTCTCCTCGTCATCCTCAGCAAGCAGAATGTTCAGCGGCTTCGCCAGGTGATCGGATTCGAGTGCACTCGCAGACCCACGAGCAACTGAAGCTGGTCTCTCAAATTGTCCAGAATCCGAACCCCTGAGCAGAGGTACAAACAAACTCACCTCAGCACCGCCGCCCTGTGGTGAGTCGATGTGCAGCGCCCCTCCCCGGCTACGCGCGATGGCGTGACAATTGGGCAATCCGAAGCCACTGCCGTCGGCTTTGGTAGTGAAGAACGGATCCAGGACGCGTTCACGGATCTCGGGCGAGATCCCGGGCCCGTCGTCCTTGACGCGGAGTCGCGCGTAGCGACCAGGTGCGAGCCAATGCGGTATGTCCACTGCAACATCATACAGGTCCAAACTGATGCGGACGTTGCCGGAGCCAGCCTGTCGGCTGTTGACCAGCAGGTTGACCAGTATCTGTTCCAACTCGTGGGCAGCGAGCTCAACCCAGGCGGCTTCTGTCTCCAGCTCATAGGTCAGGGTGATGCCGGTCCCGGCAGCGATCTCGAGCATCCGCTGCAGCTGATTGATTTGGTCGACCAAGTTGCTCGGGCTCACCCCCCGGTCATCACGTCGAACCGCTTGAATCAGGGTTCGCATCATCCCCCCCATGCGTTCGATCGAGCGGTGCATTCTGGAGACCGACGCCTGTACTTCGGGATCTGAGGGCAAGTCCAACGCGAGTATGTCCACCTCGCTGAGCATCACACTCAGCGAGTTGTTTAGATCATGCGCGATGGACGCGGCGACTTGCCCAACGGCTTCGAGTCGTGCGGCTTGTCGGTGACGTTCCTCCGCCAGTACGCTATCCGTCACGTCCTCACCTACAACAGTGACGCCGACCACGTCACCGCCTTCGCGGATAGGTCCAAGTCGACTGCGGTACCAGCTGACTCCGTGTTGGCCGGAGCCCTGGAGAAGGCGTTCTACAGCGGTTTCACCCGAAAGCGCCTGGTTGAACGCTTCCTGCATAGTATCGCGGTGCTCTGGAGGAAGCCAGTTCAGCAGGTGGGTGCCTTGGACTTGTTCCGGTGTGACTCCGGGATAGGTGCGGTTGATGTATTCGATCACTCCAGCCACGTCGGTGCGCGTGACGTAGAACGGGACGGTTTCCAGAATTGACTGCATGCGCGCACGGGTTGCACGCAGCTGTCGTAGCTCCTCCCGTCTGTCTGTGACGTCAATTCCAAACGCGGCCATCAAGCCTTCGCTGGGCGGAGCTGAAGTCCAGCTGATCCAGCGGAATGAACCGTCGCGGTGTTTAGAGCGCAGTTCGTACGCAGCCACGGCATGCGGCTGCTCGTGATTCTGCTCGTAGTCGGCGGTTGTCGACGCCACATCGTCGGGATGCAGGACTACGGAATAGTGCTGGCCAACCAACTCTTGCGGCTTCCAACCGAGCGTTTCCTCCCACGCCCCCCGCACATCCACGTAACGACCGCTTCGGTCAGTGACCGCAAACAACGCGGGGCTCACCTGCAGCAGCCGGCTAAACTGTAGGTGCATGTGTCCTCACCGGGTGCGAGTTCCCCTCATATCCCAAGGCTGTAGCTCAGAGCAGAGATCCGCCCGCAGAGCTGGGGTTATCTTAGGACTTGTTGCAGCGGAGGTGTAGCCTTTTGGGTGCTGCAGCCGGATTGGACTGGCGAAGCTCGGTGTCAGTGCCTGGGAATTGATCGTTGCGCCGGTCACGGCGCGTGGCTTGCTGCCTCATCGCGGGAATATCGTTGCGCCGATCACGGCGCGCGGCTTTCAGCCTCATCGCGGAAATGCTGCCAGGACGTGAGTGTCCGCTCGGTCATGCTGTCGATGGTGGCTCGGATCCTGGGACCGTAGTCGCGCAGCATGTCGCGGACCGCCCGGCGGAGCTGGTCGTCGAAGGGCGTCGCGATCTGGCGGATGTGCCCGCGGCCGAGCTGGAGACCAACCTGGTAGGCGAGCTCGTCGAGTTCGTCGGCCGAGGTGAGGTCTCGCGCAGCGTCGAGTTCGCGGTAGTCGGGCCGCCAGGACTGGACCCAAAATGGCGGATCGTCGGGGGTCTCCTCGGATCCCCGAGGAATGACCGCGAGGAATGGGTCGTCGTTACCGCCGAGGCGGGCACGTCCGACGATGGTGCGGAACCGGCCACCGAGGGAGCTCGCTTGCACGCAGGGGACGGAGCTCAGATCTCGGAGCTCCTTCGCCTCGAGGACCACGTCGTCGTCCTGCGCCGCTGTGGGGCCCTCAACCCGGATCAAGAAGCGTTCGTCAAGCGCGCTTCCTACGCCGCCGCGGAGCCTGCCGTATCGCTTCGTCTCGAAGAAAGCCGGCGTGCGCTTGGGGGGCTGCTCGCGCATCACCTCGATGTAGCGCTTCATCCCAGCGTCCACCTCTGGTTGCTCGCTGGGGAGCAGCGGTTCCATGAGCGCGTCGCAGTTCGCGAGGAAGGCCTCTGGATCGCGTGCGAAGCGCTGCCGCGCCCGAGCGACAAAGGCTGGAAGGGGGCCCTCGGTCGCAGGCTCTTCGAGCGCCAACTGGTAGCCCGCAAGGAATCTGTCGAGCGCCTCATCTGCGGTCCAGCCTCGTTCACGGGCGGCGATTTGGAGGCTCACGCCGAAGCGCAGCAGATCGATCACGGCGGGCCCGGCGACCGCGTCGTCGAAGTCTACCAGACCGAAGCTCGTGTCGGTCACCGCGAACTGTTCGAGGTGGGCGTCGCCGTGCAGATTCACGGTGGGCAAGGCGGGAAGGATATCGTCGAAGGTGGCGCAGATCGCGGCGGCGAAGCCGTGGTTCGTGAAGCGAAAGTACTGAAAGGGGCTCGCTGCGATGCGCTGAAGCAGCTCGGGGTGGGCCGCGAAGTCGTAGTGGTCGAGTGATCGGTGAAGCGCGGACGGGTCGTGTGCGACCCTAGCATTCGCCTCGGCAGGCGCCGGCAAGGGTCGGACGACGGGCGGACGTTCAGCGGAGCAGCCAATCGAAGCGGCGCTGGCGATCAGCAGAGCTGCACGGCGGCGAAATGGTGCGGACAACATGAATCAAGACCACCCGAGCGCGCCTCGGATCAAGTTTGCGTTCTGCGGGGGACCGGGGAAGCCAGCCGGGAGACGTTGGTCGTAGCATGGATCCAAGACTTCCTGAACGTCAAAGATACGGGCCCCAGCTCACCTGCTGACTCGCCTTGCCAAAAGTCGATCATGATTGGAATGTCGTGGCTGCAAAAGCGCAGGGGGGACGAGCAACCATCGAAGTCAACACACTCGTAGGTGGCGGAGCCGTAGGCGTTGGTTCCCGCTGAGGTCGACGTTTCATCGCAGAGTTGGCTGTTGATGAACTTCGCGAGCATCTTCTGACCGTCGACGTCTTGGAAGGCGTCGCGACCGGTTTGATCCTCCAGACTGTGGATGTAGAGCACGGGCATCGCGGGCCACCCGGCACAGCGTCGACTCATCGGACCCGAAAAAGCATAGGCGCGAAACTGCGCCGGCCGTACGATGCCGTTCTGCATGTTCTGCGACCTGGCCAGGATCAAACGCGAAGCGGGTCACGCTCTTGGGATTCGATCTGGATAATTGAGGGAGCTGCTACCCACCTCGTCCTAGTGGGTCCTAGTAGCTAGCGGGGCCTAGCAGCTAGTGGGGCAGCTTTGGACGCAAGATTGACGGCGCAGGACGTCGGTTCCCCGCAATACGACTTTCTAGCCAAGGCGCGATGCCTATTGACCGCCGCTCAGATTTCACGGACGCTTCCAGCTGGCAGGCAGGCAACTGTGCTCAAGACTGCCAAGGAGGCGGGTCATGCAAAAGAAGCTAATTGCGGAAGTATTGGGGACATTTTGGCTCGTCTTCGGCGGTTGCGGCAGCGCCGTGCTCGCGGCAGCGTTCGGCGGCACGGACTCAAACCTCGGGATCGGCCTGGTGGGGGTATCCTTTGCGTTTGGCTTGACGGTCCTGACAATGGCCTACGCCATCGGACACATCTCGGGTTGTCACCTCAACCCTGCGGTCACAGTCGGTCTGGTCGTCGGCGGGCGCCATCCCGCCAACGAAGCTGGGCCCTACATTGCCGCGCAAGTCGTTGGCGGACTGCTGGGAGCAGCCGTTCTGTACGCCATCGCCACGGGCACAGCCGACGCGTCTATCGGAGGGTTTGCTTCCAACGGTTTTGACGAGCTCAGCCCTGGAGGCTATTCAATGATGGCCGCGCTGATCGCAGAGATCGTTTTGACGTTCTTCTTCCTGCTGATCATCATGGGCAGTACGGATGCACGGGCGCCAGCGGGCTTCGCTCCGATTGCCATCGGGCTGGGCCTCACCTTGATTCATTTGATCGGAATTCCGGTTACCAACCTATCCGTGAATCCCGCACGCAGCACCGGACCCGCCGTGTTTGCGGAAACGGCGGCCCTGGGTCAGCTGTGGCTGTTCTGGGTCGCTCCGCTGATCGGAGGAGCACTCGGTGGGCTCGTGTACAAGGCACTGCTCGAAGACAAGAGCTAGAGCTCCGCGGGTTCAGGATTCGTTTCCGTCCTGAGATTTGTTCGCCCGGGATTGTGCATGAGTCACGGGACGCCCGTTCTCTCGCCCTTCCCTATAAGCACTGATCTGCGACTGGGCAGGCATCGACTCGGTCAAAATCAGCGGAGAAGGCGTCCGATAGGCAAATGATTTCCGCGGAGAGCATCGCGCGGTTTTCTTCGTCGCCATTGGTTCGCCGGGCGGTGACGTCCTCGAGCGCCGGCAGACAGATTGCTTCAAGATCCGGGACGTCGCCAAAGTAGAATTGCCCCGTCATCTGGCGAAGCACGGGCAGATCGACGCGGGTGAGCTCTCGGGTGATGTAGATCAGCAGGCCGTCGAAAGTCGAAAGTCCGTCATCGGAGCACAGGGAAGGGTCGCTATCTCCGAGTTCGGTCAGAGCGGGAAAGCGAATTGACGGGAGATTCGAGGTTTCGTTGATCTGGAGCCCGTAGCCGATCGTGCGGAGTGCGCTTAGTTCGAACTCTTCAGCATCACCATCGCTGCTAAAAATCGAGTTCACGAGAAGCGAGCAGTCAATGCGCTCTAGCCCCTGGAATACCTGTCCCTGAAACAGGTCGACCCCAAGCGAGGTGACTTGCCGGATCGTGTTCAAGCCGTTCAACGTATCTTGCTCAACGGGCTCCTGCAGCGAAAACGACAGCGTTCCTTCGATGATTTCACATTCTAGTGCCGCCAGGCGCTCTACGGTTTCTGTATCGCGGAGGGGGTACGTTTCGTCGAACTGACAGATGCGCAAGCAGGTGTCTCCCTCCTGCTCCAGAGTGCAGGTGCCCAACTCCGGACACGAGAGGGGGGCACACGACACCGCGGGGCCCGAGCCGTCGACACCTCCCGAAGAGCCAGGGCCTGCGTCCGTCTCGTCGTCGGGGTCGTTCGAAGGAGGAACGCCGCCATCCGAATCGTCAGTGAGGTCGGGCGCGTTCCCGCCGTTCGTTGTCGTCGCGCTTTCTCCGCCTGTCGCAGTGGAAGACGAACCCCCAGATCCACCCTCTGAGTGCGTCATGCTGTCGTCGGTCTGGCCACAAGCGACCAGGAGCATTGGGACGAGCAAGGAGACGAACGGTGTCTCCTTCATCCGAGACGCGAACCTTGCCTGGGGGAAGATGGTGGACTGTGGGGTCATGAGCACAGCAATGGACTACTACTCCTACGTGCGCGCAAGCCAATGGTTACGGCCCATTCGCTCCTTTGCTGGCCTGCTCCGCTAGGATGAAACTATTCCCTGAAATGCTGCATCACACGCTTGTGCAGTTCGCGATTGCCGGGCGACCCAGGAATGCGCGTCAGATCGAAACCAGGAACGAGAGCACCGCCGAGGATTGCACCAGCAACGATTTCGAGCAGGCGACGTTTCGCCGCCCGCCCGCCAGACCCCTTCGGCAAACAATTCCCGCTCTACGGGCCCGATGTGACGTGACTAGAGAGCCAACGATGTAAGGGTAAAAAAGGGCGAAAATGCGCGACGCACCAGTCGACGAATTCCCCGCCATGGAGCTCTTTCGGAACTTCCATATCTCGGCCGATGAACAGGCCCTTGAGCTTCAACAATTCCGCGCGTGGATGCTCTTCGGGCCACGGCTTGGGAACGCGCTTGTAGGAATCGCCACCAAAGCCGCAGCCGTTCAGCGTATAGCCATCGATCAGCTTCTGCAGTTTTGTTCCGGTTTTAGCGTCAGCCACCGCCTCGCGATAGCGCGCGAGAGCAGCCGGCTGAAAACCCCACATGCCAGCACCAATTCCCACGAGGTCTGGCCTTATCCGCATGTGGATACCGGACACTTCGCCTTTGTCACCCTGCGCCAAAAAGCGAAACGCTAGCTCTTCCTTGTAAGGACGCTTGTCCTTAGAAAAGCGGACGTCGCGATTGATCCGATAGATGCTACCGTTGACCCGCGGCTCCACCCGAAGATCCGGCTGAAGTCGGCTCAAAGCTGGCTGCAACGCGGCGACGAACAGCTTAGCGGGTTCGACCAGCTGACTCTGGTAGCGATCTCGCTCCTTCTCAAACCAAGTCTTGCTGTTGTTTTTGGCCAGTTGCCGGAGAAACTCCAGGGCGCCCGGCGGAAACCCGCTAAAGCCGTCCACGCGCTGGACTTTGGCCTGAGGCCCCGAAGCCCGAGCGCGCTTGGCTCGAGTTTGCACGGCAGAAGTGCTCATGGCTTGGAGAAGTCGGCTACGGGACGTACTTCTACTCGGCCCATTTTGACGATCGGACACTTGGCGGCCCAGCTCAGGGCATCGTCCAAGTTGTCACATTCGATCAGGTAATAGCCGCCGAGCTGTTCTTTGGTCTCAGCGAACGGTCCGTCGGTAAAAACTGGGTCGCCTTTGGGAGCGCAAACAGTGGTCGCCGTCGAAGTTGGCTGCAAGGCGTTCGCGCCCAGCATGATCCCAGCCTTCTGCAGGGATTCGGTGTAGTTGTTCCAAGGCGACATCCACTCAGCGAAGGCAGCCGGATCCTTCGGGGGTTCGGGCATGGCGGCTTCGTTGCTGTAGATCAGAAGTAGGTATTGCATGAGTTGCTCCTTGTTTGAGGTTCAACAGCCTGACGCCTCGCGACCTGCCCGATCGACAGCCGAACGAACTTTTGTGTTTTTTTTTGAGTGTCGCCCCAGGATCAGCAATTTCAGCAAATGATATCAGTTACTTAGCGTTGTCCCCTCAGGCGTCGATCCCCGCGCAAGGCGAGGCGCTACTTGGCCAGCTTTCTTAGTCGAGCCTGGATGAAACGCCGCTCGACCGGGTTGGTCACCAGGTCCAGCGCCCGCCCAAACGCGTCCCGAGCTTCTGCCAGTCGGCCTGCTCGGCTCAACAGCTCACCCAGTGCGGATGGCAGCAAGTGGTACCCGGTAAGGCCGCCGTCTGCCTCCAACGCTTGAAGGCGCTCCAACCCCTGTTCCAGATTTCCCGCCATCGCCAGCGCCACAGCGCTATTGAGGGCTACGATCGGGCTTTGAGCGGTCAGTTGTTCCAACACCGAGTAGAGCGCCGCGATTTGGACCCAGTCGGTTTCATGCGCAGCTTTGGCCTGGGCGTGGAGCGCCGCGATCGCGGCCTCGATGGCATAAGTCGACAGCGGCCGAGACTTGAGGCCGGACTCGACCAGAGGCATCGCTTCGGCGATCAATTCCTGATCCCACAAGCTCCTGTCCTGATCTTCCAAGGTCACCAGATCGCCTGCCGGGGTAATGCGCGCCGCTCGACGGGAATGGTGCAGGAGCATCAAAGCCAACAGCGCCTTGGCGGATCCTGACTCTGGCATCAGCCCGCTGAGGAGGCGCCCCAGGCGGATCGCTTCGTCACACAGCTCTCTACGGATCAGTGTGTCACCGTCGCTAGCACCGTAGCCCTCGTTGAACACTAGGTATATGGTGCGCAGCACGGCTTCGGTTCGCTCCGGCAGCGTTTCCCGATCAGGGATGACGTACGGGATCTTCGCCTGATCGATTTTGCGCTGCGCCCTGACCAAACGCTGCTGCAACGTCTGTGGTTTCAACAAGAACGCCCGCGCCACCTGTTGACTGGTGAGGCCACACACCGTTCGGAGCGTCAGCCCAACTTGCGCCTCCGCCGACAAACTCGGATGGCAGCAAGTGAACACCAGGCGCAGTGTATCGTCGCGGGCGAACGCATCAGAAAACTCGAGCTCCACTCTGGAGTCGAGCTCTCTGACCAGCACTTCCTGCTTTTCCGCCTGGCGGCGCTGGCTTCGTGAGCGATCGATTGCCCGGTTTTTGGCGACGCGTCGCAACCAGGCGAGCGGCTCGTCCGGCAGCGGACCCTGCCGCCAGCTTTGCAGAGCTTGCGTGAAGGTGTCCTGCACGACGTCCTCAGCCATCTCGAAGCTGCCTAGCAGACGGATGAGCGGTGCTATCAGGCCCCGGTAGTGCTGCCGATGCAGCTCGGCAACCTGCTTGGCGATGTCGCTCATCGCAGCTCTGGCCTATACGAGTTCATCGGATTGAGCGGCGCTTCACACCGCTGGAAGCAGGGGACCGAAACCCAGCCCCCTTGCGCGGTGCTGGACTGAATCGACAATCCAGCGCCGCCTTGTTTGTAGTCCGTCAGCGCCATGCCGAGCAGTTTGTCCGACTGCTCTTGGAAGCGCGAGGAAGAATTGTATCCCGAACCCGGCGACGCTTCCACGGTCGGTCGCACTATGCATAGAGTCGCCCCATTCAAAACAAAAGGCCCAGGACGCATCGCGCCCCGGGCCTTTACGGACGTTCACAAAACGGTCTCAGTTCGCCTGGATGCACCTCAGGGCTTTTTCGCTGGCCTTGGAAGAAGCAATGTAGCGGATCTCGTTGGTGATGTCGTACAGGTACATGAGCCAGGAGGAGCTGGCCGAAGACTCGGTAGAAGACCAATAGAACCCGAAGGCGCTGTTGAAGTCGGGCAGTGCCGCGAACCCATAGTCATCGGTGGGGTAGTTGTCTTCCACGAGGTAAGGGTCTTGCATCCACAGAGGCGAGATCTTCTTGAGGCTCCGACCACCATACAGCCAGCCGCCCACGGAGACTTCCAGCGTTTGCCAGTCGGACCGGTTGGGCACCCGCCAGCCAGCGGGGCAGACG
>JBNLEN010000218.1:0-9599 GCA_050304975.1 Polyangiaceae bacterium
CCCCTCCCCTAAGAGTCTCCCCATCCGGTACCGACCGGCAAGAACCGACCCCGGAGCAACTGGAGATGGATTCTGAGAGTTACGTTTCCCCACGACGCCGAATGCTGACTGTTAGCACGCAGACCCGCCACGGCAAAGCAGCGACGGCGGCGTGGCTTCGCTATTGCTTCAAGCAATGCACGCTGATCCGCCACCTCAGCGGCTGTCGGTTTAATTGGCGCGTTCCTAGGGTGACGTAGCGCCAGTGTGAAATCCGCCCAGGATGGGGGATTGCACGATCTGCAACGACAAGGCTAGTCGGAGCTGTCTCATGTCTTGGCTGCTGCTCTCGCTGATGTCCGCGTTTCTGCTGGGTTTCTATGACGTCAGCAAGAAAGCTGCGGTCCACGAAAACGCCGTCTTACCCGTGTTGTTTGGCAGTAGCCTTTCGGGACTGCTCTTGTTGGGATCCATCTTGGCCGTCAGCCAGGTGGCGCCTGGACTGGAAGCTTGGGGACTCAGCTTGCAGGCATTGACCTGGAAGCAACACCTGCTCGTCCTGGTCAAAGCCGGCATTGTCACGACGTCTTGGGTGCTGTCATTCTTTGCGTTGAAGCACTTGCCGATCTCTCTGGCCGTGAGCATTCGAGCCAGCTCACCCTTGTTTACGGTGTTGGGTGCCATTTTGCTCTTCGCGGAAGCCCCAACCCCCAAGCAGTGGCTAGGCATGGGCATCATCTTCGGCTGCTATCTAGCGCTCAGTTTGGTGGGGCGGGTCGAAGGCATTCACTTCGAGCGCAACCGCTGGGTGTTGATGTTGGTTGGCGCGACGCTTGTGGGGGCAATGAGCGGCTTGTATGACAAGCACTTGCTTCAGTCGGTGCGCCTGGCTCCAACCACGTTGCAGTTCTGGTTCACGCTGTACAACGTGGTCATTCAGGGGCTGTTGGTTCGGCTGCTGTGGTGGCCGCGCCGGGACAAGATCACAGCGTTTCGCTGGGGCTGGCCCATGCTCGCGGTGGGCATGTTGCTGGTGCTAGCGGACCAGCTCTACTTCCATGCGCTCGCCGTTTCAGGGGCGCTGGTGGCAGTCGTTTCGTTGTTGCGGCGAGCCAACGTGCTGGTGAGCTTCCCGCTCGGGGGCTACCTATTCGGTGACGCTCAGTTGAAAACCAAAGGCGCCATCGTGAGCGTGATGCTGCTGGGTGTCGTGATGATCGTGCGCTGAGTCTCGCAATTGAAGCCTACCAAGTCTTCATGGCGTGTCGCCGATCTCGAGCTCCGAGAAAAGAACGCCAGAAGGATCACCCGAGAACAGGACTCGCACTGTTTGCACTCCCGCCGACAGCGGCGCTGTCCCCAGTCGAAGCGTGGCCATTGCCCCTTCGCTTGATGCTAGGGTCACCTCTTCGATGACCTCGGTTCCGGCGGCGGCCACGCGAACCGAGGCTCCTGCGCCCATCGCCGAATAGCGCACGGAGATTGGATACTCGGCGGCTATCGGAATATGAATGGTGTAGCTGAGCCACTCTCCGTCCGCGATATCATCGACCAGATACTGACCTCCGGGGCCGCAGGTGATGTCCACATCATCCAGACGGTATTGCCCCCCAGAGTTTCCCGGTGACGTATCATGATAGGTGTGGGATTGTCCTCGAACAGGGAAGTGGTCGTAGTGCACGGCCTGGATGACGCCCGGTAACTCAGGCACCCGGTAGATGGGCAGGCCATCCTGAAAGCCGACGATGGGATCTCCCGCCGCCCACGTTGGCCGGCGAAAGGTCAATGCCCCCCAACCCGCATGATCGAGCGACCATCCACGGCCCTCATAGCCGCCAAGTTCAATGCTCAGATCGCGACCGCGCTCGGTCCAACGAGTCTGCTCTTCTGACAAACCCATACGAATCCGATAGTGAGCCAGAGCTTGTTCGAACACGGGTCGCTTGTCGGAAGAGAAATCACCGCGACTGACGCGTTCGAAGTCGGTCTCGAAGTAGGGGTTGATTTGCTTGGAAAACCAACGCCCGGTGCGATCCAGCTGCTGGATGAAGTCCGCCCCAGTCGGCTCCCACGGCTCTGACTGGTCGGGATAGCTTCGAACGAAGGACACGTTGTAGCGCGCGGCGTGTTCGAAACCGAGCAACAAGCGATGGTCCAAAGCGTTGAACACCCCATCACCCTGATTCCAGGCAACCTCCGCGATACCCGCGCACGTGGCCAGGCCGAACAGTGCGTGCTGTTGATCCCTCGAGCTCTCTTGATTTTGTCCGCTCTGCCAGACGTAGTGTTGGAGCACTCCGTTGTAGCCGTAGTCAGGCTGAGTATCCGCTCGAGCACCGACTTGAAAGGTGGTGAAGTACTGATTGTCTTCAATCTGAGTTCCGACGGCAGGCGGACCTGCCGCGTAGGGCATATCATCCTCGCGATGCGGCAAACCTTTGAAGTAGTTGAGCGCGCGATCAAACATGATCCGATTATCCAGAAAGACGCCCATCGAAATCATGGCTCGCCACGCGATCAAGTCCTGGTTGCCATGCCTGCCGGAGTCCCCCTGGTAGATCCGCCAGTAGAATGTGCCATTGTTCGGACTCAAGTCTGGCGGCGCACTTGTGTTGGAATACCCCGGGTAGACCAACATTTCGGAGAACGTCGTGATGTCGTCTGCGGCCCATCCCGAGTAGGTACTCTTTATCAGCTCCGCCGCTTCAACCAACTTCCACGCGTAGAGCCCAGCGTTCAACGCCTCGGTTCCGCCGCCAGTTACCTCGGTCAGGTGGCTCCAAGCGTTCAAGATGTCGACGCTCTTTTGCGCGTGGCGTTCGTCGCCAGTCACTGCCCAAGCCAGTGCATTCAGGTAGGCCGCAGTGGCATCCGACTCGAACGCGGAGGCGTTGATACCATCACGCTGAAGCACAGTCTGACTCGAGTCGCCCGCAATCGCGTAGTCGAGACTCGCGTGCTCATCGGCTAACAACTTCTCAAAGGCACTCGAGTAGGGCTGCACCCCAGCCGCAACCATCAATCGCATGCGATCCAAGTCCGACTGCTTGTGTAGCCCTCCTGGATGAACGAATCTTGACACGCTCTGCTGCTGCCCGTCATCAGAGCACTCAGGGACGAGCTCAGCGCCTGGATTGCCTTTGGTGTCCGCGTCGACGGATGTTGGCGGTGCCGCATCCCGCTTGCGGCCGGAGTCACGGGCCTCGGTCGGTTGCGCTCCCGCGTCAGCGTCTGCTGAAGCCGGATCTGGCGCCCCTTGCATGCGGTCGAGCTGTCCCGAACTGCCCGAAGTGCAGGCACAGACCAACGCTGCCGGAAGCAACAGCTGCTGGAGCCAGCACATCAGCGGTATCCAGCGCAGGCTCCTCCTTCGCCTCCCGCAACATCCGTCACCAGGGACATTCGCCTCTGACGGAGCTAGCGGCATGTTAGCGAAAGAAATTAGCATACCTAGGGGCACGACCAAACCGGTCTGAGTGTGGGCGAGATGGCGAGAAGTGGCTGGAGTCGCCTAGGACGGGTCGTGATTCGTTTGGGTGGTCATGTGGTCCGGCCTTCGGACCATCTGAGCGGATCGGTTACACGAATCTCGGCTTCGGGTCAGATCGCGTGATTTTTGCCGATGCCCGCACCGAGATATTCGGGCAAGACCGAAAAATCATCCGAGGAGAGAAGCGAGGCGAAAAGGCAACAGATCCAAGTATGATTGTCCGCCCACCAAACAAATAGTGGCGAATTCAGGTTCACAATGCACTCCCCGGGATATTCATGGCCGCTCTGAAGGCAAGCTCTGTAGTTGATTCGAACAACCAATCGAGGCGCCTTCGCGCGCCACGCGCCGTGTGTCGTTTCGCAGCGCTCGCTACGCTGTCCACGTTGGCGTTCACCCCACAGACGGCCTCCGCCCAGGGGACCTGGGGCAACGTGGCCACACTGCGCGATGACACCGATGCCAACCCGCAAAACAAACCCGCCGGGGGTTGGTATGTGGCTCCGATTCATGGCGTGCTGTTGGCCCGTAGCGGCAAGGTCGTTATGACGGGAACCAAACGCATCGCCCAAGACAGTTGTGATGGCAGCACCCAGCGCAACTTCGGCGCGACGTTCGTGCTCGATCCCGCCGAGCTGGATGCCGCGGGCGCTGGCGCCACCCTGATGGTGCAGCCCCTTGACGAACAGGCACGCGACAATGACGTCCGGCACGTCTTGTACTGCAGTGGACAGATGCCTCTGCCCGACGGGCGTATTCTTTACGTCGCAGGCACGGACTACCCGCGCGCATTGCCGATCATTTCGCCGGAACTCGGGCTCAACTACTCGCGGGTCTTCGATCCGGAGACTGAGACCTTCACGCGTATCGAAGCGGACATGAAAGCCGGTTCTTCCCAGAACCCCGGGATGAAGTGGTACCCCACTAATCGCATGCTGCCCGACGGACGCGTGTTAATCGCAAGTGGCTATCACTGGTCGGTAGCTGGAACCGGTGACAAAGAGAACCGCTCCGTCGAAATCTTTGATCCCTCGGTTTGGGATGCCGATCCGAACGCAGATCCGTACACGGTGTTAGCCCAACCCGGGGACATCTCTGGGACCATCAACCAAGCAGGCAGGGCCTACACGCACGTCTTCTTGCTGCCCAAACCGGTCCCTGCGGCTAATGGCAGAGGGCTGGCGCGCAGCGTCGCGCTGATCGGCAGCGTCGGTGACATGTGGCTGCTCAACCATGAGCCAGGAGTGAGCGCCGGGGATCGCCTGGTCCGCATGCCGAATGCGGCACAGCCCAACCCCAGCGGGGCTGACAAAGGTGAAGGCTCCACCTCATTGATGCTCCCCGACGGCACGGTGATGATCATGAACGGCGGCCGCGACGGCGGCGGCGCGGCGCTCGCCTACTTCTACGATCCGTACCAGGATGAGTGGGACACACTAGATCTGGGCATAGGACGCATCTTTTCCACGGCGACCTGGCTGCCAGACGGCACCGTGTTGCTGATCAACGGCTATACGGACGAGATTGGCAGCCCTTGGGCGCTCACCAACGCCCCCGGCGGTCCTGACGGCGTGCGACGCCCGCAAATCATCGATCCCTTCACACGCACGGTGACCACCGAAGAGCCGTGGCCAGAGTCGACAGCCCGCGGCTATCATAGCGTCGCGCTATTGCTCAAAGATGGTCGCGTACTGATCGCAGGCGGCAAAGACAACGTGCACGACACGGGCTGCGAAAAGAGCGAAGCTCGCATCTATACGCCTCCTTACCTGTCCGGCGGTCCGCGCCCCGAAATCACGAACGTCCAAGAAGGCATGGATATCGTCGTGGGTGGTGCTCCGATCACGATCGAATTCACGGGCACCGTCAGAGCCGAACGAGGTGTGGCGCTGCTGGCCCCAGGCGCGGTAACGCATTCCTACAACCAGAACCAGCGCTATCTGCCGCTTGAAGTCGTCGCTGGTCCTGACGCTGGTTCAATCACGGTGAAGCCGCCGGCCACTCTCAATGAAGCCACGCCGGGCGAATACCTGCTGCACATCGTCTCAGAGGACGGGGTCCCATCCGTGGGCATGTACGTGAACGTCGTGCCGCCGCCGGCGTGCGTGTATCCCGTTAACCTGGACGCCGGGGTGTTCATCGAAGCCGAAGGCAGCTCCCGTGGCGCAGGCCCATTCTTGCGCACCGAAGAAGCGGGCCGCGGCAACGACGCCTTCATTCAAGTCGATCCCACTTCGAGCGCCAAAGACGTTCCGGATGAGGGCGAGGTGCTATGGTACGATTTGGAAGTCGAGAGCGCAGGCAGCGCCTACCTTTGGGCGCTCGGCAATGGTCCTGACAACGCTTCCGACACGCTGTTCGTCAGCGTCAACGGCGGGCCGGACCAAGTCGTCACCCTCTCGCCGGCAGCTTGGGGCTGGACGCGCGTCGATACCGCTCTGGATTTTCCCGCAGGCAAACAAACACTGAAGATCAAAGCCGCCAAGCCGGGCGCGCAGCTAGATCGGATCTGGCTCACCAGTGATGACGCCGCGATGCCCCCCGACGGATTGGGCGACGCCGCACCAGACGTCCCCTGCAGCCAGGGGCAAGTCACGGATCCTCCGGTTCCCATGGGTGGCGCTGGCGGTGAAGCAGGCGTTGGTGGGGATGGCGGCGCTGTCGCTGGCGGAGCCGGGCCAGGCGCTGGTGGTGATGCGGGTGGAGCCAATCTGGGCGGCGAACCTGGCAATGTCGCTGGCGCGGGCGGGTCGGGCACCGGCGGGGTCACCACCGGACCAGACGGTAGCGCTGGAACCCCGATGGACGCTGCCAGCTCCGATTCGGGCTGTGGCTGTCGTGTCATCGCCCCAACCCAACCCAGTTCCCGGACTCTGGGACTCACCGCGCTGGTGTTCGTTTTGGGCGCCGCGGCAGCTCGTCGTTCTGCGGGTCGTCAGTCCCGGAAAGCGTGAACGGAGTTCGCCTTGACTCGGTGTTGGCTCTGGCTACTGCTCTGCGGGTACTGCGCGGCCTGTGGCAAGAGCCAGGACGCGACCGCTGAGGTGTCCGCAGATGCGGGCACCGAAGACGCGGCTATAGGCGCCAACCCTGACTCGGAGGACGCCGGCCAGCTCGGCCTGGACGCTGGCAAGCCGGGCGCCGCGCTGGATGCAAGTCAGGCGGACGCGAGCCACACGGACGCTTCCGATGCAGGCAACCTTGGCGGCGAGGCTGACGCCGGCATGACGCTTGGTGACGCCAGCTCCCCCGGCGAAGATCCGCCAGACTCAGACGCTGGCTCGGAACCAGATTTCATCACCGGGTTGGAGCCGACAGATCCCTACCCAGCGAGTGTTTATCCCGAAGAGAACCCCTACAGCGCTGAGAAAGCATTGCTGGGCAAGATGCTGTTCTGGGAAGAGCAGATCAGTAGCCATGACACCCATGCCTGCGGCACCTGCCATCAACCCGGCGCTGGCGGCTCCGATGGTCGTGCGGCGGCGAGCGAACTGCTGGGCGCAGGACCCAACGGGATCTTCGGCGATAGCGACGATGCCCGCGGCAGTTTGGGAGTGGTTCGCTGCGACGTCAACGGAACACCGAAGGCAGATCCGGTGTACGGCTTGGAGCTGCAGCTAACTCCCCGCAAGACACCTTCAGCTCTGGACGCCTGGTTCTATGATGAGCTGTTCTGGGACGGCCGCGCCGCAACGTCATTCATTGATCCTGTCACGGGTGAGGTCGCTATCCAATCCGGGGGCGCGCTCGAGAGCCAAGCGGCAGGGCCGCCGATCAGTGATGCGGAGATGTCTTGTGAAGGTTACGGCTGGGTTGACATCGAAGCCAAGTTGAGCGGCGCCTCGCCTCTGAGCCTGGCGAGCGAAATCCCGCGGGCGCTGGTGGATGTCCTCGCCGAGTACCCGACCTATCCCGCCTTGTTTGAGTGGGCGTATGGCACACCGGAAGTCACCGCTCAACGCATCATCTTCGCGATCGCGACCTATGAACGACAGCTTCGCTCCGATCAGACGCCGTGGGATCGGTACAACGCAGGTGACACGACTGCCTTAACGGCTGAGCAGGAGGCAGGGCTTGCGTTATTCAACGTCAAAGCGCGCTGCGCCACCTGTCATGTTCCGCCCCTATTCACCGACAACAAGTTTCACAACATCGGCGCGCATCCAGCTGCCGATGATCCCGGTCGCTCAGCAATCAGTGGAGATCCGGCAGATCTCGGCAAGATGAAGACGCCCAGCCTACGCAACGTGGGACTACGCGCCCCGGGTGGCCTGCTGCATTCCGGCGCGGACAACGGCGCCACACTGAGCTCGGTGTTGAGCCTCTACCGTCAAGGAGGCATCCACTTCGACAATCTCGCTCCAGAGATCAAGCCGATGAATCTGCCCGAGTACGAGTTCAATCAACTGATGGACTTCATCCAGAACGGCCTGACGGATCCGCGCGCCGCCGCGGAGCTGCCTCCGTTCGATCGGCCGCGCTTGAATTCGGAGCAGTAGCCGTGTCTGCCTGGAAGCCAAGGCGAAGGACGCTGTCGTGGACGCTCGCCCTCAACGCGATGTTGTTGACCCTCGGCACCGCCAGCGCCCACGATAATTCTCCTGAAGCGCAACGCGTCCTGCTTCCTCCCGATCGCCCCGAGCAGATCATTGTCGCGACGAACTTCGGTCTCATCTTTTCCGATGATGGGGGTGAGTCGTGGCTGTTCAGCTGCGAACACGGGCTCAGCAACTACGCCAGTCCGTATCTGTTGGGTCCAGAGCCGCCGGATCGGATCTTTGGCATGACCGCAGGCGGCCTGATCTACTCCGACGACGACGCCTGCACTTGGACTGCGTCTGGCGGCAGCATGGCGGAGGTGCAGCCCTTCGCCTTCGCTGTCGATACTTCGAATTCGAAGCGTGTGTACGCCATCGGTGCGCCCAGCGCCGACCTACGCGCCGGCGATAGCATCTACGTCTCTGATGACAGTGGGCTCAGCTTCTCAGAGCCTAAGTACACGGCCCCACCGGGCAGCGCGCTGTTGACGCTCGCGGTTGCCCCCAGTCAGCCGAGCACGGTCTACGCGACCATGCTCTCCGTACCGGACAACTATCCGATCCTAATCCGCAGCGTTGACTCAGGTGAACATTGGGAGATGGTCGCCAACCTGCTGGGCTCACTCGGCCGAAGCCCGTTCGAGTTGCTAGCGGTTGACCCCACTGACGCGAACAAGCTGTACGCCAAAGTTTTGGGCTTGTCCGCCGAAACCCTGGCCATCAGTGACAACGGCGGGCTGAGCTTCACTCTGTCGGTTTCTATCCAGGGTTCACTGAATGCTTTCATCCAGTTGGCGAGTGGGACTATCTTGCTCGGCGGTACCGAGGGTACAGAGGGCGTCGCGTACCGCTCACTAGACGCAGCTCAAAGCTTCGAGCCTTGGCCCGAAGCACCCCATATCCACGCTCTGGCCGAAAGAGATGGCAAGCTGTACGTCGGCGCGGACAACTTCGCCGATGGTTACGTGGTAGCCGTCTCCGAAGACGAGGGCACCCAGCTCACACCGCTGATGGCCTTCGATGAAGTGCAACGCGTCAAGAGCTGCGTGGCCGACGCTTGCGTCGAAGCCTGCGCGTACTACGCCGGCATCAATCTGTGGCCGGCGACCGTGTGCGGAGATCCCCCCGATTCAGGACCAGAGCCGCGCGATGCTGGCTTGGTGAAAGACGCCGGAGTGCCAGATGCTCCAAGCCAGAGTGACGCGGCTGTCGATGCGGGGCCGGCTTCGGATGCTGGAGCCGCCGATGAAACCGGTGACGCCTCCGTCGACGCAGGTGTGAATCACGCGTCGGACGGCGGCGCTCAACCCAAGCCCCGCCGTTCCAAGATGCAATTAGCTGGAGGCGGCTGCGCCTGCGGCCTGGCCCAGCCGAGTTCGACAAGCGGTTGGCTTTGGCTGCTCTCGTTGGGGTTTCTGGCGTCGCTGGCTTGTCGCGGCCGCGCTAGCCAGCGTTGCTGAGCCCCTCACGACTGAGCCCCTCACGACTGAGCCCCTCACGACTGAGCCACTTGGCGCATGCTGAGCGATACCCGCTTGCGCTGCAGATCCACGGACAGAACGCGCACGCGCACCCGATCCCCCACGTGCACC
>JBNLEN010000219.1:0-9470 GCA_050304975.1 Polyangiaceae bacterium
TCCGTCGGCGCACCTGTAGCCCGTCAGGCGCCTGCCCCGTGATCCGGCGCAATACCTGACCCGGCGCTCGCTAGTCGGACAACGCCTCTTCCACGCAGATGTCCTTCTGTCTGTCGGGACAGCGGATCCGCAAGTGGTAGTGATCGTCGTGGATGCTCGAGTTAGAGGGCTGCTTGAGTAGCTTCGCAGCCGCTTCAAAGTGTCTCGCGCGCGCCTTGTTGGCGCGAGCGTAGCGCAATAGACGGTTGCGCACGTGGCTAGCCACGAACACGTGAGCAATGCCGGCACGCTTGTCCCGTAGCCAGCTGCGCACCAGCTGCCAGTTTCGCTCCTCGTCAAAGTAGGCGCCCGGCATGCCGATGACTTTGCCTTCGCCATCGATCTTGACGAAGCGATTCAGTTTGATCTGCGCGCCCTTGTCGTTGCGGACGTAGAAGCCGATGTCCGCGTCGCGACCACTCTGGTGCGAGCGATGCTTTGAGATAGGTCCGCCCTTCTTGTGAGAAAGGTCCCCGACCAGCATCACCGAATTGGGCGCTGCCTTGGCGATGTCTTTGGCGCTGCGTTGCAACATCAAGACCAGCGCCGGGTGGCCGTAGACGCGCCCGTGACTGCCGCTCTTGATCTTGAGCTGGGGCGACTCGCGCAGCCGTTTGGCGCGAATTTGGTACCCCTTGTTGGGCGCCCCGACGGTCAACGACATCAGCGAGTACGGCGAGCGCTCATACTTGTCCGGCAAAGGCGGATGCTGTCCGGAATGCGCTATCGAACCGGCCAGCAGCGCCAACGAGGCAACGAGCAGCATCGCAGGCAGCCGATGGGCGCCCCGGTTGTGGTAAAGTCGGCTGTTTTCGGCGGGTTTTCTATTCAACGAGAACTTCATACGCAGTTTGGCGGCCTAATCTACCCGCCGCGACGCATGAGGCAACCCCCTGCCTGAGATCAGAATCAGCGCACCGAATTGGCTCGCCCCTTTTCAGCTCGCACCTGGGGCGCTACCTGTCGAAGTGTGAAAGCGCCATCGATCGCGGAGCTAGAGGCTCGCCTGGCTCAGGTGAACGAGGAGTCGTCAGATCTGCAGCAGCGGGTGGACGCGATGAACGCACTGGCGTGGGAGCTTCGGGGTTCCGAGCCTGCCCGCGCCAACGAACTCGCATCCCAAGCTCGTGAGCTGGCGATCGAAGGGAACTACAAGCTCGGAAGAGCGCGCGCGGCCCGCACCATGGGCATGACGATCCGCACGATCGAAGCGCTGGCACAGATGTACCAGATGGCGGAAGAAGCCAAACGCTTGTTCGACGAAGTCGATGACCCCGCCGGACGCGCAGGTTCTCGCGATTTCTTGTCGTCACTGCACGAGTACACCGGAGATCTGGCGGGCGGATTGGAGCTGGCGCTCGATGCCCTGAGCATCGCCCGGGAGCTCGGCGATCCGGTGCGCATTGGCTACGCCCTGAGCAGCGTTGGCGGGATCTTGGCCGGGGCCGGCGAAATTGACGCTGGCGTAGAACGTCTGCAGGAGGCGCTCTCGCTGTTCGAGAAAGTTCAGGACAGAAGTGGCATCGGAACCATCACTTCGCGGCTCACCCGGGTGCTCAAGAGTGCCGGCCGCAACGACGAGGCGCTGCAGTACGCGGACAAATGCCGAGAGCTGGCCAAAGATGGTGATTTTTTCCTCAAGCACGACGCTTTCCGAGTGATGGCTGAGGTGGCGCAAGAGCGCGGCGAGTATGAGCAAGCGGAGCAGCTGTACCGCGAGTCCATTGCGGCGTTTGACGACGAAATCGTCAGTCAGATGGTCGGTGCTGATGCGCGGGTGTCGCTAGCGCGGCTGCACACCACCATAGGAAAGACGGAGCTGGCCGAGCAAGAACTTCGGAAAACCTTGGCTTTGATCAAGGGCCACTCGATCTCGATCATGACGGAGATGGCCGGCCACGAGGCGTTGGCTGACGCCTATGAGAAGCAAGGCAAGCTCCGCGAAGCATTGGATCACCTGAAGCACGCTCGCGAGTTGAGAGAGCAGATTTCCAAGCGGGACGCGCGCAACAAGCTGACGCAGCTGGAAATCCGCGACAAAATGGAAGCGGCCAAGAAAGACGCGGAACTGCAGAAGCTGCGCTTCTTGGAGCTGCACGCGATGCAGACCAAGCTAGTTGAAGCCGAGAAGATGGCCGTCCTCGGCAAACTGGCTGCCGGCACCGCACACGAACTCAACACGCCGCTGGGCGTCTTGCGCAGCAACGCCAAGCTCACGGCAACGGCAGCCGAGCGACTCGCGGGGCTGGCGCACAGTCTGCTCAATCAACAGGCGACTGAAGGCTACGAACAGTTGCTGGCCAAAGCCGAGAAGCTAGCCACGGTCCTCGAAGCCTCGCGCAGCACGACAGACGAAGCGCTCGAACGAATTGCGGCGATCGCGACCAGCTTCAAACGCTTCACTCAGCTCGATCAGGCGGAGGTACGCACTTTCAACGTGCGTGAGGGACTAGAGAGCGCCCTGGCCCTACTTGAACCGACCCTTCCCGAGGGCATTCGAGTTGAACGCCAGTATGACCAAGTTCCGGACGTTGAAGGCTGGCCGCGTGAGATGAACCATGCGTTCTTGACGGTCCTGCAAAACGCAGCTCAAGCAATTGAAGGGGAAGGCTCGGTGCGCGTCAAAACACTGCAGGCGCCCGGCGAAGTGCGGATTGTCATCGAGGATACCGGGCGAGGCATGAGTGAGGAGCAGGTCGCCCATTTGTTCGACATCAGCTGGTCCGAGGACGGGCAACGGACCAAGATGCGCTTGGGACTCTCGGCGGCCTACTCCACCCTGCAAAAGCACGGTGGCGGGATCGACGTCAGCAGCACCCGCGGCGAAGGCACCCGGGTCCAATTTCGGCTACCCGTCGCCCCCTGAGCGCGCACCAGCAGTAACTCAGCCCAGCACCCAATCAACCAGGGTCTTGACGAACTCAATCACACTGTTGGCCATCACTAGCATTCTGCTCTCCCACTTGGCGTAGACTAGGGCTTCAGCCGAGCTACGTCCAGTCCGCTCCCATCTTCCCTGCTGCGATGCCCCGACCCAGTGTCAGCCCCCCAGGCGTGCGAATTAGCGCAATCATTCCCGCTTGGTGTGAGCAGCAGCGACTGCCGGGGGTGATCCGAGCGCTCCGCGGACAAGTCCACGAAGTCGTCGTGGCGGACGCTGGTAGCCCCGACGGCACCGCCGCGGTGGCCAAAGCCGAAGCAGCCAGCTTGGTGCAAGCCGACAAGGGACGCGCCAAGCAGCTCAACCAGGGAGCGCGTGTCGCGACCAATGAAGTGTTGGTGTTCGTGCATGCCGACACGCGCATCCCGGATGGGTTTGGCCAGGCTATCGAGCGCGCATTGCAAGATCCGGCCGTCATCGGGGGCAACTTTCGCCTGCACTTCGAAGGCGGCCCCATCGCCCGCCGGGTGTTCGCCGGTCTGTACGTAATCCTGCGGCGCGGCTTGCGGATCTACTACGGCGACAGCTGCATCTTCGTGCGCCGCGAGGTGTTCGAGGAACTCGGCGGCTTCCCTGATATGCCGATCATGGAGGACTACGCCTTCGTGCGCCGCCTGGAACGCCGCGGCACGACCGCGTACATCAAAGATCCGATCGTGATCACCAGCGCCCGACGCTATCAGGGCCGCGCGTTGAGGACGTTCTGGTTGTGGTTTGGGATCCAGGTTGGCTTCTGGTTGAGAATCCCTCCCAGCTGGCTGGCGCGACGTTACGCGGACTTCCGCTGAATTGACGCTGGCTGAGCTGACGCTGGCTGAGTTGAGGCTGGCTGCTGCGGCTTGTTTCGCGTCGGGCGACGACGACTGATCAACGCCAGCGCCAACACGCCCCACAGTAGCCCTCCCCTGCTCCGCTGCGCGTCGGGCGGCATGACAGCGCAGTCGCAACCGTGATCGCCGTCCGCGTCCGACGCGTCGTCTTCGTCGTCATTGCCAGGCCGAGCGCCGCCGTCAGGCCCCTCGTGTTCGTCTTCAGCGTCCGGCGCTGCGTCGCCCGAGATCCCGTCTTGCGTAGCGTCCGACGCCCGCACGCCGCCGTCCGGAGACGCGTCCGGAGCAGCAGAAGCGTCTGGCTGCTCCGAATCGTCCGGCAGCGTTGTGTCAGAGCCAGCATCGGGAGAGTCGGGGGCGGTCGGCTCAGGGTCTCCACCCGGTGAAAACTCGAAGCTCGTCTCATAGACGGTGTCCCACAGCTTGCCGGTGATGAAGAAGTGCTGCGTGTCCGGATCGTAGGCGATGCCGTTGAGCACGTCCGCGGCCGCAGGTTGCTCAGCGCTCAGCGCGGCAGCGTTGATGCGCGTCAGCACCTCACCGCTTTCGGGATCGATGCGCAAGATATCGTTCGTTTGCCAGACATTCGCGTACACCAGGCGGCCCACGCACTCGAGTTCGTTGAGACGAGTCACAGGTTGACCGCCGCGCGTGACCTCGACTGAGCCTTGCAACTCGAACGAGTCCGGATCACGGAAGAACAAGCTTCCACTACCATCGCTCATCACCAGGCGCTCGCCGTCAAAACACAGCCCCCAACCTTCCCCGGTGTATTCGAACGTATCCAGCAGTTCGAACGTGTCACGCGCGTAGACGAACGCCGTGTTCGTCTGCCAGGTGAGCTGGATCAGCCGCTCCCCCACCAGCGCCAGCCCTTCTGCGAAGTGCGGCGTCGCCACGTCGATGCTGCGCAGCACCTCGCCGCTGCCGGGGTTCACTTCGCGCAGGGTCGACTGACCGACGAGGCCGGTGCTCTCGTAGAAACTCCCGCTGTGCAGCAGCAGCCCTTGCGTAAACGCTCCCGTATCGTGGGGGTGTGTGTCGACCACGGTTGGAGTGGCGACTTCCTGCGCCGAGGTCGACGCGGGCCACAAACAACCGCAAGCCAAAATCGCGACAGGCCAAGCCGCTAGTTTCCGAAGCATGTCCCGACAATAGCGGAAAAACTGAAAGGGCTGCCCGCCGAGCCGGAAACCTGCGAAAAAGATGCGCTGGCTGAACATTTTCGGTCACGGCCTGGGCGCCTAGCGCCCATGCTCTCGGCCCATGGACAACCACCGCGCAGGTCGCTCCCTTCGCTCGCTTTCAGCCCCGCTGCTGGCGGCCGCTATCGTGTCAGTGGGTTGCGGCTCGCACGTGAGCTCGACTCGGGAAGCTTCTGCGCCGCAAGCAGGCAGCGCCGCCAGCGCCCGCAGCCAGGGCACCCACCAGCTGGACGAACACGTGCGCTACGCCCTGACCCACAGCCCGGCGCTGGAAGCCAGCTACGAAGACTGGCGAGCGGCGGAGCTGGGCGTGAAGCCCAGCGGAAGACTGCCAGATCCGAAGTTCAGCTACGCCTACTTCGTGCGTTCAGTCGAGACGCGTGTGGGACCCCAGCGGCACAAGCTGGGCTTGACCCAGACATTTCCGTGGCCGGGAAAGCTGAGCGGTCAGTCTGATGCCGCAGCGCTGCGCTCGGAGTCGGTCAAACGTCAGTACGAGGCCAGCGCGCTGGAAGTGATGCGTCAGGTTTCAGAAGAATACTGGAAAGCCTGGCTGATCGATCGTTCGATGCAAGTCGAGCAGGAGCGTCAAGCGCTGCTTTCTCAGTTGGCCGCGTCCACCCGCGCCCGGGTGGAAATCGGACAAGCCAGCGCCGCCGACCTCTCCCAGGTGAATCTGGCACTATCGCGCACGGCCGACCGAATTGACGCGCTAAAAGAACAACGCACGCGGGCTCTGGCGGATCTGCGCGCCGCAATGGGAGCTCCCGATGAGCATGCGCTGACTATCGATCCAGCTCCGCCGCGAGTGCTGCGGCTGAGTGAGAGTGAACAAGCCTTGGTGACGGACGCTCAGGCACATCCTCGGATCACGGCCATGAGCTATCAAGCGGACGCACACCTGGCTTCGGCGGACAGCACCGCCACCCAGGGTTATCCTGACTTCACCCTGGGAGTGGAGTACATCGAGACCGGCGGGGGCACGACGCCTGCGCCCGATGACGGCAAAGATCCGATCATCGCGATGCTGTCCGTCAGCTTACCCATCTGGTCCAACGTGTCCGGCACCCACGCCGACGCCGAGCGCGCATCCAGCCGTGCGCTGAAAGCTCGTCAGCGTGCGCTGCAACTCAATGCTCGCGCCGCCACCCAAGGCGCACTATCAGGACTGCGGGACTCCGCCCGCCAAGTCCACCTGTATGACGACACCCTGATGCCACAAGCCAAAGCCATGTATGAGTCCGTGCTGGGCAGCTATCAAACCGGTCAGTCCACGCTCGCTGCCGTGTTGCTCGCCAACCAGCAATTGCTGGAGTTGAGTGAACAGCGCTATCGCGCCCAAGCGAATCATGCTCTGAACTTCGCGCGCTTGGAAGCGCTCGTCGGACGCCCTGTCAAGGTCCACTCGGGCGCTGACGCGTCTCCAGCCGCCGCCCCCGCTGCCGACCCTGGTGCTGAAGCCCATCCGCATGAGGAAAACCATGCCGCTCAGTAAGCGCGTCGCCGTTTGGCTCCAAGCCGTCCCCGTCGTGGTGACGCTGGCACTCACCTTCTGGCTTGGACAGCGCTGCGCGTCCCCAGAAGCCGAACATTCCGGACATGATCACGCGGCTGCCGACAGCGCGCAGGCACAGATCTGGACATGCTCCATGCACCCGCAAATCCAGCTGCCAGAGCCTGGAGCCTGCCCGATTTGTGGGATGGACCTGATCCCGCTGACCCCTCAAGACTCCCAGGCTTCACCCGACCAAATCCGGTTGTCCGAAGCAGCGCGGACGCTAGCCAAGATCCGCACCACACCGGTGCGACGCCAAGACGTCAGCACCGAGCTGCGACTGCTCGGTCGCTTGGAATACGATGAGACGCGGCTGCGCTCAGTGACCTCGTGGGTGAGCGGGCGTATCGATCGTCTGTACGTCAGCAGTGTGGGCGCCAAAGTCGGCAAGGGTAGCCGCCTGGCGCAAGTCTACAGCCCGGAAGTGTTCGCGGCGCACCAAGATTTGATCAGCGCGAAGAAACAACTCGGCGCCATGAAAGACGCCTTGCCCATCGCCAGAAGCGCGACTGAAAGCATGCTCAAAGCAGCACGCAACCGCTTGCGCCTGCTGGGCCTCAACGAGGCGTTGGTCGCGGAGATGGAGAAGGAAGAGTCGCCGCGTCAGCACGTCGTGATCCACGCTCCGTTTGGCGGCACGGTGGTCGAGCAGCTGGTGCATCAGGGAGCCTATGTGGCCACCGGCACGGCATTGTTCAGCGTGGCCGGGCTGTCGCGCCTGTGGGTGCAATTGGACGCCTACGAAACGGATCTAGCGCGCATTCAAGTCGGCAGCACGGTGACCTTGGCGGTGTCCTCGTTCCCAGATCGCGAGTTCAGCGGCACAGTCACCTTCGTCGATCCGGTGGTTGACGCCGCCACACGCACCGCACGCGTGCGCGTCGAGGTCGACAACGCCGACGGCGAGTTGCGGCCGGGGATGTTCGCCGACGCGGTGATCCACTCCGACGATGAAGCTGAACGCGCGCCGCTCGTGATCCCGCGTACCGCGCCATTGTTCACAGGCGTGCGCTCGGTCGTGTACGTGGAGAGTCAGGGTGAAGATGGCCCCGTCTACAGTCCGCGCGAAGTGCAATTGGCGCCCTTGGCCGGGGATGTCTACCCCGTCGTCGCTGGACTGGAGGAGGGAGAGCAAATCGTCGCGCAAGGAGCCTTTGCACTCGATAGTGAACTGCAAATTCGTGGCGGCAACTCGATGATGGCGCGCGATGATGATCTCGCCCGCCAAAGCCAGGCGGCTATCGAGCTGACGCCTGATGCCAAGCAGTCGCTGGCGCCGCTGTTCGAGCAATACCTCAAGCTGCAGCAAGCACTGTCTCAAGATGACATCCAGACCGGCAAGCAGCTGTTTCAGACCATGGAAAAACAAGTCGGGCAGGTACAGATCAAGCATCCGCAAGAGGCCGTCCGCTTGTGGAAGGAAGCGGCACCCAAGCTCAGCCAAGCTGCAGCCGACGGCAGCGCGGCGCTCGGCGCCAAAGATGCCAGCGTGCTATCCACCGGCAAAGCTCTATCTGCGCTGAGTGAGCAGATGATCGTGCTCAGCCACCGCTTCGGCAACCCACTGCCCGAACGACTGCGCGTCGCCCGCTGCCCGATGGCTCTGGGCGGTGAAGGTGGCAGTTGGCTGCAGCGCGCTGAACGCGTGGAAAACCCGTACTACGGCTCCAAGATGTACCGCTGCGGTGACATTCTGGAGGAGCTCGCTGAAGAGGGGCCAGCCACAGAAGCCGATGGGAGCCAGAAGGCCACCCCCAAAAAGCAAAAACAAAAAAGCAGCTCCCGGGCGCCAGCACCAAAGCCGGCTGCGCCCAAACCGCCAGCTGCCCCCGGGCACGACGGTCACAACCACTGAGGGGTCCACGTGTCTGAACACCCACCCCCAGAAGACGGGCTCAACGACTCGCCTGCTCCCTCCGACGAACCGTCCGCCGAAGGCTCCCCGCTCCCCGCAGGGGCCAAGGCCGGTGAAGGCTTTTGGGCGGCACTCATCGGCTTCTGCATCGACAGCAAGCTGCTACCCATACTGGTCGCGATCTTGATCCTGCTGGGCGGGGTGTTCACGGCGCCGTTTCGTTGGGACATCGGGATCCCACGCCAGCCCGTCGCGGTCGACGCCATCCCGGACATCGGTGAAAACCAGCAGATCGTGTTCACCGAGTGGCCCGGCCGCTCGCCGCGGGACGTCGAAGATCAAGTCAGCTACCCGCTGACCACCGCGCTGCTCGGCATCCCGGGCGTGCGCACCGTGCGCAGCTTCAGCATGTTTGGGTTTTCGACGATCTACGTGATCTTCGAAGACAACGTCGAGTTCTATTGGTCGCGCTCGCGCGTGCTCGAGAAGCTGTCGTCTTTGCCGCCCAACACCTTGCCTCCCCAAGCCAGCCCTGCCTTGGGCCCGGATGCGACGGCGCTCGGACAAGTGTTTTGGTACACGCTCGAAGGGCGTTCTGAAGACGGAAAGGAGCTACTTGGCGGCTGGGACCAACACGAGCTGCGCAGCATTCAAGATTGGCAAGTGCGCTTCGCGCTGCAGTCGGTCCCCGGGGTCAGCGAAGTGGCCAGCGTGGGCGGCTTCGTCAAAGAGTATCAGATCGACGTCGACAGCAACGCCATGCTCGCCGCTGGCGTGAGCATCGATCAAGTCGCGGACGCGGTGCGCAAAGCCAACCTGGACGTGGGCGCGCGCACGCTAGAGATCAACCGCGTGGAGTACCTGGTGCGCGGCGTGGGCTTCGTGCGCCAGGTGCACGATCTGGAGCAGATCGTCGTCAAGAACACCGCTCACAAGCCCATCCGCGTGAGTGACGTGGCCAAGGTTAAGTTGGGCCCTGCGCCTCGGCGTGGCGCGCTCGACAAGAATGGCGGCCCCGCGGTGGGGGGCGTGGCGGTGGTGCGCT
>JBNLEN010000220.1:0-9417 GCA_050304975.1 Polyangiaceae bacterium
CCCCGACCTGCGGATTCGAAGTCCGATGCTCGATCCAGCTGCAGTTGTGCCCCCTTTCGGGCCGCCGAGCTGGCGCGTTGCGTGTGATGGGTGTGTTCATCATCGGCGGCCCGTTTTCCCAAGTCCTCCTCGCCCGGTCGGGCTGCGGGGGAGCGGGGGAAGAACCAGCTAGACATCGTCCAGCGCAATACCGGCATACGGCTCTTCCACGGAGAGGCCTACTTTGGGGCTCAGGAGTTCTAGGGTGTCGCCAGAACGAAACTCTCGCTGTGACCAGCCGGCATCTGTTCGCTCGACCACCGTAACTTGTGGCCGTCTATGGGAACAAAGAGGACTGCGACACGCGATTGCCGTTCTACAGCGGCGTGCCAGCCCAGGCCGCGTACCTCGCCGCGGCTCGAGCGCCCTCCCGCACCAGTCCGTTCTGGCGCTTGGATTGGCGGCTGGAGAAGCGCTGGTACATGGACACGCCGAACACCTGGTGGGCCTTCGTGGTCGAGGTGCTCAACACCGCGTTGCAGCCAGAGCCCATCGAGGGCAGCTGTAACGCCTTCGGTTGCACGGAAGAAGTCTTGGGCCCGATCACCGTGCCGAGCCTGGGCGTTGAAGCAAAGTTCTGACAGCACGCCGCTTCCTGATATGCTCGGAGGGTGTCTTACCGCATCGCCCTGCTTGCGTTGGCTCTGACAGCTTGCTCGGACTCGCCATTCTTCGGCAAAAGCTGCACGGAGATCGGTTGTCTGAACTTCATCCGTGTGGAACTGATCTTCGATTCCGACCTATCCAAAGACGACATCGAGGTCGTCGTCGAACATTCGGGGCAAAGCTTCAGCTGTGACTTCGGCGCCGAGCTCGACCCTTGTCACAAGGGCTTCGGCGCCGACTTCGATCCCGTCTCGGGTCCGGCGATGAACGACGGGAGAGCCATCGTGCTACTGAACGACACGCCCGACGTCTTGCGCATCACGGTGACGGCTGACGGAACGACCGAATCGCAGGTCGTCGAACCGCAATACCAACGCAGCCAGCCAAACGGTCCCGACTGCGAACCAACCTGTTTGTCTGCCAACACCCGCGCGGAGTTCGCCCTATGAACGCGCACCCCGACCAGCATCCCGAAACATCAGGAGCCCATGATGAGCACCAACGACCAGACCTGCGGGCAGGAGCTTGCATCCAGTTCCAGCATCGTCGAACAGTTTGCGCGCCTGTTCGCGCATGTCGCCGTCAACCTACGTTCGCACGCCGACTGGGTTCGCTCAATGGGTGCGGAAGAAAGTCAAACTTCAGCGCGCTCTGGCATCTGAGCTATCCGAACACGCCGCGCAACCGCAAGCAGCGTTAGAACACTTGGAAAGCCGTAGCTGAGGGGCGCTTCGGTTCAGCCACCGCGAGCTGACTCGACGGCCACAGCCTATGGCAGTGGCCGCGTGTCGCCGAAATGTGAGGAGCGTGGGATTTCCTTTTGGCTCTCGTATTCCAGCTTGGCCTAAGCAGCGCTCTTAGCGCCATACATCACGCGCGCTTCGTCCACGATGCCGTCCCACTGCCGGCGCCCACCCAAACTCTGCGTTTGGTTGCCAATACCGAGATCGTGATCGCCCTGCTCCCAGCCACTGGAACTGGCCGACGAGCCTCACCTTCTACTGGGGCAAGAGCCTCGCTGGCAAAGTGGGGGTTGAGGGAACGAAGAGGCGCTAACGTGGACCGTTGAACCTGCTCGAACTTCTCAGACGATAAGCACGGGGTGGGTTCACTCTTCAACTAAGGCCAGTTCAGCCAGGGCCTGTGCCCACCGCTCTTCGAGCACAGAATCCCCACTCAGCGCGGCCTCCAGTGCAGCGCGGTCGACCCGACCGGCTTGCACCATCGCCACGACGTCGTCGCGGTCCTTGCCCCTGGGCGAGGCCAGTTTCATGTAACAAAGCCAGGTCGCACCGAGAATAGGAATGCGCCGCCCCGTGGTGGTGTCGAATTCCACATTCTCCAAGGCCCGTTGCAGCACTGCCTTTCGAACCGGCTCTTCCGGCAAGGGGATAGGATCGATCGCCACGTCGCCCGCCTGCAACGGCATGGGCTTCGCGAACGATACGATCAGGCCAGCCTTGCAAAAGGCTTCGTCTCCCACGAGGAAGTCCACATCCTTGGTGAAGCGAGGCCGCCCATGAGCACCCGCTGCCAGCCCTCCCACGAGAGCGAACGGCACGCCCAGAGCCGCGTAGGCGTCGAACGCCGCGAGGACCGCTTCCCGCATGGAGTCTGATAGCATTGCCAGCTGGCTCTGCAAACCGTCGCCTGAGGGACGTACCGCAAGTCCCAGTTGATTCTTGACCATGGGAGAAAGGATGACAGAAGCGGATACGATTGCGACCAATTCGAACCGCCGTGGAGTTGGCAGGGGAGTTCGCCATGTTCACGAGCGAACCGTTCGAGTTTCAGCGCATTGGTCCTGAGGCCGCACGGATGGGGCGGCTGGGGATGAGTCTGCGCGTTTACCAGGTTTGGGATCGTTGCAAGACTTGAACTGGCCGCCCCGGTGGGTGAGATTGAGCACGTGTTGTGCGCCCCTCAGAGCTCGCGTTCTTCCGGCAACACACGCTGCTCCAAGTGGACGCCCGTATGTCGCCTATCCATGACATTCTTGCAGTCTACGCACGACGTCGTGAACACGCCCCACCCGCGGCTGCCTGAGCCCGTCGATAAGGCCCCAGCCCAGATCAAGTGACGTGGGCATGCTGCTTGCCGAAACCGCTGCGATGCGACCGCCTCCACGCTGCCTCGGTCAGGGACTTGGGGGAGAGCCGCCTGCGATGGTCCTTCCCCGCGGCGGACAGCTGCTCGCGCGGTCGTGCTAAATAGTGAGGTGGGTATCGATGGGGAGCTGGAGAACTTTCTCACCGATCGAGCCATTCTCCTGGGAGATTGCACCGCGCACCCGCGAAAGTAGGCCGATAGCGGGTTGCTTCAGTTGGCCCAGCACCGCGAAACAACGTGCCTCGTGCCCCACCGCATCTGTTGCGTCCATCGCTAGTTCGCTTGTTGAGTCACGTTTGAGTACGCAAAGAACCGTGGCTTGCCCATGCCCGCCTGCCTCAGTCAGGGTCGCCGAAACGCGCGCATCTGGCCGCTACAGCGCTATCTCGATCGCATCGACACCCAACTCGGAACGCCCATCCTGAAAAAATTAGCTGCCAGGCATGCGTTTTCCGGCTCTGGGACGCAGATTGAACAATTGTTGAGTCGCCTGGGAGTAATCCGCACCCAACTTGGCGTAAAGCTGGACGATGCGGCAGAGTTATCACACCTCCGCCGCTCGATAATTTGCGGCCGATCGTGCTCCAAACACTGAGCATCTGCCGCTGACATCTTGCACAGTACCCCGCCCGGATGGCACTTGAACAACCGAGTAGTAGTTATCCGCCAAGGCGACGCGACTGGGGTCGCATCGTGGCTCGGGTGTTGTGCGCGCTATTTGCTCTGCTCGGATTGCTTCCGCTGAGCCTCGGGTTCATCGCCCGGACAGACGCCGCCCGGGCCTGGGCCTCTCAAGAGACCTCGCGAGCTCTGCGTGAGTCCTTGGGTCTGGAGGCCAGCTACGAGGTCTCGATCAGCTTGCTGCCGCTGCAGCTGGCTTTGGTCAACCTTCAGGTGCAGAGCACGGATGGCCAGGGGCCTGCGCTCACCGCAGACCGCGCTGCGATCACACCCCGGGTTTTTGCGCTGATCGCGGGTCGCGTGGATATCGGCGACATTGAGATCGAGGGGGCCCAGCATCGCCTGGTGATTGAGAAGGGCAAGCTCACCAATCTGGGTCTCAAACTGCCGGAGGCTTCGGACACGGGCGAAGTCGAGCGCGCGCCGTTCACTTCTCTCGCAATCACCGATGCGCGATTCAACCTCACAATCGACGGGGTGCGATTCACCACCGGAGTGGTGGACATCGACGTGTTCGCCGAGAAGGATCGCGCCTTCGAAATCGCACTGCGCGCCAACGAAGCCCGGGTGGAGTATCCGTCGACGTTCTTTTCCGATGGACAGCGCATGGCCCCCGATGGCGTGGCGCCTCCAGCCGACGCTCCACCAGCCAAGTGGGACTCGGACATCCTGTGCCAACTGGACACCCGAGTGCGGATGACGCGCGACGGCTTCCTGGTGCGGCGCCTGTCCCTGATGGGCACCGCGGACACGGATCCGATGCCCGGCAGCAACCCGGATTGTCGAGTGGAAACCGAAGAAGGTGAAATTCGCGGACGGGTGGCGGCACGCATCAGCCAGCTTCGCGTCACACTGGGCGACGATTCCAGTGATTGGTTCGTTCACGGCGGTCTGATGCTGCGCGCTCCGGTAGATCTGCTCAACCGCTTCGCCGACACGCGCTTCCGTGGCTGGGTCGGCCTGAGCGGTGATATCCGCTATGACGGCAGCACCAAGCTGCCGAGCTTCCGAGGCAAGCTGCGCACGAGTGAACTGCTCCTCGGCGACACCCGTCTCGTCGAAGGGGCGGAGGGCCAGGTGGTCGTCGAGGGGGACAAGTTGCGTCTGCCCAAGCTCAACGCCCGCTACGCCGGCGGTGACGTGCAGATCACCGACACGACCCTGGCGCCACTCGAGCCAGGCATGCCCCTTCGCACGGCACGCGTCGAGGGCACTGGCGTCAGCTTTCCGAAAATGCTGCGCGACATCGGCAACACGCCAAACACCATCGTGCAGTGGAGCTTGGACAAGGTCGTTGTCACGGAGTTCAAAGGCACTTTGGATCCCCCCCGGCTCGACAGTGACCTGTACGCGGAAACGTCGCGTTTTCAGATCACCAACAAGGCCTATCATGATCCCAATCGCAGCCATATGTTGGGGGTCAAACCGCGCGCGGTGATCCAGGGGCGCTTCGGCGTGCGCCCGGACGGGGTGCAATTCAACGACACCGTGTCTCGCTTCGGCGGCAGCACCATGTATGCCACGGTACATGTCGGATTCGAAAATACGATCCGCATGACCGTGCCAGAGTCCACACTGGATCTGAAAGACATCAGCCCCCTGGTCACCATCGACATGCAGGGCAAAGCCAAGATTAGCGCAGAAATGAACGGCGCCGCCGGCGACCCTCTGCTGACAGGAGCGCTGAGCGTCGACGACTTGGTGTTCGGAGGATTCCCGATCGGCAACTTGGAAAAGTCCAAGCTCACGTTTCGCCCGCTGTGGGTCGAAGTCACCGAGGGGAAAATCACCAAGGGCGGAAGCGTGATCGATGTACCCAGCGCCAAGTTGGACTTCGATGGTCCCCACGACGTGAAAGCCGACGCCCTGGTGAAGTCCAGCAATCTCGACGTGCAGGACTTCATGCACATGTGGCACTTCCAGAAAGACCCAATCTGGCGAGACATGCGCGGTCGTGTCACGACCTCGGCGCGCGTGCGCTACGTGCTCGGCGGACCCGCGGACGCCTGCGGCGACGGCAACCTTCGCGTCGACGGCAACGCCCATCTTGCTGGGTTGACCCTGTTCGACGAACGCTACGACAGCGCCAGCGGTGGATTTGACTTCAACTGGCGGGACACGCTCGCGGGATATCACGGCATGCGTCTGAACCTGCCGAGCGTGCAGATGAAGAAGGGCAAGGGCACCATCCTCGGATCCTTCAAGATCTCCGAGGGGGCGAAGATACAGGGCGACTTCGTCGGCACCGCGGTGCCGCTCAGCAAGCTGGATGGCCTAGGGGAAGCCGCGAAACTTGCGTCCGGAACAGTGAGCGCCACCGCCATGCTCAGCGGATCGCTGGATGAGCTCGACGCTCAGGTGCAAGCCAGCGTCAGCCCGGTCATCATGGGACGCTCCAAGCTCCCCGCGTCCCATCTTTCCATCCACCTCGAACCCAAGCCAGCCAAGCTCAGTTTCAAGAGCAAACGCACCGGCTGCGGTCGCCAGGTCCCGGAACCTCGCACGACCGAAGCGGACGAACTGGAAGGCGAGTATCACATCCAGGGACACTTGTTCGGCAAGCAGGTCCAATTCGACGACTTCTCGATCACCCGCCAGAAGAACAAGATCGCGAGAGGCGGCGTGATATTTGAACGCCTAGCACTAGGCCCGGTCTTGGAATTGCGTCCCGAAGTGGCCATGACCAAGCAGCGACCCAAGGGGGAACTCACGGGTCGCATCGATCTAGCACGCCTGCCGCTGTCCAACGTCAACGCCGCCCAAGGCAAAGCGGAGCTCGCGGACTTGTGGCTCAACTACCGGGACTACCGATTCCGCACGTTGCCCGTGCAAAACATCACACTAGCGTCTGGCAAACTTCAGGTCCCGGAGCTGGTGCTCAGCGCGGCCACGCCCGCCGGGCACACAACCACCTTCGCGATCAGTGGGCACGTCGACCAAGTCGGGTCGAACCCAAATCTGGACTTGGAGCTCGCGTTGCAACCGGTTGATCTCAGCACGTGGGCCGCAGTGATCCCCAAAGCCGAACGCGTCAAAGGTACACTCAAGGGCAGTGTTCACCTGCGCGGCCCGTGGAAAAACTTGCGTCCCGAAGGTGGATTTGCCCTGCGCGGTGGTGAGCTGGCCATCCGCGGAGAAGATCTGACTCTGGACCAGATCGACGTCGACCTGAAGCTCAGCAAGAACAAACTCTCGATCAGCCAGGCCAGCGCCAACCTGAACGGCGGCAAGATCACCGCCCGGGGCTCCGCGCCGCTGCGCGGCGTCAAACTGGGGGGCTACCGCGGCGTCGTGCACGCGACTGGCGTGCGTGTGCCGACGGATGCCGGCATCAAGCTGACGGTGGATGCATCACTCGATACCACCTGGCAACCCTCCGAACCGGGAGCGGAGGCGGAGCTACCGAAGGTGCAAGGGGAAGTCAGCATCAAGTCGTTCGAGTACACCCGAGCGGTGACCATGAACGCCGAACTCGCGGATCTGGCTCGACGAGGCCGACGCACCCAATTCGAGTCGTATGACCCCAGCCAAGACAAGGTCGAGCTGGACATGCTCGTCACGAGTCAGAAACCGTTGAGGCTCTCCAACAACCTGATCGACACTCAACTCAGCGTCGAAAAACCCGGACTACGTCTGACCGGAACCAACCAGCGCTTCGGGCTCCAAGGGCGACTCAAAGTGATTCCCGGAGGACACATTCGACTGCGACGCAACGAGTTCGAGATCCAGTCGGGCGAAATCCGATTTGACGACGCCACGCAGATCGCCCCCCGCGTGGACGTCACGGCGGTCACGGACTATCGCCGCTACTCGAGCGGAGGCTCAGCCACCGAAGCCGCCGCCACCCCCGGATCCGCCGCTGGCTCGACCGCAGCCGGCGACTGGCGCATTTCCATGCACGCTCACGGCGACGCTGAAAACCTAAAACTCGACCTCACCAGCCAACCCAAACTCTCACAGGACGACATCTTCCTCCTGCTGACCGTCGGCTTGACTCGGGCTGAGCTGGACCAGGCTCAATCGGCGAGCGTCGGTGAAAGCGTCGCCCTCGAGGCGCTGGGTTCGCTGACCGGCGCCGACGCGGCCGTCACCGATGCCGTGCCCGTGATCGATGAATTCAAGTTCGGCAGTTCATACTCGTCTCGCACGGGCCGCACTGAGCCAACGGTCACGATCGGAAAACGCCTGACTGAACGCATTCGCGCCTTCGTGACGAGTGGATTGTCCGAGTCGCGTGAGGTTCGCTCCAACTTGGAATGGAGACTCAACCGCGGCGTCAGCGTTGAAGGTTCGTATGACAACGTCAACGACATCTCCAGCAGCGGCTTGGGCAACCTGGGCGCGGACGTCCGCTGGCGCCTCGAATTCGAATGAACAGAAGCTGGGCCCCGCGGCGCCGCTGCCAGGCAAGTACAGCGCAGCCGCCGGGCCCATTCCCCCTTCTGGATTGCACGTGAGTCTAGCGCCCCCACCACCGAGAGGGCGCCAGACTCAAAACCTTGGGCGCGCTAGCTCAAGCGGCAAAAGAAGCCGGAGAAGCTTGAGGCAGCACCGGCAGCCCAGCGCTGCGCGCTAGCTCGGGTGGGTATTCAACCAACGCCACGAATCCAGCACCGCGGCCTACCGCTGACACGACCGCGGAGCCTTCGGGAAACCCCTTGAAAGCCTGCGTCAGCGCACCAATGCAGACGCCCGGGTTTTCGGGATCAAAGCCAGCCGCTTCGACCAGGCTATCAAACTCCCAGTCACCGTCCGGATCCGCAAGGAAGTCCACCGGGACTCGCGACACGTCCATCCGGAAACGCGAGATACGCAGCGGCGTGTCCGCGGGGGGGCAGATGGAATTCAGTTCAAAAAACTCAGACTCGGCATTGATTGAGGCCACAACACACTCCCTTTCGCTTTCAGACAGCTCTTTGAAAACAGACGCAGAAAACAAACGCAGAAAAACAAACGCAGGAGTCGCCACGACGTTTGAGGGAATGCCGTGGCGACAGCTATGAGTTTGCTCAGACACTGAACAAAAGACAAGTAATTTGTTCAGCTGTCTTGTAAGTGGCTGAATTTAATTATGTATTATACTGAACAACGAGCTATCGCTACTCTGCCGGTACAGGTTGGCTGGGAGTGCCGAGGGCCTGATCCGAGCCTTCGGGAGCACGGCTCGCGGAAGCGTTTGCTGGGGCCGGCAACGCTTGATCCGCGTTTCGACGCTGGTTGCGCAGACGAATGATGCCGAGTTTGTCAAACAACACGATCGCGGGGTAGGTCGGATCCAGTTCGAACCAACGCTGCCCGAAGTTGGCGCTCGAGGCGTACGTGTGATGGTTGTTCTGGAACAACTCTCCAGCCGTCAGGAAGTCGATCGGCAGCGTGTTTCTGGAGGCGTCCGCGGTCTTGAAGTTGCGATAGCCCGCCCAATGCCCGAACCAGTTGACGATGGCGCCATGAATCGGCCCCATGAGTGCGTGTACAGGGATCAGTAGGTAGTGCCACCACTGGGTAGCGAACACCACGTAGAACGCGGTGTAAGCCCCTACCCAAAGCGCGCTAGACCAATGGGTCATGCCCCAATCATCCAACCGGCGCCACGCCGGCGTTTGGGCCAAGAACCGCTTTTCGATCTGAGCCTCACCCTTGACGACGGCGCTGTAGATATTGCGCGTGTGCCACATCATCGTCAGCGGGTTGCTAAACTGCACCGGAGAATGGGGGTCTTTCTCCGTGTCCGAGTACGCGTGGTGCATGCGATGCAGCACCGCGTAGCCGTGGGGATGCAGGTAGCTCGACCCCTGGGCGAAGTAGGTGCACAGGTGAAAGAATCGCTCCCAACCTGGGCTCATCGTGAACATGCGATGGGACGCGTATCGATGCAGAAAAAAACTCTGGAAGAAGACGCTGATCTGCCAGTGCAGAATGAAGAAAAGTACAATGACGAGGGGCAGTTCCATTACCCTCACCATACTTGCCGACGGCTCCGCA
>JBNLEN010000221.1:0-9405 GCA_050304975.1 Polyangiaceae bacterium
CAAAAAACAACAAAAACCAAGGGGCGATGGACACGTCCATCCTGGACTGACAGGCCACCCCATAGTGGCTTTCACAAAACCCGGTATGCGGCGAGCTAAATGCCGTGCGGTTCCGGCTTGGCTGAGGCGAGCTAGAAGTGGCCTTCGATGCGCAGGTTGGGCAAAAACACGGGGCCCACTTCGGTGTCGGTGCAGCTGTTGGGATCGCATAGGCGACGCAGGGTCTCCGTGCTGCCGGTGGCGTTGAGGACTTCTGCGACGATGGACCAATACGAGCGCTCACCGATGCGGAAGCGACGTTCCAGCTGCAAGTCCAAGCGCACGAATGGATGCGCGCGTGATTGGTCGAAGATGCGCCGATCACCGGTGCGTCTGCCGGGCACCCCGCTGTACGCCACCGCGCGGGTGCCCAGGCGCCAATTGGCCCCCAAGGTGTACAGCGCCGCCAGGTTGAGCACGTGCGTGCGATCCGCCCCGGAGAGCGTCACGTAAGTATCGTGAGTGCGGGTGGAGCGCGACAGCGTGTAGTTGAGCAGGGCGCCAAAGCGGCGCGTCAACGCGCGGTTGAGCGATACCTCCAAACCGTAGGTTCGAGCTAGCGGTCGCTTTCTGGCCTCTTCGGGCCTCAGCTTGAAGTCTTGGGTCGCAGAAAACGGATCCGTGACGTCAAACACGGCGTTGTGGAAGACGGAAAACGTGCCCTTAGTCGCGAACGGCAAGTCCGCTTCGACGCCGGAAGTGGTGTGCACCGCGCGCTGCAACCCGCCGGACAAGCCAGCCACGCGCGCCCCGGGAACCTGGGTCACGTAGTTGGGGGGCTGGTGCGCCAAGCCCACGCCGTGCACGAAACTCAAGCCGTCGCGCACGCGGTAGCGCGCGAAAATCCTCGGATCCACCCCGACGCGACTTTGCCCACCGGAGTTGTAAACATCCGCGCGCACCGCGGGAGTCAACGTGAGATCAGGATCAGGCGACCACTCCAGCTCGAGATATCCACCGGCAGCCAAGTCATCTTGGCCCACGAACAATTCACGCACGGAATCGAAATCAAGCGAGCGCGAGTCTTGGTCCAACTCAAACTCACCGTATTCCACGCTGGCGCCAGTGCCGAACACCGCAGAGTCACTCAAGCGGTGGTTGAGACGAAAACGCCCGCCAATGGATCGCGAGACGATTTCCGACCCCAAACCGTCCGAGCGATCGGCCCCGAGCGTAAACGCCAAGCGCGAGTTGGTCTCACTCGAATACGCGTGATCCCACCTGAGGTCCAAACGGTGAAATTCGCGGGCAGCGGTGTCATCTTCATCCGCCAGCGCATCAAAAGCGCCGAACGTGAACACGCTCACGTTGTCGCGATCACTCAAGTCATAGTCGCTGAGTATCTGGTAGTTCCAAAACTCCAGATCGTTCGGCGTGAGTGAGGTAGCAATGAGCCCTGCGTGGGAATAACGCCCGGCCACGAACACATTGCCGCGTTCGGACGCGAACGGCGTGTGAGCGTAAGCCCCCGTGTCGAAAATCCCCGTAGAAAACCCGAATCCCAACTCACGCGCGGGGGTCGCCAAATCCGCTGAGGTGATCGCTCCGGCAAAGCGACCGAACTCGATCGGGTACGGGCCTTGATGCAGGTTGATGCGCTCGATCAACATCGGGTGGATCACGCTGGCGAAGATGAACGCGTGGTACAGCAGCGGTACGCGCACCCCATCGATGAAGTCACCGATGTTGCCGGGCGGAGCGCCACGCACGTAGAAGATGGGAATGCCCGAAACGATCGGCGACACGCCGGGCATCACTCCTACCGCCCGGAACGGATCGCCAAATGCGCCAGGAACCTGGCGCGCTTCCGCGCGGGAAAAACTCACCGTTCCCGGAGGTCGATCCCCGGCCACCACAGCGTCCACGCTGGTCTGAATCGAAGCTTCTGCGACACCGCCAGACGGAACCGGGGGCGGCGGCGGGCTGCCCTCGGGGCGCTGTTGCTGCTCTGGTGGAGGGGAAAACTGAGCTTCGAAGCGCACCTCAAACTGGATCTTGGCGGCGACCACACGTTCACCGATCTTCGCCGGCTCAAACGACCAGGCGTTGGTGGCTTGCAGGGCAGCGCTGGCAAACGGCTCATCGCCTTGGATGACCTGCGGGTCGGTCACTTTGCCGTCGACGGAGACGACGAACTGCAACACCACCAGCGCGTCCCCATCAGCGCCGGCTGGGTACGTGACCGCCACGGAGATGGGCTGAGGTGGGGTCACGCTGCGGATCTCTCGCGGCGCTTCGATAGCTTCGTCGGCATTGTCAGAGTCCGACTTGGCTCCCGCTTCGGGCGGCCGGTTTTGAGGCGTTTCCGTGTCGCGGCGTGCTGGAGTGTGCCCCCCCTCGCCAGCTGGGGCGGGCTGCGCCAACCCTGACGAGGCTGTCAGACACGCCAACAGCTGTGCCACCAGCCCTGCTCCCGCTCGGGAAAACACGGTGGAAAAACCGAGTCTACGCAAACTCACCCAATCCTCGGACTGAAGGGGTAACTCCCCTCTGGACGCCGACGTATGTAGGGCTCAAGCTTGGATCCATGACGCATCCCGAGTCTCACATGTGACCCGGACCAATTGCCATCGTTTGCGCAAATCATGCCAATCATTGGCCGCGCCTGCACCCGATTCTTGCACTGACTCTTGCAGTCGTTAGTGAAGCTTTGAGCCGCAATCAACCATTTCCTAGAACACTTGTCGCAACCACTTGCACTCTGCTGAGCTTGGCCTCGGCCGGGTGTGAGTTGGGCAACACCTTGGGTGACGTCGCTGGCCAACTCGCCGATCCAGAGCTGGAGTCCGTCGAGACCGGCGGACGCCAAATCGCCGCCGGCACCTACCGTGACGTGCGTTTTGACGGCACCGCGGCGGACGGCGCGTTCGTCGTGGCGCTGCGCGACGGCAATCAGTTGTCGATCACCCCGTTCAACGGCGGCAAAGGCTGCGAACCCGGCCCGGCGCGCGCGTACCGCAACGCCCTGCTGCGAACCGAAGACGACTCCAAGAAGCTCGACGCGCGTATCGCCTTCCAGACCCCTCAGACGGAGGAAGATCCGGGGGAGCTGCGCTTCACCAACTTCGCTTGTGAGGTGGATGAAGTCACGGTCCCCGGGGGCTCATTGCCCATCGCTGTGCGCTTCAGCGCCGACCCAGGGTTCATCGTTCAGGATCTGGAAGAGAGCCTGTTTTACGTCAACCCCTGGCGGAATGAGCTCAAGCTGCTCGCCGAAGACGCGATTCGCATCGACGACAAGCGGCGCGCCATCTTCGCCCCGGGGGCCGGCGGCGCCGAGAAGATGTGGGCCATCGCTGGGGGTGAACTGATCGTCCGAGACAATCAACTGCGGTTGGAACACACACTCGGCAAAGATCTCGTCAAAGAAGATCTGGTCGCACTGGCGCACAGCTCTTCCGGCGCTGGTGGTCCGATGGTCGCGCTGTTGAACGAAGCCGGAGATCTATACACGGCGCTCGCCAGCGATCTGGACGCCGTGAAGCGCATCGACACGAACGCCTGCGAGATGGGTTTCAACGTCGGTTTGAACGGCCGGGAGTTGATCTATTACTCCCCCTGTGAGGATCGACATCTGATCTCGTATGAGCTCGACACGGACACGCGCCGTGATCTGGGCAAAGGGGTGCAACGTTACCGCATCACCGGCATGACTGAGTCCGGCCCGCTCGTGCTGTACGTCACGGATGTGGATGAGTTTCTGCCGGAGGTGGGCACGCTCTGGGTGCGCTGGGGTGACAACGCGCCGATCCGCATCGGTGAGCGTGGAAACTTGGCGCTGTCGCTCGTCACGGTCGAACAAGACATGCAGGTCGTGCTCAATTGGTCGGACAAGGGCGGTGATCTGTACGTCGGCAAGCTGGGTGATGAAGACATGGATCCAGTCGCCACTGAGGTGGCCTACATGTCCCCGTTGGGGATCGTGAGCGAGTTTGACGGCGCCAACGGCAAGCTGCAAAAGTTGGACGCTGAAGACGGCTCGCTCGAGCTGCTCGCCAAGAGCGCTTCAATTTACGGCGTCAAAGTCGACAGCCTGACCCAACGCGGCTTGTTCTTGTCTGATTTTGATGGGCAAGAGGGCGCGCTGACGCTGCTGGATGGCACCAAGACTCGACTGATCTCCGAGAACGTGCGCCCCGGCCAGTACCAGTTCACAGCGCTGCTGCCGATGGTCACCGTTCTTTCTGACCTCGAAGCCGGCACTGCGACCCTCAAACTCCGCCATCTCGAGCGGGATGAAGAGGTGATCGTGTCGACCGGCGTTGCCGAGGCTGTGGAAGTGGGTTGGCCTCGCGAAGGCATGTTGTACAGTGTGCCCGAAGGCGAGCGCGCCGGCGTTTGGTTCGCCGGTGCCTTCTGACGAGCTCCACCCATGCAAGCCCCCAGCCTCGAGCTGAGCGATCCCGCACTGCTCCGCCAAGACGCGTTCGTTGGCGGCCAGTGGCTAGCCAGCGACGAACGATACCCGATCATCAACCCCGCTAGCGGCGCTGAGCTGGCCGCCGTGACGCGCGTGACGGCAGCCGACGTCGCCCGCGGAATTGACGCAGCCACCCGAGCCCTAGGCGAATGGCAGGCGCTGACGGCGCTGCAGCGCTCGAACATCTTGCGCCGCATGGCGGAGCTGATGTCTGAGCACGAGCGCGACTTGGCCCTGATCTTGACGTCAGAACAAGGCAAGCCACTGGCAGAAGCGGTTGGAGAGCTCCGCTACGCCGCGGGCTTCTTCGATTGGTTCAGCGGCGAAGCCCGGCGCGTTTATGGCACGACCATCCCCGCGCATCGCTCGGACGTGCGGGTGGTAGTGACGCGCGAAGCCGTAGGCGTGTGCGCGGGGATCACTCCGTGGAACTTTCCCAGCGCGATGATCACACGGAAATTAGCCGCAGCTCTGGCCGCGGGCTGCGTGATGTTGGTCAAACCCGCGGAGGCGACTCCACTGTCGGCCCTGGCGCTAGCAGTATTGAGTGAACGCGCTGGTTTACCGGCGGGGGCGTTCAGCGTGCTCACCGGCAGCCGACAGGACGCGGAAATGATCGGCAACACGCTGCTCGAAGACACTCGGGTGCGCAAGCTGAGCTTTACCGGATCGACGGCGGTGGGCAAGCAGCTGGCGGCCAAGTGCGCTGAGAATGTTCAGCGCGTCAGTCTGGAGTTGGGTGGCAATGCACCGTTCATCGTGTTTGATGACGCGGACTTGGACGCAGCAGTCTCCGGCGCGGTCGCCTGCAAGTTCCGCAATTGCGGGCAGACCTGCGTCACTGCCAACCGCTTGCTGGTGCATCGCAGTGTGTTGGCGGAGTTCAGCACGCGCCTCAAGGCCAAGGTCTCTCAGTTGACCCTGGGCCCGGGAACGGAGCCGAACAGCAAACTCGGGCCGTTGATCAACCAGGCGGCCGTCGACAAAGTGGAAGCCCACATCCAAGACGCGCTCGCAGGCGGGGCCAAGCTGCTCTTGGGCGGCCAGCGCTCCGCGCTGGGCGGCACTTACTTTGAACCGACCATTTTGACAGACGTAAGCTCTGAAATGCTGGTTTGTCGTGAAGAGACCTTTGGCCCTGTGGCGCCGCTCATCGCCTTCGAGACTGAAGCGGAAGCGATAGCCCTGGCCAACGACACCAACGCAGGCCTGGCCGCCTATTTTTACACGCGCGATCTAGCGCGCAGCACCCGCATGGCGGAGGCTTTGCAGTACGGCATGCTCGGCATCAACACCGGTTTGATCTCCACGGAGGTCGCGCCGTTTGGCGGCGTCAAACACAGCGGCGTCGGTCGTGAGGGTTCTCGCTTTGGCATGGATGACTACCTGGAGCACAAGTATTTGTGCTACGGCGCCATCCACTCCTCATGAATGCGTCTCAAGGCCCCGTTGCCGCCATCGACATAGGTACCAACTCCGTTCGCTTGCTGATCACCGACGCTTCCGGTCAAGAGCTACTGCGGGAGATGTTCATCACACGCCTGGGGCAAGGGGTGGATCGGACCGGCGGGCTAGCCCCAGAAGCCGTGGAGCGCACGCTTGAGGTATTGCGGCGCTACGGCGCCTGCCTGCGTGAGCACGCGATCACGGACGCTCTGCGCATCACCGCCACCAGCGCCGCGCGTGACGCCAACAATCGCGACGTGTTTTTTCAAGCCGTGCAGCAAGCCGTGGGCAAGACTCCGGAGCTGCTTTCGGGTGAAGACGAAGCCAAGCTGTCCTTCGCCGGAGCCACGGCTGGAATGCCGACGGCGGACGCGCCATTTCTGATTTTTGACATCGGCGGCGGCTCCACCGAGTTCGCCAAGGGGACAGAGCGGCCAGAGTCGTTCATTTCGATCGACATGGGCGGCGTGCGCATGACCGAGCGCTTCTTGTCCAGCGACCCACCGCATCCGGATGAGCTTCAGCGCTGTCGCGAGTTCGTGCACCAACAGTTGCAGCGGGTGGAAGACGCTGTGCCACCAGCGGGAGTCAAAACTTGGGTGGGCTTGGCAGGTACCGTGACCAGCTGCGCTGCGTTCAGCCTGGGTTTGACCGAGTATGATCCGACGAAGACCCACGGCTACGCCTTGTCTCGGGCGGAGGCGGCGAACTTTCTGCAGGCGATGGCAGAAGCTACGGTTGCCCAGCGGCGAGAGCTACTGCTCGAGAAGAAGCGCGCTGACGTGATCGTCGGCGGCGCGCTGGTATTGGACGTGATTTATGAACACTTCGCGCTCGCTAGCGTGCGCGTTTCCGAGAAAGACATCCTGGACGGCTTGGCCGCCTCGTTACGCTGACCGAGCTACTGCATCTTCGACGGGTCGCGTAACGCGAAGGGCGGGATCTCGACCTCAAAGTGATCCCCAGACTCACTGGACATCTCGTAGCTGCCTTCCATCGAGCCGAAGGGCGTCTTCAGCGGGCACCCCGACGTATACGAAAACGACTCGCCTTCACGCAGGATTGGCTGCTGGCCGACCACCCCAGGGCCGCGCACCTCTTCGACCTCACCATGGGCATCCGTGATGATCCAATGGCGAGTCAGCAGCTGCACGGTGTCTGCTCCTTCGTTCTTGATCTCGATGTGGTACAGGAAAAACCACTGACCGCGCCCCTCACTGGAACGCTCCGGGCTGAACTCGGACTGAACCGACACACGCACGTTGTTCGTAGTTTGGCTGGGCACGGAGCCGAGAGTATCTCCCCCAAATAGCGCAACCAAGTGAAATCGCTCTTGAATCATTTGGGTCGAGATTTCCCGACCAGCCGCTACAATATGCAGACCATGAGGGTTTTTGCGGTCGCCATGCTCGCCGCCGCTCTGCCGTTGGCTTGGGGTGCGTGCACGCCGGCAGCGTTGAGCTCTGCATCTCTGTCCGAGGGCGAGCAAGCGCGAGCCGAGGAGCGGGGTCACCGCTTCGCCCAGGTGCGTCTGACCGAGTCCGCTAGACCCTACAAGCTGGAGCACTTGACGGAGGGGCATCCCCCGCGGATCCACCCGCGGATGGACGCATCGCTGCTGGTCTTGTCGGGCAGCGTGCGCATCCAGGTGGATGGGCATGAGCATGAGCTGAGCGCGGGCGACAGCATCGATATCCCTCACGGCGCCTGGTACTCGACGCAAACGCTGGATGAAGACGGGAGCTCTGTGTTCTTTGCGTTTGAGCGACCGCTTCAGCCCCATTCGCCGACCGCGGAAACGCACTCCGTCGAGACGGATCATCAGGCGCTGGTTGAAGAGATGGTAGAACAATGACCATCCATGCCAGAGCTGCCTGAAGTCGAAATCACTCGCCGACGCATTGAACCCCACCTGCTGGGGCGCCGAGTGAGCCGCTTGTTGACCACCAAGCCGAGCTACTTCTTCCTGACGCCTCCGGCGACGCTGAAACGCCGACTGGAGCAGCGCACGTTCGAGCGGGTTTCGCGCCACGGCAAATACCTCGTCGCGTGGTTGGATGATGGCAGCCGCTTACTGCTGCACCTGGGGATGACCGGACAATTGTTCGCCGAAGGCGCGGCCAACAGCAAGCTGGGGCACTACCCAGATCAGCACACGCACCTGAGCTTGAGTTTTGAAGATGGCGGGGCCCGCGTGTTCTTTCGCGACGTACGCAAGTTTGGCAAAGTGCGTTGGCTTTCGCGGTCGACCAGTGACCCCAGGCTCGAAAAGTTGGGTGTGGACGCTTTGGAGATCGCCGGAGAACATCTGTTTGCGGCTTCGCGCTCACGTAAACTGCCCGTCAAGTCGCTGCTGTTGGATCAGAAGGTGCTGGCAGGCGTCGGCAACATTTACGCGGATGAAGCGTTATTCCTCAGCGGCATTCGCCCCACGCGCGGCAGCCATCGCATCACCCGCGCCCGGTATGACGCGCTGGCCGAAAACGTGCGTCTCGTGCTCCAACAATCGATCGAGGCGGGCGGCACGACCATCAGCGACTTCATCGCCCCGGACGGCAGCGCTGGCAGCTACCAGGATCGGCGCCTGGTGTACGGCCGCGGCGGGGAGCCGTGCACGCGTTGCGGCCAGCTGATTACGCGCTGCGTAATCGGCCAGCGGACTACGAGCTACTGCTCCAGCTGCCAACGCTAGCTAGCCCAGTTAGGCTAGTCTTAGCATTTCGTTAAGATTATTTGGCCCACATGGGTGCGGCTGAGATTGTCGTTTTCACCAGCTGATATTCAGCACTTGGTCGATCCGTGGTTAAGGTCCTGGCCTGGACTTCATGAAGGCGAAGCGGTGAGATGACGGATGTCGACGGTGCGCTGGTGCACACGGCGCTGAAGGTCGCTCAAGCGGGTGGTTACACCGTGGAGGAGCTGCGGCAGCGCTTCGCGTTGGGCAGTGATGAGCTGCGCGCGGGCAAGAAGGTGCCTTGGGCGCGCTACATGGAGTTGGTGAATGGGCTCTATGAGCTGGCTGGTAGTGATGAGGAGGCCATCCGCTGGGGACTTAGATACGGCGACCACACCCCCAAACCGATCCGCGCCGTGTTCGCCGCCACGCTGCTCTCCTCCTTCATGCGAATCGGCATCGCAATGATGAGAGCGTACTACAAACCACTCGAGATTGACGGAGAACCCATACCATCCGGCTATAGATACTCCGTCCGGGTGCGCGATGGGTTCGCTGACGCGCGCGCCTTCCTAGCATTTAACGTGGGCGCCACGGCGGGCACCACGCAGCACCTGGGCCTACCGGACATGCCCGTCACCTGGGCGGTGAGCGACCGCGTGGGCCACTACGAGGTGAAGTACCCAAAGGTGCCAACGCTACGCGAGCGAGTCCGCGCTGTCATGGACCATATGACCACCAGTGACGACACGCTGTTGCGCGAAGCCGAAGCCGTCGAGAGCATTACCGAAACCAGCGAATCCCCACGCGAACGGGCGTTGCGCTT
>JBNLEN010000222.1:0-9386 GCA_050304975.1 Polyangiaceae bacterium
AAACTGGACGTAGCCCGCCCTTCCACGCGATACCTCTCGGGGAGCCATGTGGGGGCTGCCCGCACCCGAGGTATGGACGACGAGCTCAACAGCAGGCAGCGGCTGCGCTGGGAAAACCAGCTGCTCAAGCGTGCCCGCCAAGGAGAGTCCGCGGCCATCGGCGAGCTGTACAACGCGTATGCGCAACTCATCTTCAGTCGCGTGTTGCTACCTCGCTTGGGAAATCACGCTGCCGCCGAGGATGCGCTGTCCGAGACCTTTCGTCTGGCGTTGGAACGTCTGAACCAGTTCGAATTGCGCAACACCAGCATCTACTTCTGGTTGGCGCGCATCGCGATCAACAAGGCGACCGATATGCATCGTGCCCGCGGCGTCAGTGGACGGGCGCTAGTCAACCTGGAGGGGCAGCTAGGAGCGCTGCTGGAGTCCCCCCTTTCGCCGTCCGAGGCGCTGGATTGCAAGCACCAATACGTGGGGGTGCGAACGCGTTTGCAGGCGTGTTTGGAGAAGCTCAATCCCCGCTATCGACGCGCGATTGAGCTGCGCTTCTTCGAGGAACTGCCGCGTGAGCGCTGCGCGGAGTTGCTGGATGTGAAGCTCGGCACCTTCGACGTGCTCCTGCTCAGGGCGCTCAAGTCGCTGCGCAAGTTCTGGGGTGAAGCGGCCCGCAATGATAAGGAGGCGATCAGTGTCCGGATCGGATGACGAACAGATCAGCCCAGACGAGGTCGGCGACGAGGTCAGCGCTGAAGAGCTACGCGAAGCAGAGGAGTTGGCTCGGGTGTTGGATGGCGGTCGGCTCGACAGCGAGCCGGGTGAAGCCTTGGAAGCGGCGGCGCTGCTGCGGGTGAGCCATCAGCCTGAGCTCGACCCCGAGCGGCAGCAACAGTTGCTGAGCGAGCTATTGACTCAGCAGGAACAGAAGCGCTTGTCTTCTACTAGGCAGCCAATCGTGCCAACTTGGTTTCGTTGGCTTTGGCTGGCGGTGCCGGCCGCCGCCGGTGGTTTTGCGCTGTTTCAGGCTGTTGGCGGCCAGCAAGAGATGGCCGCTCAGGTGGCAGAACAATCTGCAGCCGCGCCTCCGGCAGCGGCCGAGGACGTTCAATCTCAACCGGCGACAGCGCCGCGGCGGCTCGCCCAAAGCGACCGCCAAGAGTCCGCATTGCCCGAGCCAAGTCGTCGTCTGCTGCAGTTGCAGTCGTCGGTACTCCAAGGCACGCCCGGGGAAGCCAGCGAAGACTTTGAGCGTGAGTTGAACGCCTACCGGGGCGAGGTCTTTGCCGCGTTGGAGGCTCGCTACCGATGACACGGGTGCGCGTCGTTGGGGGCTGGCGGGCCGCGCTTTTCGGGCTTGCGCTGAGCTGCCTGATGACTGCTGGATGCTCCAAAGATCGCAGTCGGCATGAAGCCGCCTCGGAGCGCGTGACGACGCTGTCCCCATCGGCAGAAGCAGCTGCGCCAGCGGAAGCACAATCAGCGTCGCAACCTGAGTCGGCAGATCAAGCCGAGAGTGCTCCGCTCGGCTCCAAAGCGGCATGGATAGACCGGTTGCGGCGGGTTCACCAAGCAGCGGACTCTGCCGCCAGCCCGGAGCAACGCCGTTTGGCCGTCGCGGGGTTGCGCGGGCTGCTCAGCGAGATCCCGAGTTCCAATGCGGAGGATCTCCGCTGGGTGAAGCAAGACGTACACTTTCGAATCGCGAAGCTGGAGCTTCAGCAGGGGGCCGCTCAGGCCGCCGTGGATGCTGCCACCGACGGGCTGCAGCTATCCAAGCAACCAAGCGTGGCAGTTTCCAACCTGTTCATGGTCCAAGCGCAAGCCTTGGAGCAGCTGGAACGCAAAGACGAAGCGATCGAAGCCTACCACCAAGCACTGTTGGTGAACGAAGTCCTGATGAAGAGGAGCCTTGGGGAAGAATGATTGACGAAATCGGAGCGAGTGAGTCAGGCCGCAAGAAAGTGACAGCCCTGAGGCTGGGGTTGGCTGCGGCGCTGGTGGCGTTGCTTCCTAGCTGCGGTGGGGCGACGCCGGAGGCTCAAGCGCCCAGCAAGAGCGCCCCTACGTCCGAAGGCGGCCACGACGACAGCGGCGGGGAGGCTGCGGAAGAGAGCTGGGACGAAGACGCGTCGGAGCAGGAGTCACGACAGGTCGCTCCTGGTGCAGCACCCGCACCTGAACCCGCACCACCACCGCAGCAGAGGATCAGCGCGGACAGTGAGGTGATGGTCTCCGAGCTGGAGTTCGAGCGTTTGGCTGAGCAGCTGAGCACGGCGCTTTCGAACGCGGACTGCGGGGCTGCCGAGCGATTTCGGGACAATATCTGCGATTTAGCTGACAAGATCTGCGAGCTCGCCGAAGACTTGCCGAGTTCACACGCCAACGGCCGCTGTGAGGACGGTAAACAGCGGTGCGAGAGCGCCCGGGCCCGCGTGAGCCAGCGCTGCGAATGAAATCAGGATTGTTGCTCCTAGCGCAACGACTTGCTTGACGCCGGTTTGCGGCCTTGCCACACCGCTGGCAATGCGCAGTCGCTGGTATCACCGTCCGATTTTTCACAGCCCGGCGTTGGGTCTAGAGAAGAAGGCCAGCTGGCTCGAGCTGTTTTACGACTTGATCTTCGTTGCCGCGTTCATCCAGTTGGGAAACGGCTTGAGCGCGCACGTGTCCGTATTGGGGGCGTTGGCATTCGCCTCGGTATTCGTCCCGCTGTGGGTGGCCTGGACGGGGTTCACTTTTTACCAAAATCGGTACAGCATCGACGACTTCGTACACCGCCTCTGCGTGTTTGTGCAGATGTTCGCGGTGGGAGGCATGGCGCTCAATGCCGGCACGGTGCTGGACCGGGAAAATGATGGTTTTGCAACCTATTCCGGTATCGCGCTCTTGATCATCGGACTGATGTACTTCCGCGCCTACCGTCAGGTGGAGGAGGGCAGGGACTATTCGAAGTACTGGGGAGCGGTGTTTGCGCTCAGCGGAGCGATCTGGCTGTCGTCCATCTGGGTGCCGACGGAGTACAAGCATGCCGTCTGGGGATTGGCGACGTTGGTCGTTTTGGGTGCGCCACTAAAGAAGCAGTCTTTGGCCCTGGCGGAACGATTTCCGATCGACTTCGAGCATCTCGCAGAGCGCTACAGCTTGCTGACATTGATCGTTCTGGGTGAGTCGTTCGTCAAGGTCCTGGGCGGCTTGGCTGCTGAGCAGGGCGGACTCGGGCTCTACAGTCAGACAGCTGTACTGCTGATCATTACTTGTGGGATCTGGTGGATCTATTTCGACGATGTTGCCGGCTCGGAGATCAAGGAAGGCAGAGGTCGCTGGATCATCTGGTTGTATGGGCACATTCCGTTGCAGATGAGCATCGTCGCAATCGGGGTAGCGATCAAGAAAGCCCTGCACTTCAACTTCTTGGAGCCCTCGCCGGACAAATACCGCTGGCTGTTGGCGGGTTTTCTGGCGCTGGCTTTGTTTGCCGTGGCCGCAATCGATTCGGTGACGCACCGCAAGCTGGTCCAGCTGCAAGATCGGTCGCGGGTGAACATGCGTTGGGCTTCCGGTCTGGTCGTGCTGGTGTTGGCGCCTGCGGGCGGCACGATGAGCGGTGGCTTGTTTCTCGTGCTGCTGACATCGGTGGTCGTCGCCCAGGTGATCTTCGACATGATGATGGCCCCGCTCGAGGAGAGCGAGCACGTCGAGCATGGCAAAAGGAGCATTTCCGAACTTGCCAAAGAGCCGTTGCCGCTTGCGGACAAGCGCCGTCGCATCGATGTGAGTCAAGCCGTTCGCAAGGGGGCTCCCGCAGAGCTGCGCAGCGACCTGTACTTCTTCTTCATGGATGGCGGCTGGCTGCGGGTGTTCGTGACGTTCGGTTTTCTGTTCCTGATCCTCAATGTGTTTTTTGCAGCACTGTACGTGCTTGAGCCAGGCTCCATCAGCGTCGAACGGAACAGCTTTGCCGACGCATTCTTCTTCAGCGTCCAGACGATGTCCACCATCGGTTATGGAGCCCTCTCGCCCGCTAGCGACTACGGCAACACGGTGGCGACGATCGAAGCGGCGGTCAGTATGATTGGGCTGGCGATCATCACTGGTTTCGTGTTCGCCAAGGTCAGTCGCCCCAAGTCGAGCGCTCTATTCAGCGCTCCGCTGATCCTCACCAAGATGCACGGCAAGCCGAGTTTGGTATTTCGCGTGGGGAACGCACGAGGAAATGACGTGGTCGACGCCTCCGTCAACCTGGTTGTGCTGCGGGACGAAATCAGCGCGGAGGGACACCATCTACGTCGCCTGCACGACTTGAAACTGCTCCGGCCACGCTCGCCGATGTTTGCCCTCACTTGGACTGTCGTGCACGTGATAGAAGAAGACAGTCCACTGTATGCTGTCGATTGGTCTGAACCGGGCAAACAGCTGATATCCTTGATCGTGACGCTGATGGGCCACGACGGGACCTACGGGCAGACGGTGTACGCGCGAAAGCTCTATTATCCAGAAGACATCCGCGTCGGACATCGCTTCGTGGATGTGATCGAACAACTAGAAGATGGGCGGTTGATGGTGGACTACGAAAAGTTCCACGACACGGAAGCTGATGGCAGCATTGAGCTCGGAAGGTTGTCGGCATGAACCTCGATCTGAATGACGTATTGGTCTTCGCGCGCGTGGTCGAAGCAGGCGGGTTCAGTGCCGCGGCGAAGCGCCTGGGGCTCCCGAAGTCGACAGTCAGCCGCCGCGTTGCAAGGCTGGAAAAAGACCTCGGCGCTCGCTTATTGCAGCGCACGACGCGCAAGCTGAGCCTGACCGATGCTGGTAGCGTCTACTATGGCCACTGCAACCGCGTGCTGAATGAGCTCGACGCCGCTCAGCGCACGGTGAGCAACCTGCAGGACTCGCCTCGGGGCGTCTTGCGAGTGACAGCTCCCAATGACGTGGGGTTCGTGTTCTTGGGGGATCTGGTTGCGGAGTATCAGGCCAAGTATCCGGAGGTGCAAGTCGTGGCTGAGCTATCTACGCGGCATGTCGACTTGGTGGCAGAGGGGTTTGATGTAGCGTTACGTGGGGGCAATTTGCGTGATTCGAGTTTGGTAGCCCGCAAGCTCAACCGAAGTCGCTCGCGCCTGTTTGCCAGCAGCAAGTATCTGAAGCGCTACGGGACCCCGAAAAAGCCGGAAGATCTCGCTGACCACCGCTGCTTGTTGCTAGGGCACAACGTGCTCAACTCCACTTGGTCGCTGCGCGGTCCGAAAGGAGACGTGCAGGTCGAGGTCAGCGGCAGCGTCTCGTCGAATGACTACGGGTTTTTGAAGCGCGCCGCGCTCGCCGGCTCAGGCATTGCGAATTTACCGCGCACGGTCTGCCCGGCGAAAGAATCCCTGCAGCGAGTCTTGCCTGAGTTCTCCGGTGCGGAAACTGGCCTGTACGCGGTTTACCCCACCGCCCATCAACTGTCGCCGAAGGTTCGAAGCTTCATCGACATGGCGGCCAAGTTCGTCGACCGTCTGGTGGCGGACGGGGACTGACGGTCACACGGGTATCGGGGTACGGTCTGCCGTTGGGCGCCGACGGTGCAGCGGCTCAGTTTTCGGGCTTGTTGAGTAGCTCGATCATGGGCGGAGCCACGGATAGCGTTCTGAGCAAGCCGAGCTCGTGCGCGACCTTGTTGGCGAGCTTGTCCCCCAGGGTGCGCTGAATCGCCCCTAGGCTCGCGTCGAGCGCTGCGGCTGAAGTACTGGCGGTGATGAATTTGCCCGACAGGCACCAGCTTTCATCGACTACGCTCACCTGGGGCTTCGCGTCCGAGAGCTGCTCGAGCACCTGAGCGTGGGTGGGGCTCAGCGCCACGCTGATGTCGCGAACTCCCGCCGCGGCCAACAGTAGGCTGCCTTGGGCGACCGTCACGACGACTTGCGCATTTGCCGCCTGCTTGCGAACAAACTCGCAAACCGAATTCGAGCGGGCCAGGCTGCGGGCGCCGTATCCGCCTGGAATGAACAGCAGCTCCGCAGCTGGGCAGTCGTCCAAGTCCTGCTCCGCTAGCACACGGACCTGGCTGGTGCTGAGTTGGGGCCCTACCTTGGCGGCGACCAAGTGCAGTTTAAAAGGGCGCCAATTCCAGTGCTTTCCAGCCAGGTTCAGAGTTTGAGAAAACGCCGCCAGGTCCAGTAGTTCGAACTCGTCGAACAACAGGCAAATGACATCGTAGGCTTTGGTTCTCATGGGAGCTGTTCGGGCTTGGCGAGCCTCAGATATTGGGATTGTAGCAAGCGAAGAAGTGGCCGCTACCGGGCTCAGTTTCTTGCAGCGCCGGCGGCTCCCCGTCGCACATCCCGCGCTCCGCACGGGGGCAGCGAGGGTGGAAGTTGCAGCCCGATGGCGGGTCAAACGCGTCCGGGGGTTCTCCTTCGAGCAAAATCCGCAGGCGGCGCCGACTCGGCTCGATCTCGGGCACTGCGTTGAACAATGCGCGCGTGTATGGGTGGCGAGGGTGATTCGCCAATAGCTCCGTTGGCCCCGTTTCGACGATTCGTCCGAGATACATCACGGCCAGGCGATGACTGACGAAACGCACCAATCTGACGTCATGAGAGATAAACAGATAGGCGATCCCAAACTCACTCTGCAGGTCCAGCAATAGGTTGATGATCTGTGCTTGCACCGAGGCGTCCAGGGCGCTGACCGGCTCATCACACACCAGCAAGTCTGGTCGGACCGCTAGAGCTCTCGCCAGGGCGACGCGCTGGCGTTCGCCAGCGCTGAGCTCTACCGGCATTCTGTCGGCCAAGTCCTGCGGAAGTCCGACCTGAGTCAGCAATTGCTCCACTCGCTCGGTTTCGGATTTCGCCTCATCTAGGTGATGAATGCGCAGTCCCTCCGCCACGATATCCCGAATCTTCATGCGCGGATTCAGCGCACTGCGCGGATCCTGGAAGATGGGCTGCATGCGCCGCCGCAGGGGGCGCAGCTGGGCATCGGTCAGATCGGTGATGGGTTCGCCCTCGAACGCGATCTGACCCAGCGTGGGAGGTGTCAGGCGCAATATCGTGCGCGCCAGCGTCGTCTTGCCGCAGCCGGTTTCCCCGATCAACCCGAGAGTTTCTCCCCGCTCGATGTGCAGCGACACCCCCTGCAACGCATGGGCGAATCGGGGGCGTCGCAGCCAACGACGCACCGCGTACAGCTTGGACAGGTTTTCGACCTGAAGCAGCGGCACGAAGGCTTCGCTCTCGTCGGCGCCTGCATTGGGTGGGGGCAGGAGGCTAGGCGCCATAGAGCAACTCCGCAAAGTGGCAACGCACGTGAACCTGCTCCGATTGGCGAAGCGAGGGCGACTGTTGTTCGCACCGCTCGACCTCCTGGCCCGACTGCTCGAGGCGTTGACGCAGCTCGCAGCGGGTACGAAAGCGGCAGCCTGGTTGCGGGTCCACAACGCCCGAGCCGAGGGCGATCACAGGCAAACGCCGGGACTCTGGAGGCCCCACCGGGTCCGCTGGTGGCACGCTGTCCAACAAGGCGCGGGTATAAGGATGAGCCGGTTGCAGCAGCACATCAGTGGTCTTGCCGGCTTCGATCACTTCCCCTGCGTACATGACGACTACCTGGCTCGCGTTTTCTGCCACCATTCCCAGATCGTGAGTGATCAGCAGAAGGCTGGTGCCATGCTCTTCCTGCACCCGCTGGAGCACGTCCAAAAGCTGTGCGCGCGTGGTCGGATCGATGCCGCTGGTGGGTTGGTCGGCGATCAGTAACTTGGGGTTGCAGCTGAGCGCGAGCGCCAACATGACCCGTTGCCGGGTACCGCCGGATAGCTCATGGGGGAAGCTGGCGAAGGTTTGGCGCGGATTGGGAACGCCCACCATGGCTAGCACCTGTTCGGCTTTCTGGCGCGCGGCCGTTCGCGAAAGCGAAAGGTGTGAACGGATAGGCTCGATCAGCAGCCGGCCGATGGTGGCGGATGGGTCGAGCGCTGATTCCGGCTCCTGAAAAGACATGGCCAGCTGAGCGCCTCGGATCTGATTCAAAGCGGGCTCGGAAAGCTGCAAGAGATCTCGACCCCGAAAGAGGATGCGACCGCTGATATTGCAGCTTGGCGCAGAGGGCAGTAGGCCCAGGATGGCAAGCGCAGCGAGACTCTTGCCACTGCCGCTTTCTCCAACCACGGCGACGCTGGACGCTTCAGGGACTTCAAAGGAGACCCGTAGCAGGCCCTGCTGCGGGTCGCTGTCGGAGCGCCTGCGATCAGGAAACGATACATTCAGGTCGTCCACCTGCAGCAGCGGAGGGGGGGGGGAGGCGGAGGGCACTACTTCTTGTTATTCTTCGACGGATTGGCTTTGACCTGACTGGATGCTGTAGTCAGGTAGAGCTCCAGGCGCGGAGCATCACCAGAGATGCCCGTCGACGCAGCAAAGCTGCGCTGGCTATCCTGGGTGCTGTGCACGACCAGTCCCCAAAACCGGTCCGGGGCAGCGAGCTGCTGTTGCAGCAGCTGCGTCACGTCGACGCGTACGACACTGCTGGCGTGCGCCAGGCCGCGGCCGCTGCCATTGGTCACGCGGGGCAAGAATCCTGCGGCGACGTCGCGGGGTGACCAGGGAGAAGCCAGGCGTTCTACGGTGACCTCGATGTCCTCCGACAGCGGGGCGCTGCCGGGGCTAGGGCGAAGCAGCAGAAATGCGGTGTCGAGCGTTGCGCCCGCTGCCCCAGTCAGATCGAAACCCAAGTAAAGTTCTTGGCGCTGAGCGGACGGACCGCCCAAGTATGCGGCGGGAGGTAGGGCCCCCGCCGAAACGTTGCTAACCGCTGTTTGAGACGGATTGAGTACCAGCCGTCGCGTGGCTGGTGTCACGGGCTCCGAGCCCACGGGTACACAACGATTGGCCAGGCATTCATGGCCGCTGTCACAGCTAGTCGCCGTGCGGCAAGGCACCGGATGCGTTGCGCAGCTGAGAGTGAGCGCGCCGAGCAGTAGTGACAGTCGCTGAAACATCGTTACGACTGCAGAGTCGCTCAGTTCTTGCGCAAAGCCAAGTTCCGTGGACGGACTTTCACGCGGTCGTCAGCGCTTGGATTTGCGCCGGCGCTCGAGCAGCACCTGGGCCGCCGTCTTTTTAGGCGCTGCCGTGGTGGCGTTGTGTTCCGGTGCCGGGGACATGGGAGGCGGGCGAGAGGTGGGGCGCGGGCGGCGTGCCGATGAGGGGGGAGGGGCGGCGCCGCGGAACGAAGCCTGCGCCGCAGGGGCAGGCCTTTGGGGCTTGGGCGGCTGAGCCAGCTGCGGCGCGCTGTCCGCCGCCCCAGTCTCGAACGCCTGTCGCTCGCGCTTGCGTTGAAGTAGGGTGGTGGCGGCCACGATCTGCGGTTTGCGTCGGCGGTGCGGCCGCAGCTGCCTG
>JBNLEN010000223.1:0-9353 GCA_050304975.1 Polyangiaceae bacterium
GTCTGCGCCTAGTCAGGACACTGCTGACCAGGACACTGCTGACCAGGACACTGCTGACCAAGACGCTGCTGACCAAGACTCTGAACTCAATGCTGAGCTAGCCCTGCAGAAACGTGAACGCATCGCGCACCTGCGTCAGGAGCGGGAGCGCGCGGCGCAGCTCGAGGCGGCTCAGAGGCGGGCCCTGGAGCTGGAGCAACAGGCGCTCAGGCAGCCGCCGCAATCGAATCCCGCTGCGGCGGACGAGTCACCCGAGGACCCCGAGCAGCAACCCATTGCTCTGGTGGTGAGGGCAGAGCAGCAGCCCGACTCGGAACGACAACTGCAATCCGATGGCTTCTTCGATTCAGACGCGCCCCAGAGCGCGGATGACGTTTCCCTGATTCGGGATCCTCACAACTTCAGTGAGGACCACGACGAGGTTCCGGAGTCCAGCCAGATCCGCTCACGCGTCGCTCGGGCAGAGCAGGCCCAAAAGCACGCCCACTCCAGCCCACCCAGTGGTGAGCTCGAGGCCGTCGAGCCGCCAGCCTCTTGGCGGGCGCCTGCCACCAGCACTCCGCCAAAGGACGAGGCGGAACTACTCAAGCAAGCACGTGAAGCCATGGTGGCTGGTGACGGCACTGCCGCGCTGCTCGCCGCTGAACGTTGCTTGCGCGCATTCCCGCATTCGGTGGGTGCGCTACAAATTGCCGCGACGCTGCTCGCGAGGCATGAACGTTGGGATCAACTAGCGCACCTGTATGAACAGCTGATCGCCGGTCTGGGCAACGTTGACGCGCAAGTCAAATTGCGGGTGGCCCTGTCTCGCATCTATGCCAGCAAGCTCGACAACAACCCCCGCGCACTCGACGTGTTGGAGGCCGCCTGTGAATTGCGTCCCAAGAACGCCGCGCTGCACCTCGAGGCCGCAGCGCTGTGCGAAGTGGCCCAGCAGGTGGAAGACGCCGAGCGCCACTACCGTGCGGCCCTCGAGCTCGAACCCATGGAAGCGCAGCCCTACCGGCGTGCAGCCGCCTTCTTTGCCTGGGCCAAAGATCGGGACGCTGCCTGGAATACAGCCTGTATCCTGAACTACCTAGGTGAGGCCAACCACGGCGAGCGCGCGCTCGTCGAATCCCAGCGCGTTGAAACGCTGCCACAACTGGGTCGGCCACTGGCCGGCAGTGACTTCGCCAAGGGGCTATCCAGCGCCGATCACGATCCAGCGCTCGTCTCGGTGCTGGAACTCATCGCCGGACCAGCCCGCGCGGCACTAATGGGCACCCCAAAGCAGCAACAAGAGCTGCTCTCCAATCTGTCTTTCACTGACGTGCAAGGTAGCACCACGATGCTGGCGCGGTCCTTGAGCTGGACCAGTACCCTGTTGGGTGTCGATCCCCCCGAGCTCTACCTGACCGCTGAGGCCGACAGCTGGACAGTCGCTCCGCTTCCGGTCCGACAGCGCGCCTGGTCTGCCTCTCGGGCTTTGGCTCGCGGCGTCAGCCCCCAAGAACTCGTCTTCTGTTGGGCTCGTTCACTCGTGCTGCTCCGCACCGAAACCAGAGTGTTAATTCCGTGCAGCACTGGCGGCCAGGTTGACCGCGAAAAACTGATTGCTCTGCTCGAGTGCTGCTATGCACTGACCGACAAGCGCGAACTCGAGTCCGCTGACGGCAGGAAGCTCGCCAAAGCGCTGAAAAAGCAAATGGACAAGTCAGACTTGGGCAAGCTCGAGAGCAAGTTGGGCGCGATCCCGTTCGACAGACTGCCCGCTCGTGTCGATGCGTGGTTGGCTCAAGTGACACGCGTGCAAAATCGCGTGGGCCTCGTGGCGTGTGGCGATCCAGAACTCGCGGCCCGCGCGCTCGAACGCACTTTGAGCGAAATCACGCTGTCGCGCGAAGAGCAGCTCAAGGACTTGTTTGGCTTTGCTGTCGGTGAGAGCTACGCGCAGCTGCGTGAGCTGCTTGGGGTGAGCCTCAACCGACCAGTCGCCGCTGAATAGTAGCCGAGTCGAACAAGCAGCTGACAATCCCGGCGACGCGCCCTATGAGGGGTGGGTGGGATGTTTGCACCGGCAGCGATGGGCGTGGAGGACGCTCATCTTGGGCGTGGCCACTGCGGCAGTTCAGTCGGCAAGCGCCTCAGACGCCTCAGCCCCAGCTCCAGCAACCTCAGTGCCGAGCGAACCAGCGGCCCCCGGCAGCGCCCGAGCGCCAGCCCCCTGGCCCCAATTGGCGGCGGTGTTTCCGGGCCCCATCATTCACAGCGCTGGCCCCTGGTTGCAGGGGCGACAACAAACCGCTCAACGGCTGCTGTGGTGGGAGCTGAGTGGACTAGGTTTGACCATAGGTAGCTTGGCGCTACTGGCGTCCACGGGAGCCGCGCGCGACACCGTGGGTCCCAATGGGCTGCTGCTGGCCTCCGGGTTCGGATTGTTCAGCACCTCCTATCTAACCAGCGTGTACGCCACGATGGCGCCTCACGCTGGCCTCGGCGTTGCCCGACACACTCCGCTCCTACTCTCTCGGGTGGGCTATCTGCATGTATCTGATCCGCAATTTTCCACGGAACACTTCGCGACCACGGCACTAGATCTTCAATGGCGAGCTTTGCACGTGGGAGTGAACACCGCGCACGCACCCCTGCATGACGCCGCGGGAGCCGGCGCGGGGCTGCTCCGCGCGCTACTCGGATGGCGCGTCTGGGGCGAGCAGGGCGTGTGGGCTGCTCGGGGCACCACAAGCCGCAGCTACCTCGAACTACAGACAGCCTGGACACAAGAGCGGCGGGTATCGTCCGGCTTCAGCATTCAAACCTTCGAAGGTAATCTGGATCTGCGACTCGATGTCCAGCACTACCTAAGTGACGTGCGCGGGGCGTTCTTACAATTCGGCGCCGGTTATGGACGCCAGAACATCGACTACGACCTGGCCGAGGTGAGTGACACGGACGACGCTGGCTTGCTTCTGGCGCACGCCGGCTTCGGAGTGTACCTGGGTCACGGGGACGCTCACGGTGAAGCCGAGATCTATATCGACCAGCGCCATGACGGACTGGTCGGTGGGTTGAAGGTCCCCGGCCTTGGCAGTGGCGTGCTCGGACATTTCGGGGCGCGCGCCGACTATTTCCCGTTGCCCCCGTGGGGACTGAGCGTGCAGGCCGAAGTCGGCAGCAGTCTGGCCATGGGCGTCTCGCTGGCATTTGAACAAGAGTAAGAGGGGCGAGATGCGGCTTCCATGCACGATATTCAACGGACTCCTGTGCTGCCTGGCTCTGCAAGGCTGTCTGCGACCGAGCCAGGAGAGAGCCGAGCGCGACCAGCGAGTGGGCCAAGCCGCGGGCGACGATCTGGAGGTGAGCGTGAGCCAGGGGCTCGCCGCCGTACGCAGCTTGGAGCGTGAGCGCTTGGTGCTTTGGGCCAGCGCCCCAAGCTTCGACCTGAGTTTGAAACTCGCAAAACCAGCACCCGAGCGCTTCGAGCTAGTGATTGAAAACTGCATACCAGGCACGCAGCTGCACGCGGAAAGCGCCCAGGTGATCCCCCTGGATCCCCCGCTACCCACGCGCTGTCTGTATGCGCTTTCCGACATCAGTAGCTCGGACTCGCGGCTGGACTTGCGTTTGGCCCCGCCGAACGCCGAGGCAGTCGATGAGTTCCGCTTCGCTGTCATGAGTGACGTGCAAGAAGCGATCGACGACGTGCAAGACATCTATCGCGTGCTCAACCAACAGCCGAACTTGGACTTTCTGCTGGGCGCCGGAGATCTGACCCAACAAGGCACGCGCGAACAGCTGGAACGTTTTCAGACCGAGCTCGAACAGCTGGATATCCCCTACTACACCACTTTGGGCAATCATGAGCTCGGCGAAAGTCCGCCGCTTTATCACGACTACTTCGGGCGCGGCAGTTTCAGCTTCGTACACCGCGGGGTGCGCTTCACCCTGCTCGACTCGGGAAGTGCCACGCTCGACCCCATCGTCTATGGCTGGCTCGAACGCTGGCTAGCACAGGGCAAAGACGATCCCCACGTGGTCGCGATGCACATCCCACCGCTAGATCCGATCGGGGTACGCAACGGCGCCTTCGCCAGCCGTCAAGAAGCCGCCAAACTCCTGGGACAACTGGCGCAAGCTGGAGTTGATCTCACGCTGTATGGTCACATTCACAGCTACTATCATTTTGACAACGCGGGCATCGCCGCCCACATCAGCGGCGGCGGTGGCGCCATTCCGGAACGTTTCGACGGACTCGGACGGCATGTGTTGGTAGTCGACGTAGATCCCGAACGCAGCCGTTTTGAGACCAGCGTCGTACGCGTCGACTGACAGTTCTTTTCAGCCAGCACGCCAACAAGCTCTTCGAACACATCTCGGCTCACGCGCAAGACTTCGTGGCGCCAGGAGACACTGCGCAAGTCTTGCGCAGCATGCCTGAATTGGCGGGCGCAAACCGTGGCAAAAGACTGCCAACCACAGGCTTCAGCGCTTGGCATTCAATATGCACCTAATCTGGGTGCCCTAGAAGGTTTCGCGTCACGACGCGACAGCTAGGAGGTTTTCATGCGCAAACTACTTTCCACAACCCTGGTTGCGGCAGGCGTTGCCCTGTTCGCGCCGTCTGTCCTCGCCCAATCTTCGGTCGACGACGTCGCCCCCGTAGCGAATAGCCCCGCGCCGAGTTCTGACGCCTTGTTGGGGTTTGCTGTGGGGGCCACCTCGGTCGACGTGAGTGGCATTAATTCGTCGTTGGTTCCGGACGGATATCGGCGCCTCGATCCGACTTTGGTTACCCTAGGATTTTGGGGGGCCCTACCCTACGGCCGCTGGATGTTCACAGCAGACGCCCATGCCTTCTTTCCGGAATCGAACTCGCTGAACGACCGCGTGCTGGAGACCAATGGCGGGCGTGGTTTCTTGGGCGTCGCCTACTCAGTGGTTGATGCGTCCAGATTCCGACTGTTTCCTCAGCTTGGCCTGGGGTTGGGTGGACTAGATCTGTCTTTCAGCGAGCCGCCCAGCTACGTCCCAGAGATGCAAGCCATGGACCGCGATGTGGAGCATTGCACCAACTTGGACTTCATGGCCAACACCTCGCTGGGCGCCAGCTACGCGTTCACCAGCACCGATGGACGCTGGGCGCCGATGATGAGCCTGCAGGCGGGCTACGCCTGGTCGCTGGCAAACTCGCGTTGGTACTCGGAGGGCCACACTCTGAAGGACGTACCGTCCTTCTCTCAGACGGGCCCATTCGTGATGTTGACCCTGGGTGCCGAACGCGGCGATTGAACATTCAGAGCAGGACTTGCGGCTTGCTTATTCAAAAACAGTAGCACGCGCATGAACAGCGGTGCGATCGGAAGGATCCGTTCGCACCGTTGTCAATTCTTGGCATTTTCAGCGGGCGGCGATGGCGGGGGAAGAAGCACGCTCATAGCGCGGTAGCAAGACCCGGTCAGCAGTACGAGAGGTGAGATGATGCTTAGAGTTGGGATAGTCTTGGTTTCCCTGGCGCTCAGCGCCTGCGGGGGTGACGACGGCCAGTCCAGTGGCGCCGAGATGGGCGGCGCGGATGGTGTGACGGACGACGGCGCTGGAGGCAGCGACATGCAAGCGCCTGGTAGTGGCGGAGATCCTACGGATCCGATGAACGAGATGGATCCCGCGCAGGGTGGACAAACGACCGACACCGGCGGAGGTGGAGAAACAGCAGACGACCCAATGAGCGATGACCCAGCGCCGGATGAGCCTGATCCTGCCCAGGGCGGGCAACCCTCAACCGACATGCCGATCGATCCAGCGGATCTGCCAGCTGTGACCGAAGCCACGACGGAGCAGGCCGAGCAGAATTGCGCCACGGTTTGCCAAGCCCAGGTGGATCAAGGCTGCGGCCTGTTCGGACTCGACGCGTGCGTCGAGCTATGCTCCACCTTCGTCGCCTTCGCCCCCCAGGACTGCCTCAATCGTCTGAACGCGACGATGGAGTGTCAGCTGGCGAAAGATGCATGCGAACAGGAGCCGTGTGAGGCCGAGTTTGCCGCGCAAGACGTCGTTTGTAACAGCGCTGAGTAGTACGCAGGAAACGTCTGACTCAGCCGGTCTTGGCGTCAGAGACGTCCGCCGAGCCCCGGGGTTCCGCCTTGCGCAGCCCCGGGCCCGCTGCCGCCGAGCCGGCTTGCGGCACGGAATCAAGCAGTCCCACTCGATCCGCTTGAGCGGCGATCTCAGCAGCGAACTCACGCTCGAAGCTGGTTCCTTCGGCGTCTAGCTCCTCGGCGAGGAGCTGCCATGGGATCGGCTTGCCAGTGTCGCGCTCTATCCCGTCACCCCAGTCCACCAGCTGGCCATCTTCGAGCGAAACCCAGATGTAGGCCGTTAGCTCGCCCTGCGCGAGAGCGAGCTCCAACTCGGCGTATCCATCCAAGCTTCGAGACATCGAATCCTCAGGTTAGCACCGAGCCCAGGCGCGCGGAAAAACAACCTGCAGCTGCAGCGCAGAGTCCCGGGCCGCTACTGAACGGATGCGGGGCATGCGGGGAGCTTTCGCGGCGCCCTAGCGACACTGGAAAGCCAAAGGCGCGCGAGCGAATCGACGTCCGCGCGTCAGAGCAGCAGCTCGGTGATGGGCCCGGAGTTGAAGGCCCCATCACCATACGTCTGAATGTTGACGCCCATCACCTGCGCTAGCGTGACCAGCAGGTCATTGTGGGCTCGCTCAGCGGTGCCCTTTTCGGCGTTGGTGGATAGCACCGGGAGCTGGACCAGCTGGCCCGCATTCAGGCGCCCCGCACCACCGCCGATCAAAGTGAACGGCATGTTGTTGAAGTTGTGGCTATTGCCGTTATCCAGCTCATTGCCCCAGCAGATGGTGCACTGATCTAACAGGGTTTTGCCGCCCGCGACCGGGATGTTGTTCAGCTTGTCCACCAGCAGCGCGATTTGCGTTGAGTAGAACAGGTTGATCTTCGTGGACATATCGATGGGTTCCGCGTAGCTCGCTAGTTGCGCGGCCGTCGGGTTGTCCGGATCGGGATTTCTGGTTTCCTCAGGCCCTAAGAACACCGCCTGCGGAACCTGATGGGAAACATCGTGGTGCTCTTGATTGATGCCCAGCCAATCGGGCACCATTGGACTGCGCGCTGAAGAGAACTGCAAACTCGCCACACGCGTGAAATCGCAAGCGAGCGACATCGTGAGCAGCTCAATATTCTGCAGCACGGTGAAGGGGAAGTCCGCGGGCGCGTCCAGGTTGTTCAAGTCCGGCTGAGCGCACTCGACGCTGGCCTGACCACTGCCACCGCCGTCCAAGCGAAGCGCCAAATTGTTCCAGGCGCCGCGCAATGCATCCAGGTGCACGGCGTCTTCGTTGCACAGCCGCGGTTGAAGCCGACTCAGCTCCCCATCCAGGTGGGTAAACAGTTTGCGCCTGAGCTGAGCGCGCTGATCCGGCTCGGCGGGCATTTCCCCTGGCGCGTCTGCGGAGGGCAGGACCGCGTTCTTGAACAGCGCATCGAAGGCGTCAAACGGCTCCTCCAACGGATCGATCGGCACGCCTCCGTTGTGGATCATGCGGTTTTCTACGTTGGCGCCGGCATAGTCTTGTTTGGAGACCGCGCGAAAGTGCAGCGAGTCGTAGGTTGTGCCTGCATTGAGCTCGCTGGCGATCGCTTGGTCAATCGAGGTGCCAGTACCGAAGTTATCCGTGCTTGCGTCAGCCGTCGTGCCAGTCCACAGGGTTTTCAACCCGGCTTCGTGGGTACCGCCATTAGCCGCCTTATTTTCCAGCCCGACGACGCACGTGGTCAAATGCTTAAACGGCTCCAGCGGCGCTAGCCAGGGGCGCAATTCGATATCGTGCGGAGTGGCGCCGATTTGATTCATGCCCCACAAGTGGCGCACCACGCCGTTGGGCGTGAACAGCATCAGTAGATAACGCTTTTCGGTCACATCTTGTGCGTAACCAGGCAACGCCTTCAGAAACGGCAGCGTCAACGCAGACGCGCCCGCACACTGCAAGAATCGGCGGCGATTCCAGATAGCGCGACCGGAAAGCCGCGGACCCCCACGCCCTGAATCACCGCGCCCTGAATTCTGTCTCGATCGATTCATCATTCGCACTGGCCCCCTGGATTGACGTGGGGGCGATAGAGAAACGTATCACTGCTAACTACACCGAGGATCGCTTCGCGCAGACTGTTGCCGCTGCCGGCGAAGTGGTCAAACGCTTGCTTGAAGCCGCACGCGTCCGCCGTGGCCTCCGCTCGGCCCAGCATGTAGCGAAAGACTTGCAGCGTATAGCACTGCGCCACGTGCTCACTGGAGGACAACTTGGCGACAAAGTCGAGCGCGCCATTGAAGTCCCCCGAAATGTCTGCCGCCGCCGAGCGACTGGGCGCCACAATGCTACCGCTGGTGTCTGCGCCGCCGACGTATTTGCCGGTCGCATCAAAGTCACCAAAAGCGTGCCCCAAGGGGTCGATCAGGGTGTGGCAGCCCCGACACTCCGGAGCGCCCGCGTGCGCCGCGAATGCGTCCCGCACCGTCTCGCCGGGTGCGACTTCAAATTCGGTCTCCACCCCCGGTAGAGGAGGCGGTGGAGGATCGCACAGCACCTGCTGGCGGATCATCTTGCCCAGCTTCACTGGGGAGATCTTGCCGGGATGGGAATGGTCCGAGAGCACGCTGGCGTGCATCAAGATACCGCGCCTGTTGTCCGGTAAATCGACCCGTCCGAATCCGTCAGCATCTGGGGCAGCGGGCGCCCCCGCACCGTAGTGCGCAGCCAGCGCCTGGTTGGTGATGGAAAACGGCGCGTTCAGCAGCTGATCCAGATCCCCAGACCTCACGACTTCCTGAAAGAACAGCTGCGTCTCACGTGCGAAATCCGGTTTCAAGCTGTCGAAGTTCGGAAACAGTTCCGGAGCCTTGGAAACCCCATCGAAGTTATCCAGCTCAAGATACTGGATGATGAAGTCTTGAAACGCCGCCTCGGCTTTGGGGTCGTCCAACATTCGGGAGGCTTGGGCCACAATCGCTTCGCGCGTGTTCAACTCCCCGGCGCTCGCCGCCGCCAAGAGGGCATCGTCAGGCACGGAGCGCCAAAGCGATAGCGACAAGCGCGACGCTATCTCGAGTTGGGTGAGCGGCACCATGCCCTCACCATCGGCCCCAAACTCCACCACGTACAGAAACCGGGGAGAAAGCAGGATGGCTTGGATGCCCAGCTTCAGGGCGTCCAGCGAAGAGGTCGCCGCGACGTCCGAGTATAAGGCCAAGAGAGCTTCACTGGCCGCCTCGCTGAGGCCTCCGCGATAGGCACGCCGGGCGGTCGATATCAGGTAGTCTTGCACGCAGGCGCTGTCGTCGACCGA
>JBNLEN010000224.1:0-9347 GCA_050304975.1 Polyangiaceae bacterium
GGAGTCAGCGGAGGCTTGGCTGTCTACTGCGGGGGGAGAGAAGTAGTCGAGTCCCTGCTGGAGCACCGCGTGCAGCTATTGCCGCATGGGCAGGGGCGGTTTGTGGCTGCCCAGACCCACGACTGCGTGGTGCTTGTTGCCGAGGTAGCGCAGCGCCCAGCGAGCACTCCGCCGCTAGTCGGCGGAATCTTGTTGGAACCGACCATCGTGCGCCGCTCCACCGACGGTGGCGCCGAAGCTGCTGAAGTGCAGGGGTGTGTCGGCAAACTCATGTCTGCGGGCTGCGTCTGGATAGAGTCCGATCGTCTGCGAGTGCAAAGCGGCCAGTTCGATTCTTATTGGAGCGCGCAAGTATTGGGCGCCCAAACATTGGACGCCCCGGCAACATTGGAAAATACAACGATAGAGTCTGGCAGACCCGTCGCTCCGGGAGACAAGTCGACTTTGCTCACGCTACCGAGTGAAACCGAGCTGGGCCTTCGAATCCAAGCGCTGGACGCCACTGGTCGGAAGCAGACGGTTGAGCTGCAGGTGCGGACCGGAGCAGCTCAACCTCACGTCGTCATCAGTGAGGTCATGGCGAACCCGCTGGGGCCGGAGCCCGCTCAAGAATGGTTGGAGCTGTACAATGCAGGAACAGCCGAGGCAAATCTCACCGGCTGGGTGCTGGAAGATAGTCGGGGTGGCGCTGCGTTTGAGTCTGTGGTGCTCCCTGCTAAACGGTTTGCTCTTGTGGTGTCTAAAGACTTCGATGCGGAATTGGGTTGGGACGTTGTGCCGGAAGCGAACACGGTGCTTGTGCGACTGGCGCACTTGGGGACTGCTGGGCTTTCGAACGCTGGAGAAGAATTGCGCTTGTTTGATGCATCCGGCACATTAGTTTCACGCTTTCCGGCTTCTCCACCACCCGAAGCAGGAGTCAGCGTGGCGCGTCGGGATCCCTGGGCGCCATTTGAAGCCGATGAAGCATTTGGTCTACATGCGCCCCCGGGAGCCTCTCCGGGTAAAGTTAACTTTGTGCGCTGAAACATTTGTGCCCTTCTTCGCGTTTGGGGCTTTGCGGACAGTGACAGGCTGAGCTTGAACAAGAAGGTCGACGCTAGTTCTAAGGTTCGCAAGAAATTGAGTTCCAGTCGGGGGGCGCAGAGCGCGTCCAAGCTGAGGGCGGTGACTAGTCGCCTACCAGACGTTCCCCCGCTAAACGCGCGCGAGGTCGCTGAGCTCTGCGGGGTGGAGTTGAAGACGGTGCACAACTGGGTAGGGGAGGGGCTCATCCCCCACTTTCGGACCCCGGGGCGGCACCTGCGATTTCAACCAGCAGACGTGGAGCAGTTTCTTCAGCACTGCGGCTACCAGCAGCCTAGCGTCGACACTCGGACGGTCTTAGTGGTGGCACAAGGCCGTCTCAAGGGGCGCCTGAAGCGGCACCTTCAGGGGACGCACTGCCACTACTACCAAGACCCGCTCGCTTCGTTGATCGGTGCCGGCAAGCACCAACCAGACGCGTTGGTGATCGAGCGAGCTGCACTCAACGGGAGCCCAGTGGGACAATACCTGAGCGCGCTTCGCCGGGCGCTGCCGGACAGCCAACTGATCCTCTTGCAAGACGACGGTGAGCGGGTCGCTACGCGCGATCCCAATCTCAGCATCGTGTCGCCGAACAAATTGAGGGAGCTACGCGGGCGACTCGGTCTGCCCGCCTGAGCGCGGCCGCGTGAGGGTCAAGTTCCGCCAATCGTCATTTGAGAAACCCTAAACGAGGGGGCCGCCGTGGAGGTCTTGAGATCCAGGTCGTCCGCGACCAGATCCACGTTCTTGAGCATCTGATCGAGATTGCTGGAGATGGTCAACTCACTGACGGGGAAAGCGAGTTTGCCGTCTTCTATCCAGAAGCCAGATGCGCCGCGTGAGAAATCTCCCGTGACGGGATTGAATCCGAAACCCATCATTTCGGTGACGTAGAGCCCACGAGCTGTTTGGGCGACGAGTTCTGCCTGAGAAACGTCGCCCGCTTGCATGATGAAGTTGCTGGTGCTTGAAGAGACCGAGGCTCCCCCTCGACTGCCGCTGTGGGTGCAATCCAAACCCAACTTTCGGGCGCTGTAGGTGTCCAGTAGGTAGGACTTCAGCACCCCGCCCTGCACCACGGTATTCTTCTTGGTGGGCAGCCCGTCGCCATCATACACCTTCGAGCCCGGTGCGCGGGGTAGGTGCGGGTCGTCAATCAGCGTGACGAGCTCGCTCGCAACAGGTGTATCGATGCGTGACAGCAAGTAGCTGCTTTTGCGCCACAAGGCTCCACCCAACACGCAACCGGCAAATGTGCCAATGATTGACCGCGCGGTATCTTGGTCGAAGATCACAGGGGCTGTGCAGCTTTCAATTTTGCGTGCCCCCAGTTGGCGCAGCGTGCGGCGAGCGGCTTCTTGTCCGATCGTCGCCTCGGGGCTGAGATCATCCAGGTGCCTTCGCGCATCCCAATAGTGTCCACGGCGACGTTTGTCTCCTTCGTCCATGGCGACCGGAGCTACGCTCAACGACACGTAAGAGCCCTTTTGGGTGCCCACGAAGCCGTTGGAAATGACCAGCGCCGAGGCGCCCGTGACGCGTGCAAAACTGGCTCCCTCACTCAATGTGATGCGCGCATCGTGGTCTAGGGCTGCTCGCTCCGCCGCTTTCGCTTTGGCGATGGCCTGGTCCGCATCAATGGCGGCGATCTCTGGATCGAACAAGTCCAGGTCAGCGAACGGTGGTTTGCACAGCAGACTGGCATCAGCGGGGCCTGCGAACTCGTCTGGTTCGCTCAGATCCAACAGCTCAATGGCATCTGAAACGCAGCGTTCCAGACCGGCTTCTGACAGGTCACTGGTGGAGGTCAACGCGGAGCAGTTGTCGCGGAACACTCTTAGGTAGACGCTGTGGTGGCCAGCCTCCGAAATCAGTTCAGTTTCACCCAATCTGACCTTTGCGCTCAGTTCCCAGCCCTGCCGAGCCTGTGCCTCGGCCGCTTGTGCACCCTGCCGCTTGGCATTTTCCACGAGTTGCTGCGCCAGGCTGGTGAGTCTGTCCGTATCGAGTTCACTCATTTTTCTTCATTCGTTCGGGCTAGAAGTTTGCCGGGCTGAGCGGCGTTAGCGTGTCCAGCTCAGACGCTGGGGCAGAGGCGTGACCCGTCGACCGAGGCGCCTCAGCAAGCCATAAGACCAAGCTACCGCCAACGCCATCAACACGGTCAAGAACAACAGCAAGTAGCCCAAGGAACTGCCCGCCACGCTCTCGCGGCCAAAATTGTTGTGATATTCGTTATAGCTAGCAACGACGACCAGGCGTCCGACGGCTGGAAGCGTATTGATGGCGACCAGCGCCAGTGCCGCTCCGCCTAATCTCAGCACGTTTAATGCGGAGGAGCGTCCCGCCGCGGGCGCCGCCGCCAGGAAACCGGCCAAAGGCGTTGTCACATTGAGCAGCACCAGCGCTGGCATCAGCGCTGCGTGGTACTGCGCGGGGGCGACCAAGTAGGACACGCTCCAGTCCGGGTTGTGCGCTAGCACGGCCGCGCATGCCGGGGTGTGGACTAGCAGAGCGTACAGGCCGACGACCCACACAGACTGGGTGTTGAGCGCCCCCTGGCGCTGGGACAACTCCTCCGAGGCGGCCCAGGCGAACAGCACACCGACGCAGAAGCCGAGCAAGGGGAGAGTCAGGGCGGGCATTCCGTCGACTGTAGCCGTCGCTGAGCGACATCGCCAAGCCTGCATTTGTGCGCCACTTCTCCTGCCGCCCGCCGCACTTTCGTCAGCTCGGGGTGGGGCTCTGGGCGGTGTTCGCAAGCGTCCGCCGAGTTAGACTTATGCGCCGGCCCAGGCTACACACCCAGGCATGGACCCAAAGCAGCTTCGTGCCTTGCTTGCTGGACTGCAGGCAGGTGACGTGACGCTGGAGCAGGCCGTATCGCGCCTGGAAACACTGCCATTTGCCGATCTCGGTTTCGCCCGGGTCGATCACCATCGCAGTCTCCGACAAGGGATCCCCGAGGTGATCTACGGTGCCGGCAAGACGGTGGAGCAGATAGCGGCGTTGACCCGTGAACTCGCCCAACGAGGCCAGCCTGTACTGGTCACTCGCCTCCAGCCAGAGGCTGCTCAAGCGATCCGCTCGGAGCACCCCGAACTAGACTACAATCCGGTGGCCCGGACAGCGCGTCTTGCCGGCTCCGTTCCCGCGCACCGAGCACGGGCGCGTGTCGCCGTCGTCACGGCCGGGACGTCGGACCTGTCCGTTGCCGAGGAGGCCACGGAAACGTTGGCGGCGTGCGGCATCGAAGCGGACACCCTCAACGATGTGGGCGTCGCTGGACTGCACCGCCTGCTCCCCGAAGTGGAGCGCCTGGCCAGTGCTCATTGTGTGATCGTGGTTGCCGGGATGGAGGGGGCGCTCGCCAGTGTTGTCGGTGGACTGATCGCTCCACCGGTCGTCGCGGTGCCAACGTCTGTCGGCTACGGCGCTGCCTTGGGAGGCACTGCCGCGCTCTTGGGAATGCTCACGACTTGCGCCTCTGGGGTTACGGTGGTCAACATCGACAACGGATTCGGGGCTGCGATCGCCGCGGTGCGTATGACCGACCGCATGTTGCGTTCAACTTGAATCTTGATTCGCTCTAAGTGAACATATGTCGCACGACCACGAGCATTCTCACGACCACGAGCATTCTCACGATCACGAGGGCGGAGCCGAGCATTCTCACGGCTTTGATACCAGTGGTCCCCCAGAAGCTCACCGAGCCCCGCTAGAGCCTGACGCCGGGCGCGGTGCGACCCTGTTCTTCGATTGTCTGAGCGGGGTGGCCGGCGACATGACGATTGCGGCACTCGTGGACTTGGGAGTGCCTTTCAGCGTGGTTGAGCACGCCGTTGCCGCACTTCCATTGGACGGTGTGCGACTGAAGCTGCGCAAGGCTTTTGCGGGAGCCATAGGCGCTAGCCAGTTTGACGTCGTGGTCGAGGGCTCTCAGCCCGAGCGCAGCTACGCTCAGATCCGCAAGTTGATAGATGGATCGACCCTGTCAGACGCTGTCAAGCGCCTAGCGCAGAAGATATTCCTGCGCCTTGCGGAAGCTGAGAGCAGCGTGCATCGCATCAATCTCGACCAGGTGGCTTTTCACGAAGTCGGCGCGGTGGACGCGATTTGCGATATCGTCGGGGCGGCTGCATGCGTGGACTATCTCGGCGCCAGCGTGGTGTGTTCACCTCTACCGCTAGGACGCGGTTTCGTCGAGTGCCGCCACGGGCGGATCCCGATCCCCGCGCCAGCCACGGTGCTTTGCCTCCAAGGGCTGCCCACCTACGATTCAGGACTCGACGCAGAGCTGGTAACGCCGACTGGTGCCGCTATCGTCGGTGCGCTGAGCGTGCGGACGGAGCGTTGGCCCAGCGGCGCGGCTCGACGAGTGGGTTGGGGCAAGGGCACTCGCGAATTGCCGGACCGTCCCAACGTGCTGCGGGTCGTGCTGACCGACGTCCTTTCGGCCGGTGCTCGCGGCCCTTCGCATGAACTGTTGGCGTGCAACGTGGACGACATGACGGGCGAACAAGTCGGCCATGCACTGGCGCGGCTGCTCGAGGCCGGCGCGCTTGACGCTTGGGCGTCGCCAATCACGATGAAGAAAGGCCGGCCCGCGTGGATCATTGAAGCGCTCGCCAGTGATCGGGCGTCGAATCAGATTGCTCAGGTAATGCTGCAGGAGACAACCAGCATCGGTGTTCGTCACCAGCCTGTCAGTCGCACGGAACTACCACGCCGCTGCGTTGAGGTGCAGACCCACTTCGGCAAAGTATCAGTGAAGTTGAGCGGTGATGCGGCGAGCAATACGCTTCATCTCAAGCCGGAATTTGAAGACTGCCGGCGCTTGGCGGAGCAGCATGGCGTGCCACTGCGGATCGTAACGGAGGCTGCGCTCAGCGCCGCTCGTGAGCAGCTGGCTTGAGCGCTGCGCGAAACAGAACAGGCCTAGGGCTTGAATAGTTCGTAGCCCGTTGCTTCCCAGTTCAGGACCCCGCCCTCCATGTATGCGACCGGAGTGCCTTGGCTAGCGAGCTTTGCCGCCAGCTCTTTGGTCTTGTCACCGCTGCGGCAATACAGCACCGGGGTGTTTGGCAACATGTGCAGCTCCGCGAGCCGAGATTCGATTTCCTCGATGGGAAAGCTCTGTGCCCCTTCGATGTGGGCCCGGTTGTAGACGGCGGCCTCGCGTGTGTCGATCGGGGTGATCTGGCCGGCATCCAGCAATTGTTTGACCTCTTCCGGCCTGAGGGCACCGGCTTGGCGTGGCAAGACTGGCTCGAGCATTTCGCGCAGCTGCTTACGCGTCATGGCGCCCACCTTGCCACCCACGGGTCTGCCTTCTGCGAACACAACGAAGGCCGGTACCGATTGCACCCCAAATTCGCGAGCCAAGATCGGCGCTTTGTCGATGTCGACGCTAACGAGCTTGGCTTTGCCAGCCAGTTCTCGAGCCAGCGCTTCCAACTCGGGAGCCACCGTCTTGCAGGGCCCACACCATTCGGCACCAAACTCGAGCAGTACCGGCAACTCGGACTCGAGCACTTCGGCTTGAAAGTTCTGTTCTGTGACGGGAGTCAAAGCCATGGACGTCAGCGTAGCGCAAGCTCCGTGTTTTGCGCGACTGTGTTTTTGGGGAGCGACGGGATGGGTTTTTGGGGAGCGACGGGATGGGAGCTTTGGCACGAGAGCCGCGACAAAATTCTCCTGGGCTGCGCGGTGGAGCCAGTTTGTCGCCCGGGTCCTGCCCTCAGACTCGCTTCGCGATGGCGCGCGAAAGCGTATAGAACGCGAGCGTCGCGACCACCACGCTGGCGAGCGCTAGCACGATTCGCAGCGCCGGCACGCCGCCGGTTAGCGTGGTTCGAGCGCGGGCGGCCTCGCCGAGCAGGGCTCCCCAGCTGCCACTTCCTGGCAAACCCAAGCCGACAAAGCTCAACGCTGCCTCCAGGCCGACCACAGAGGCTGCAGTCAGCGCGCTGGCCACCGCGAGCGCAGACAACAGGTGGGGAAATACGTGAACTACGAATACGCGCCGCCTGGACGCTCCGAGGGCGTAGGCGGCAACGACAAACCCCTGCGAGCTGAGTCGCTGGGTTTCGGCGCTGATCAGACGCGCCGTCTCAATCGTCTTCAGCACCGACAGGATGGCAATGAAGCTGGCGACGCTGGGAGCCGGATCGCCAATCCGCCACAGTCCCACGATGATCAGACTGGGTAGCGCTCCGCTCAGCTCGACCAAACGTCCCAAGAGTCCGGAAAACCAACGCGGACCATAAGCCACCAGAGCGCCCGCGAGCGTGCCCAACACCAGCGAGATGGCGAGCACGCTGGTGACCACCCAAACCACGTTTCGCGTTGAAACCAGCCACCAGGTCAGATCGCCGCGGGAGGTTGCGCCTGCCTGATCGAGCGAGATCAGCTGTCCCGAGAGCGCGGCCAAGAGCAGAGCGCCCAGGACCAGGAGCGCGATGCGCACTCGTCCGTCGACCCACAAGCCGAGCCAGCGTTCAGCCAAGGGATAACTCCAGCTCATCGCGATGGGCCTGTTTTGGATCCAGCTGGCGCAGCAGGAGATCCGTTGCGATTTGGATGAGCCCGACCAAGCTGGCCGTCGCCAGAGTGACGAGCATTAGCCAGACGACGTCACCCTCGTGGAGCGCTTCAATGGTTTGACGACCGACGCCGTTGAGCCCGAAGGCATGCTCAAAAACGAACACGGCGGTCAGTAGCGTCGACGTGTGCGGCGCAATGGTGCTGATGGCAGCTCCGGAAGACGCCCGCAACGTCAGGAAGGCGATGCGCAACCGCGAAGCTCCCACAGCCCGATAAGTGCGCACCCATTCCTTGTCTAGAATGTCCAGCATCGTACTGCGCTGGTAGCGGGCGACCAGTGCGCTTCCCAAAAGCAGCATCAGCACGAGCGCGCTCCAGGGTCGACGAGAGGCCTCAGCAGGCACCGCATACGCGGCAACAACGGCCACAGGGATGGCCAACCACACCAAACTGGAGGTGGTCTCGAGCAGGCTGAGGGCGCGCTGGCGCAGCGCTCCGACGACGGCGCCAACCACGAGTCCCAGCAAAGTGCCGCCAAGCAATCCGGCGGCGAGCAAGGCCAAGGTGATCGGCGCTCGCTCGATCAGCAGATCCAGTGCAGGGCGTCCGGCACTGGTTAAGCCAAATTGGGTGCGCGCAGCCTCTCGCGCCCAAAGGGCGTAGCGGGTTTGCAAGACTGGTGAGAGCAGGCGCTCGAACCCTTGTATCGTCACATATTCGACGCGATGACGGTTCCACCACCCTTGCCAGCGCGCAACAACTCGGTCGGCTTCGTTGTCGTCTGCCGTCCTGGCGAGGGTCCACTCCGGGGTGACGTCCTTGCCCGTGGCGTGCGCGGCTGCTCCGCATAGCCGCCGCTGGGCGGCGAGATCCCTTGCAGCGTTGGCTTCCAGCAACTGCTGTAGGATCTCCTCCAAAGCGAAGGTATCAAACTGCAGCAGCTCTCGACGTCGAAGCGGCGTGGCGCGTTTTGAGAAGCGCTTGACTACGCGCTTCAGCGTCGTCGTGCGGAAGTCGACAGCATGGTCGCGCCAGTATCCGTTCCAAAATGCCAGGGCTGTCTCACCTTCTTGGAGCGTTCCCGCTTCTGCAACTCGCATGCGGTAGGCGACCGGAACCAGGGCCAGAGCCACATGCTTGCGGCCTTCCGGGGATAGTACGTCGATCTTTGGCCAGATGTGCGGAAGTCCCGCGGCGCCTAGCCGTACCAACGCTTGCGCGGCCTGCCCGTCGTGCTCGTTTTCCGCAACGCGCACCGCCAGTTCCCAGGCTAAGTCCTGGAGGCTCGTGGGGCTAGTATTGAAGAATAGTGGGATCCGGCGCGACGGGACGTCCTGGTTTTCGGGCGTCTGAAGTGACTGCGAGAGCGCCCAAAATGCCAATACCGTGACGACGATCAGCATTGGGGCTAGCCACAGAATTCTGCGCAGCGCCTCTCGCATCGTTCCACCTACTCACCGCTATTGCGGTAGCCTTTCAGCGGAGCAAAAACACCCCGACCGCGACGAGAAACAGCAGGGCAAACAACACGATAGCCCCGATCACCTGAGGGGGCATGCCCGTCGTCGGCAGGTTTACCGGTTCATCATTCTGATTGAACGGGGGCGGCGCGTGGGGTGGCGCGTGGGGAGGGGGGGCCGGAGCCGCTTCACCCCCCTGGGGCGTGGGCGACATGGTGCCAATCATGGTGTGGCTGACCCGAAGCTCCCGAGTCTCATTCGCGGCTTCCTCAC
>JBNLEN010000225.1:0-9333 GCA_050304975.1 Polyangiaceae bacterium
AACGCTAATTTCCGTCTGGTCCAGGTCCAGCTTGCGGCCGATGCGCTCACCGGCGATGAATATCAGACAGGCGAACTCGCTTTTCGGAACCGAGTCCGGTTCTTCGATCCGCGTTTCGGTCATCACGCGCGTTTGGGACAAGGACTTGGGTGACCGGTCTCGCGCCATCTCGCCACTCAAGATATCACGCAAAGATCGGCGAGCACAATTCGCCAGCCCGTTCTCGGGGCTCGCTCCGCCTGTCGGCTCGCGAGTCGGACGTGGCCACGGCGGCTGCGACAGCCGATCCGCCTACTCGAACAGCGCGTACCCGATCGCCGTGAGAATGAAGTTCAAAATGATGATGGCCAACGAACAATTGACGACCGCACGGGTCGTGGCCGAGCCGACCCCCTGGGAGCCACCGTGCGTGTGAAGCCCACAGTAGCCGCTGATCACTGGGATCGCCGCTCCGTACGCGATGGCTTTCGTCAAGCCCAACACGACATCGCCGAGATCGACTTGGCTGAAATCAAAAAAGGTGCCGGGGCGAACGTTGAAGAATACGTCGGCCGTGACCATGCCAGTGACGGCCGCCACGCTACCGGCAACGATCACCAAGACGACGGTCATGACCAAGCTCGCCAAGAACCGAGGTCGGATCAAGTAGTCGACGGGATCCGCAGCGCACATGCGAAGCGCGTCGACTTGTTCTGTCACGACCATCGAGCCTACCTCCGCCGCGATGCCTGCGCCGACTCTCGTCGCGAGCATGAGCGCGCTGATGCTTGCCGCCAGATCTTTGACTAAGAGCTCCAGATAGGTCGCGCCCAGTTGGCTCATGTCGGGGATAACCCGCAACAGCTGCACGCCGCCTTGATAGACGACGATCATGCCGATGAACCCCATCACCACGCACAAAAACACCAGCGATTGGTTGCCGATAGCGTACATGTACTTGGCCACTTGCCCAGGCTGGGGTTCCCCCCGAACAGCGTAGAATAAGGTTTTGCGAAATACCTTACTCAGCCGGCGTCCTGCCTGCAGCAACTCGATGGCCCCCGCGCCGACGACAACGATGGTCTCGCTGCGAGCGTTCATAGCGGCCCCTCCGGTTGCCCATTGACGAATTGATAGACGTAAGGGTTGCTGCTGTTTTTGGCTTCGTCGGTCGTGCCCTCGAAAATCAACTCACCGTCCAGCATCATGCCGATCCGGTCGGTCACGGTCAGCAGTCGAGCCAAATCGCTGGAGACCATGATCACGGTGGTTCGATTCTGTTGTTGTTCGGCCCGCAGCAGATCGAAGACCTTCTGGCTGCTGACTGGGTCGAGGCCCGCCGCGGGCTCGTCATAGAGCACGATCTCAGCTTGGGTCACGGTAGCGCGAGCCACCCCCACGCGCTTCTTCTGACCACCGCTGAGCCCCGCCGGGAAGCGTTCCTCAAATCCGGGCAGCCCTACGGTGGCCAACCTTTCGGACACGCGGCTGGCCACCTCTTCGGACGTGAGGTCGAACAGGCGCTGTAGGGGGAAAGCGACGTTTTGCGCGACCGTCATGAAGTCGAATAAGGCGTTGTTCTGAAACAACATGCCGATCCGCCGGCGCAACTCCGCAAGCTGGCGATCGCTCAACGCCAAAACTTCACTCTCCGCCACGCTCACGCTGCCGGTTTGGGGCATGAGCAACCCGGTGACGGCCTTGAGCAGCACGCTCTTACCCGAGGCGCCAGGCCCCACCAGCCCGTACAAACAGCCCTCCGGCACGGTCAGGGAAACATTCTTCAGCAGCGGACGTCCGATCGAAAGCGAAACGTCGCGCAGCACAATCACGCTGCGCCCTCGGCGGATCCCGCGGATTGTCTTGCCCGACGCGCGCGAGACAGCAGCAGGATCACTAGGCCAACCAACAGCGCGTTCAACAACCCCGCGGCGAGCAAGACTCCCCGGAGTGAATTCATCGAGGAACGAGTCACGGCGATCGGGCCCAGCCTCGACAGCGAATTGTCTTGGTCCACGCTCGGAGCTGCCACCGGGTGCATCACCACGGCAACGTGGTCGGTTGAAAGCCCACTTACCGCCCCGGCCACTAGGCGTTGCACTTCACTAGCGGAAAGGGGAGGGGTGGCCCCGCGATGACGCAGCAAAACGGACGCCGTCGGCTTCAGGGCGGACTCATCATCGAACGGGTCAGCCTGGGGGACAGCTAGGTGGACGCGGGCGCTGAGGACTCCGTCGATATCCAGCAAGGACCGTTCGAGCTCCCCCGCGGTGCCGGCCACCAGTCGTGCCTGCTCACTGCTGCGCGACGCCACCAAACCAGTGTCGCCAAGCGCTTGCAGTACGCCCGGACGATTCTGGGGTGGAAGGCCCGCCGAGTGGAGTGACGAGATGGCCAGGGCCACGTCTTGCTGGGGCACGCTCACCTGAAACTGCCCCTCGTGCTGAGGATCCGTCTCTTTGCTGGCCACGATGTTCGACGCTGCCAGGGTCACGACCGCCTGGTTTGCTTCGGCGTCATCCAGATCTTCTGCGATCGCGACCTCACATCCCACGAGCCAAAGCATCGCTCCCAGCAACCCGACGTGGGGGCCTCTCCAGACAGCTGATCTCAACACGCGCGCTATTGTGCCGCAAACGAGACCCGGACGACATCCAGTTTCGGATGAGCTGGGAACTTCTTACGGCGCACTGCGGCAGAAATGCAGCTAGCCGAAGGATGCTTGGGGCTAGTCGTCACTGTTACGCCGACGGCCCGACCGTTTTGCACGGCCGCGCAGATACTGACCGCGACGTTGGACGGCACGCCGCAATGCGCGAAGTACGAGCCGTTGTTCATGATGCCGGCGTATTGGCCACGTGTGATGTCAGCTTGGCCGCTACCGGTCATCTTGATTTCTTCGACGTAGGCCGCCTGCGCCGCGGCGCAGCTCATGCCACCAGCCAGAACGGGCAAACCACCTTGAGTGCCGACGACGCGGCGCCCTTTGCCACCCTTGACCCCCTTGCCGCCCTTGAGATCTCCTTCGACCTCGATATTGGCGACCGTATCGGTCTGCACCGCCACCTCATCACTGCGAGTGCCCTGGCTGGTCAAAAACCAGACTCCAACGACCACGCCAATGACTCCGATTACAGCAAGCCCAATGACCGCTTTGCCACGCGTCCGTTTGCTCTCTTGCTCGACGCTGATATCGATCGCGGCCTTTTCTTCCGCGTGATCCCGGTGACGTTTGGCGTGCTCGGCAAACGGCGCAAACTCAGCCCAATCTTGGATCAGCTTCTCGGTGTCCGTCTTCTGATCCTGCAGCAAGTCGTCTTCTTCAAACGTGTGGTTGGCGATCTGTCGCAGCAGCTCGACCGCGTTGAACGGGCCGTGGTCCATGCCTTGCTTCACGACCACGTAGCGCGGCGAGGGGTCTGACTCGAGGCGCTCCTTGAGGGACGCCAGCTCTTGGGTTGCCGAATCCTTTGGTGCCTGCCGCGTGGCATCCATCACCGCCAAGTTCAGCCCACCGGAGGCTGCGCGAGCGTTTCCGGGCGCTGGAGGCAGCATCGAAAGCGAGATATCGACATCCACGTCGCCCACGTGATCGAGATGGGACGCATCGGCCTTGGGTGGAGCCGGGATCGAGCCGACTGGTGCCAGCTGGTAGAACGCTTGAGCCAGCGCCGCCATGTCATCCGGACGGTACTGGGCATCAGCCACGAGCGCCTTGGCCAAGATACCCTCTACCGCCGCCGGCAGGGACGGATTTACCTCTGTCGGACGTTTCATCCCAACGCCTGCGCTCAAGCCAGTAACCAGCTCGTAAAAGATCGCGCCGATCGAGTAGACGCTCGCTTTGGCATCTCCGAGTTCGTCATTGCTACCTTCCGGCGGCATGCACGCTCGGTCTTCCGGCAGTTGCGGGGCTTCGCCGGCGCGACGACTCGACAGTGCAAATCTGCCCCGTGCGTTGAGCACGATATTGGATGGATGCAGATGCAAGCCGTAGCCTTGCTGATGCACCTCGTTGACTTCGGCACATAGCGGAACGATGAGTTCTACAGCTTGTTCCAACGCGACAGGTCGCCCTTGCGCGCGCTGCTCGTTGAGCATGTCGCGCAGACTCCTGGCTTGCGTGTGAGAGGAACCTGGCTGGGTTGATGGCGTGGGAGCGGGGCTCCCCGGAGTTTGGGCGCTGGTCATGTACGCGAGCTCACGATAGCAACGCTTCCGTGGAGGGTCTACACCGCGCGAGGCATCTCGTCTGAAGGAGTAAGGCATACTGGTAGGCGCGTGTATGCCAATGTCAAAAATCGCGCTCACGGCGGCTAGCCCACGCACGAAGCTTGGAAGATTTCGATCAGGGGACATTATCTGCCCTTGATCCGAGCACGCGGGCAACAGTACCTGGATGTCAAAGCGGTCGCGCGGAAGGCGCGATCGGCTGCGCGATGATTGCCTGACTGTTCGGTTGTCGCGAATGTTGCGGGTTCTGAGAACGAACTGCCCGGCTGTCCCACATGCAAGGGCGGAATGCCCGCGCTCAGATGACCGCCGGCCGCGCGAGGGTGAATCCAGGGTAGGGACGATTGCGGCGTCAAGATGCACCATGCTACCGTCGGCGCGATTATGGATGAGAGGCAGATGGCGGGCCTGGTTCGACGTTTGGTCGATAACCCCCATGACGAGGCGGCGATCTCCGAAGCTCACACTGCCGGGCTGGATGATCCAGAAGCATACGCAAGACTGTTGGAGGAAGTTGGCCATGCCACTCCAGAACCAGACCTGGCAAGTCACTGGTTGACGGAGGCGGCCAACGTCTGGCTGACCACGTTCGAGGACGCCCATCGGGCGGCCACCGTTCTTCTCACCGCCGTTGAGAGAGACCCGACGTCGGAAACCGCATCGGAGAAGTTGGCCGAGCTCTACGCCGATAACGGCGACCATGAGGGCCTCGCTGCGCTCAACGAGCGACGCGCGGTCACGCTGGCTCAACTGGCGGAGGCCGACCCTGCGCACAAGCTCGCCGCAGCGGCGCTGTATGAGGAGCTCGGAAGGATGTGGTCGGAGCCGCCGCTCAACGACCGCGCGAAAGCCAAGCAAGCCTACAGCAAAGCAGTTGATCTCGATCCGGAAAGCCAGTTCGCCATCTACAGCTTGCGTGAGTTGCACAAGGCCGACGGCGAGTTTAGCCGCGCGCTGCCCTACTTCGCGATGGAGCAAGCGTTGGAGTCGGATCCGGAGCGCAAACTGTCGCTCTACGCCGACGAAGCCGAAGTTGCTTCTCAAGCACAGAAGCCGGACGCAGCCATCAAGGCACTAAGAGCAGCCAGGCGCTACAATGCCGATGACCCGGGCCTCAAGCAGCAGCTGGCTACCCTGGTCCTTGAGAAGGTGCGCGCAGGAAACAGCACGGGCGACAGCGAGAAGCGTGAGGCCGGCGGCTTGTTCGTAGAGCTGTCGGAAGAATACCCTGGAGAACACGGGTTTCTGTATTCGCTCTGCGCATTGGAGCTACTCCCAGGCAGCGACCGTGCCATGCAACTCGCTATCTACTACGGGGAGCAGCTGGAGCGGCTCCCTGAGGTGGCTGACCTGGCGGCGGGTTACCTCGCCGCCAATCCCGATGGTCTGATCGCCGACGACGCCAAGAAAGTGGCGGGTGACGCGGCGCCTCCCCAGCCACGAGCCGCCAAGAAACAAGCTAAGAAAGCCGCCACGAGCACGGCATCACGCTCGACTGAGCGGGAACGCAACAACGAGGATGAGACCCCACCTCCGAGCGAGACACAGCTGAGTGCTGGGACCAAACCGAAACCGCCTCGTGGCAGCGAGTCCGGAGCGCAAGCGTCTGCGGAGGACTCCGGCGCGGAAGCCTCTCCGTCCAGCCCAGAAGCCAGTTCGCCATCTTCTGCACAAGAAGCTTCTGAGCCAGAAACGCGCAAGCCCAGTCGCGAAGTCTCCGGAGCGGCTGCCGCGAAAGAGCCTGATGAAGAGGAACTCGACGGACTGCAGGGCCTTTTGGCACAAGCCAACAAGCTTGCGGAGAAGCATCGCCGCAACGAAGCCATCGCGCTCTACAAGCAAGTGCTCGACGAGGACCCAACCCAGCCCGATGCCCTGGACTACCTGGTCAAGCAGCTGCCCACCAAGCGCAAGTATGCCGACCTGCGCCAAGTGTTGCTACAGGCGGCGGCCGCCGATGGACCCGACAAGGACCAGCGTATTGAATGGTACAAAGAGTGCGCCACGCTCTCGGAGAACCAGCTGCGCGACTTCGGCGGAGCAGTCGACGCTTGGCGCGCGATCGTCGAGCTTGAAGACAACTCCGAGGACGCGCGAGACCAGCTGCGTCGGCTCCTAGAACGCGCTCGCAAATGGGACGAACTCGGCGCGCACCTCCAAGAAGACGCGGAACTGACCGACGACATCGAGGCGCGCATTGCCCTCGAGAAAAAGATCGCCAAGCTGCATTCGAACAAGCGCAAAGACCCTGCCGCCGCGGGGCTCGCCTGGACGAGAATTGCCAAGCTGACACCGGGCGATGACGAAGCTCTGGTTGAAGCGGTCAAACTGTTCGAAAAAGCGGAACGTCCCGACCTGGTCGCGGAAGCCATTGCGGACAACGCCAGCAGCATCGAAGATGACGCAACCCGCAAGTCACTCTACGGCAAACTCGCCGACTACCATGTCAGCCAAGGACAGCCGGCAAAAGCAGCCGCTGCCCTGGCGGAGGGGGCCGGCCCGCTCAAGGACCGCCAGATGTGGCACCAGGCTGAGCTCTATTTCGCGGAAGCGGACGCCTGGTCTGACGCTGCCGTGGCTGCCTGTGAACAAGCAGAGCTAATCCAAGACAGCACGGACAAGGCTGGCGCCTTCGCTCGTGCAGCCGAATACTTCACCGCCGCGGGCGCGGAGGAAGAGGCCGTCAGTCGCCTCACGGACGCCGTGGAGCTGGCTCCAGAGGTGGACGCGTATTCGGAGGCTCTGGAGACCAAGTTGGAAGCCGCTGGCAAGATCAGCGAACTGGCGGAGCTCCTACTGACGCGCGCTGGAAGAGTCGACGCGGCAGCGCAACGTATCGAACTGCGGCGGCGCGCAGCGTTCATCCAAAGGGACAGTCTTCAGGACGTGGACTCCGCGCGCAAAACCTTCGAATTGCTGTTGGAGGATCAAGACGACCCCGAGTCCCTGGCGTGGCTCGCCAGTGATGCCTGGGAACGAGGAGCCGCTGAGCCAGCGGCCAAGCTGTTAGCGCGCCTGGCGGCCGTACTGGAGGATCCAGAGGAGAAGGTTGAAGTACTGCTGCGCGAAGCAGCGCTGTATGCCTCCGACTTGGAAGATCCAAGCACCGCCCTGGAACGCTACGAAGCGGTGTTGGAGTTGGATGCTGACAACTCCATCGCGCTGGCGCAGGCCGTACAAATCGAGCTCGAGCTCGAAAACTACGAGAGCGCTGCCAAACGCATGGAGCGCCAGCTGAAAGCGACCACTGATAGTGAGGCGCGTTTGGAGATCGCTTCGGCGTTGGCTGACATCTACCAGGAACGCCTGGAGCGCCCGCAAGATGCGATGCGCATCCTCGACTTGATTCATCGCGCAGATCCCGACGACTTCGAAGCCACCCAACGCCTCTGCAACTTGGCTGAATCTCAGGAGCAGTGGGCGCTGTTCGCTGAGCTCATGGTGGAGTTGATTGCGATCGAAGGTGATGAGCAAGAGGTAAGCGAGATGTCGCGCAGGCTGGCGAAAGTCCTGCACGAGCGTTTGGGGAACGGGCCCGAAGCGCTCAACGTGCTAGGCGAGGTTGCTGACCGCGGCGACAGCGCTTGCCGCCAGGAATTCATCCGCCTAGGTGATGAACTCGACGAAAAGGCGCTGGTGGCGCGACGTCTGCTGGGCTGGTCCGCACAAGCCCAGTCCGTCGACGAACGAACAGCCAACATGCGCGGGGCCTTCGACCGCTTTGTTGAAGTCGATGACAAGTCCGCCGCCGCGGACGTGGCGAAGGACATGGCAAAGCGCCGCGTCGCTACCCCAGACATGGCGGAAACGCTAGAGCAGCTCGCGCTCGCGCTGAAAGACATCGACGCGCTCAGTGTCGCTCACGAATTGGCGTCGCAAGACCTCACTGGAGACGAACGCGCTCAGGAACTGGTGCGACAAGCGGAGGTACTGCGACAAGCCGGCGTTGAGCCGACTGAGGCGATCGTTCACGGTGAACAAGCACTGCAAAAGGTGGCTCCGGAAGAGGTGGAGCCGCTGCTGGCTCGTCTAACAGCGCTGTCGGACGAACCGACGGAAAAGATCGCAGTCTATGAACGTCAGGTGCTGCGCTGCAAAGCTGCGGATGCCCGCCTAAATGCGCTCTGCCGCGCCGCCGAGGTCGCGGCTGAACTGGAACAAATCGAACGAGCGCAGACCTACTTCCAGGCCGCACTCAGTGGTGGTCCGAACGAGGACATCCTGAGTCGAGTCCTCGACGTGGCCAAAGCCGCTGACGCGGCGAAAGGCGACAGCGTGTTGCGCACGCTGTTAGCAGAATCCCTGGCCGCCGGTGGTGATGGCGCGCGCGATGGTGGCCGCACCAGGGCCAAAATGCTCTCCCAAGCGGCACGTTTGGCCAAGGAGGAGCTATCCGATCTGGAGCGCGCGTTCGGCTGGCTGGAGGCTGCGCTGGTCCAACACGTCGAGGACGAAACTCTCGAGTTGTTGGACGAGATGGCCGAAGAGGCAGGCGACTTCGCTCGTGCCGAAGGCGTTTTGAGCAAGGCGTTGGAGGAGGTATTCGACGGGCCGCTGGTGCGGCGCCTGCTGGCCTCACGCGCCAAACTGAGAGAGCAACAGCTGAACAACCCCGAGGGTGCCGCCGAAGATCTGAAGCGGCTGCACGATTTGTCGCCCGCAGATGAGGACGTCAACGACAAGCTCACGCAGCTGTATGAACAGCTCGGGGACTTCCGCGGCATCGTCTATCTGCTCGAGGATCTAATCCTGCGCAGTCGCGACCAAGATCGCCGCGCTGAACTGGCGCGCCGCGTGGCATTGCTCTGGCAGGACCAGCTCAATGATGCCCGCGAAAGCGCCGACGCCTGGCGCCGCGTGTTGCGCATGAAGAGTGGCGATCAGGAAGCCAAAGCCGGACTAGCTCGGGCCAAAGAGGCCATGCACCAGGCCAAAGCCCGAAAAGCCGAGAAAGAGGCGGCGATTGAAGCGGCCAAAGAAGCCGCATCCATCATGGATGTCGCTCTCACTGCACGTCAGGGCGGCGTCCCCATGTGCGGTGTCCCTTTTCATTCTGCAGATAACTATATAGCACGTCTGCTGCAGGCCGGTAAGAAAGTTGCTGTTGCCGAGCAGGAGGCA
>JBNLEN010000226.1:0-9261 GCA_050304975.1 Polyangiaceae bacterium
CTTGGCAAATCTGGAATCGGAGAGTCTCGATCTGATCGTGACCGATCCACCGTATGAGTCGCTGGAAAAACATCGCGCGATCGGCACCACCACACGCCTGAAGGTCAGCAAGGCCTCGAGCAACCAGTGGTTTCGCATCTTTCCGAACACCCGCTTTCCAGAGCTGTTCCGCGAAGTGTACCGCGTGCTCAAGAAAGACCGGCACTTCTACCTGTTCTGCGATCAGGAGACGATGTTCGTGGCAAAACCCGCCGCCGAAGCGGCTGGCTTCAAGTTTTGGAAACCCATCGTTTGGGACAAGCAGAAGATCGGCATGGGTTACCACTACCGCTCACGCTATGAGTTCGTGCTTTTCTTCGAAAAAGGCAAACGCAAGCTGAACGACCTGGGTCAGGCGGACATCATCGCCTGCCCGCGCATCTTCAAAGGTTACCCCACGGAGAAACCTTGCGGCGTGAACGAGGTATTGATCCGGCAGAGCACTCAGCCTGGAGAAGTCGTGTGTGACCCCTTCATGGGTTCGGCGTCTGCCGGTGAAGCTGCCTTGCTGCTTGAGCGCCATTTCATGGGCAATGACGTCAGCGCTGAAGCGCTGGAGGTCGCCGCTGCACGGCTAGAGCGCATCGGAGCCCCGCACCCCGCACTGTTTGAGCAGCGACTGGCCGCGCAACGTGCCCTGCTGTGAATCCCCACTCCCGTCTGAGTGGCGCCACTGAAGGAATTCGTCCGTGGTTCGATCAGCTAGGCCCCCGAGGAAAGCGCCAGAGATTGTGCTATCACGCGGGGACGTACCGCGCATGACTGGCAACGAATACAAGAAGCTCATCGGGCGCTACATTCTGGCCGCCTTCGGCGGACGTGGACTGAGGGTGTATGACGAGGTGAACCTCGGCACGTCCATCATTGGCAAACAGCGGCGCACCGACTTGTTGGTATTGGACGCCGCCGGCACCGCGCTGGCCGTGGAGTGCAAGTACCAAGACGGCGCTGGGACAGCCGATGAAAAGATCCCCTACGCCCTGGATGATATGGCCGCTCAGCGCGTGCCCGGGGTGATTGTCTATGCAGGGTCCGGTTTCTCAGATGGCGTCATGCACCTGCTACAAGGCTCCCAGTACGCCGCCTACTGTTTACCTGACCCAGCAATACTCAAGCCTCAGCCTCGGCGCTCTGGTCCGGTGAATTCGGGCACGTGGCAGTTGGACCACGTGCTGGCCCAAACCTTCAGGTTGTGGGACATCATTTTGGGGGACAAGCGCCCGCTGAACCTGGAAGAACAACTTCAGCTCGCTCCCAAAAAGCCTGAGGGGCCGTTGCTGCTGCAAGGCCCAGCTGGCGAAGATACCGACGCGTAAGCTGCGCTGTGCGCTACCGGCGAGAGCGCATGCAACGCGATGCGTCGTGAGCTGAACCCGGGGACCAGCGCGCGATGAAGAAACGCGGTCCGACTTAAAACGCGATCAAATCGAGCAGCGAGAACAATGAAAACCCACCGAGGCCGAGGGCCGAGACGGTGAACACCATCACCGCGGTGATATCCAGGGACTCGTCGTCTTGTTGGGGGCGTGCGTCTTCCATAAATCCTTCACACATATGCATGCAGGCACCTACACCTGTCTAGATCCTTTGCTTCGCCTGTAAGCTTTTGAAATCACACTTGTTCTGATTTGAGACGTCGCGGCCGAAGTTTTCACCAGTTCAGGGGGCTGGTGACTTTCGAGCCTTCCTGGAGAAACGACGAAGAAACCGTCGATCGAGGCCGTGTGCCGAAGAGAGCCATTAGCTTCGGACGCAACTGACGTAGTACCCTGCGGGCATGTTGAATCGGTTGAGCTGCCATTGGGTGGGAATCGTTGCAGGCGTCAGCGGAATGGCTTTGGCTGTCGGCTGCGGCGGCGCGAACACACAACCCGAAACGCCCCAGACTGTCGAAACAACCAGCTCCGACTCGCCGGTTGCCAGCACGAGCCCCGCCGCGCGCCCAGCGGCCAGCGAAGTACCGGGTTTGAAAGACCCGGCAACGCGGGAGCAAACGGTCAAAGATCTGATCGCTGAGTTCGATCAGGTCGCAGCCAACGGCACCAAGACCGACGAGGCATTGGCCTTCGTCGATCGCTACGCCGAGGCTCTGACCAATGCATACGTCGAGGGCCACGCCGACCTATCGCCAGAAACTCGCACCGCGTTGATCAACCTACTGCTGTCATTCGATGACAAGCGCACCATCGACGCCCACGCGGCGGCCATCTCCAACTACGCCGACACTGGCAAAGGAGTGGATGATGCCATCTGGGCTTGTCGCGCTGCACAAAAGTTCAACGACGAACGCTTGGCAAAAGCTCTACTGAGCGCCTTCGAAAAGATCGACATGAGCGACAAGGATGCGCGCCGTTTCTCGCGTCACTTGGGCGAAGCGATGTTGGTCAACTCCAGCAGTAGTTGGTCGCGCATCATGATCGAAAAGCTGGCGGCCAAGATCCAACGCCCCGACAGCTTCAACGACAAGCCCGCCGTACGCGAGTTTCAGAATCAGTTGTTCTGGCAGAGCATGGCGGCGCGCCTATTGGGGGATTTGAGTGACTCCCAGGCGCCGCGCGCGCTGCTGTTGGCCAGCTTGGATAATACCAAGCGCGACGTGCACGCCCATGCGGAGCTCGCCTTGTTGAAGCACGGCCAAGGCTCCGTCAAAGTGGCCGAACGTCTGCTGCAGCAACAAGACGCGGACTTGGTCGCCAAGAGCAAAGCAGATCAGCCCGAGCTTGCGGAGCCGCACATCTTTCATGCGGCAGAGTTGCTCGCCAAGCTCGCTCATCCCAGCAGTCGACCAGCGCTCGAAGCCGCCTGGGAAGACACCAACGACCGCGTCAGCCGGGTGATGTTGGCGCTGGCGCTAGCCAAGCTGCCCCGCACCGACAAGTCCCTCGAAATCTGGCAGAAGACCTACGTCACTACGCAGCTTTCGGTCACCTTGCCGCGAGGCGAAAGCGCCCTGGAGGCAATGGCCGAGAGCGCTCCCTTCTGGTTCTCCACTCAGATCGTGCCCTGGCTGGATCAACGCACCGCCAGCGCCCCTGGCAAAGGTTCCCGCAAAGGCGACCTGCAGCGCGCGCTGGTGATGTCGATCAGTCAGCTAGTGCAAAAAGACCAAGTCAAAGCTGCCAACAAGGTGGCTCAACAATACGGCGGGCGCACGGGCACACCAGCCTTCAACGAGGCCGTCAAACTGCTCAACGAATGTGCCGACAAGCTCGAGTGTTACATGGGCAAAGTCAGCGGCAGTGGCATGACCGCCGCCAAGAGCGCCATCACCATCGGGCTGCAAGGCAAAGAAGCCCAGCGCGACGCACTCGTGAAGCTCGTGGTCGGGATTGAGGACCGCAAGCTTCAGGAAACGGTCTCGCGCGTGATCGAACATCTGGCGGCAGGCGCCGAAAGTCAGGTCGCCAAACAGCTAGAGAAGACGGTCTTGGCCGAGGGCAGCGTGCAAGCCGAGAACGTCACCCCAGCAGCGCTGCTGTACTATCGATTGCGCTCTCGCTGAGTCGGCGTTAGCCGCCGCAGGCGCAGGTCAAGAGTGCGATGGCGGCTTTGTTGCCGTAGGAGCCCGCGTAGTTCGTCGCCCCACTAGTCCCCGCGCTCTCCGGACTGTTGGAGTCGATGTAGTCGATGCACTCGTCGCGCGGAAAGTACTCCGAGATGCACAGCGGATCGGTCTCCGTGATGCAGCTCTTACGCTCTGTCACGCACTGCATGATACTGGTGCACCATTCGACGCAGTCGGTCTCGTACTTGGCCTCACCATCAGTGCACAACGTGGTCACATCGCAAGCGAGCTCCGGGCAGAAGTCCGTGGCGAACGCGGGATCACAAGTTTCCCAAGTCATGCCCGATGGTGGATCGCCCTTTGGTGGCTCCATGACGCCCGCGTCTGCCAACGGCATGTCTTCGGGCGGCATCATGTCATCGTCAGGAGCGGCTCCACCAGATGACATTGGCTCTGGATCGGGCGTGCCCCCCGTCGGGAAGTTGTCCATCGGCGGCGCCGGAGGACTGCCCCCATTGTCATTGACGACCACCCCAAATTCGCCGCCCGCGGACTGATTGTCATCCTGAGCGGGCCCGTCGCCGCCGCCGTAGTCGATCCGAGCGTGAGAAGCCGCCAAGGTATCACTGTCCAACTCCTCTGCTTCCGCGCAGGCGTTCACGCCGAGCGCGAGCACACCGATAGCCAGGATTGCGGAGCCAGATTGGACGAGATGCAACTTCACGATGTTCTCCTTTGGGGACCTCGCGACTCTAGCACCCAGAACCGGGGCGAAAGAGGGCGCTCAGGTGCGATCCTGAACGTCGCCTGGATCTTTCGACGGCAACCGAAACCCTCCACCTTTCGTGACAAGGGCGCGCTAGCCAAATCCAGACAAGCGTGATCCCCAGGATCACAAACTGGGGTTAATCCCCGCTCGGAGGGGCTGCTGGCCGCCCCAGCTTGGAGCAGCTGAAAAAGCTGCGCAAATCCGTACTCGGCTTTATCAGCCGCGGCGCGCGCGTACGGCGGAAGCCAAGCGAGCCAGAAGTGGGTAGGTGTCATCCCAGGCCATGCAGGCGTCGGTGATGCTCTGTCCATAAGTAAGCTGGTCGGGCGTCGTCAGCTTCTGGGCGCCGGCCACCAGGTGGCTCTCCATCATGGCGCCGATCAGGTAGCGCTGACCGCTTTCGATGTGGCGCGCCAAACTCTCAGCCACTTCAGGCTGGCGGCGGTAGTCCTTGCCGCTATTGCCGTGGCTGCAGTCCACCATCACGCACGGGCTGACACCAGCCTCTTCCAGGCGCTTGCCCGCGTCGATAATGTGCTCGGCATCATAGTTGGTGCCGCCGCGGCCGCCCCGCAGAATCACGTGGCAGAACTTGTTTCCGCGCGTGCGCACGATGCCCGCTAGGCCCTGCTCGGTCACGCCCAGAAAGCGATGGGGCCGTGAGCTAGAGCGCACCGCATCCACGGCGATCTGCACATTGCCGCTGGTTCCATTCTTGAAACCGATCGGCGCGGACAATCCGGAAGCCAACTCGCGGTGGGTTTGGCTTTCCGTCGTACGGGCACCAATCGCCCCCCACGCGATCAGGCCAGAGTAGAACTGCGGCGAAATCGGGTCCAAGAACTCAGTGCCGCAAGGCATGCCCATCGCATTCAGATCGAGCAACAGCTTGCGGGCGATGCGCAGCCCATCGTTGATGCGAAACCCATCGTCCAGTCCCGGGTCGTTGATCAGGCCCTTCCAGCCAACCGTCGTGCGAGGCTTCTCGAAGTAAACCCGCATGATGATCAACAGCTCGTTGGAGAACTCTTCAGCCGCCTGGGCCAGCTTGCCCGCGTACTCCAGCGCGGCCTTGGGGTCGTGAATCGAGCAGGGGCCCACCACCACCAAAAAGCGGTCGCTCTTGCCCTCGATGATCGCCTGCACGGCTTCACGCCCGCGATCCACGGTCGCCTCGACGGCTTCGCTGGCAGGCAGCTCTTCCATCAGTATTGCCGGAGAAATGAGCGGGTGAACGCTCTCAACGTGGACGTCGCGCAAGCTCTTCATGACTCAATAAGTGGGGCCTTATAACCGCCGAGACGCGTGAGTACAGCCCCAACTTGCACACCTGCCCCGGAAAAGTTGCCCGATCGCTGGCTTGACCGACAAAAGAGGCAGCATGGCCTCCGACTCTCATCGACGCCTCGTTATCGGGTTTTTGGTTTTGGCCTTCACGGCCAGTAGCGGCATCGCTTTCGGCAAATCACACACCGTGACCGCCGGCGATTCGTTGTGGTCGCTCGCGAAACACTATGGGGTGAGCGTCGAATCCATCAAACAGGCCAACAAGCTCGAGTCGGACACCATCCGTACCGGACAAAAGCTCAGTATTCCAGGAGCGAAGGCGGGCAAAGCAACCGCCAAGCGCGCCAAGGCAGAGCCCAGCGCCAAGGCAGAGCCCAGCGCCAAGGCAGAAAAGAAGTCCGCGGCAGCAGCGAAGCCCGAAGCAAAGACCGAAGAGAAGCCGAAGCCCGCTTCGACTGCCACCAAGCAAGCCAGCGCGAATGAAGCCAAGCAAGACGACTCGAAGAAGGAGACGTCGGATGCACCCAAGACAACGCGGGCCAAGCCTCGCGCCAAGACCGCTCAGCGAAGCAAGACGACGCGGGCCAAGCCTCGCGCCAAGACCGCCAAACGTGCCAAGAGCTCACAGGACGGTCGCGTCTACACTCACGTCACTCACGACGCCTTGAAGAAGGCCGAGCAGCTGTACTCCGACAAGCACGCCAAGCCCAGTCCGGACACACTCGCGGAGCGCCCCCCAAGCTGGGTGCTGGCTCGGCCTGGCTTCGGCACGCAGGGCGAAAAGCCAAACGCCGCGCGCGGCGGCATCTTCCCCTGCGCAGCCCCGGACAAAGGCTTCGGCAAGTACATGAAGTGGGTGCAGATCGCACCGATGGCGCACCTACTCGCGCCCGCCAAACCCAGCACGTACGACGACGGCGGCTTCAACGTGATGTTCCACTTTCACGGCCGCGAGCCGCTGCGCAAAGAGTGGACTCAAGTGATGGACAACGCCGTGCTCGTTTCCGTCGACGTCGGCATTGATTCAGGCTCCTACGTCAACGCGTTCCAGGATCCACGCACGTTCCGACAGATCGTGCGCGCGGTGGAGGAAGAGATCAGCAAACGCACGGGCACCGACGCGGCGCACGCCGTGCGCATCGGGCTCAGCGCGTGGAGTGCCGGCTACGGCGCGCTGGAGCAGATCTTGAGCCAGCCCTACGGCAGCCAGGTGGTCGACACGGTCGTGCTGCTCGACGGTTTGCACGCCGGCTACACCGAGACTTCCCTCGACGAAGAGCGACTCACGCCGTTCGCACGCTTTGCCGCAGCCGCCGCGCGCGGAGACAAGCTGATGTTCGTCAGCCACTCGTCGATCCGAACGCCCGGCTACGCCTCCACCACCGAGACCGCGCAGTATCTGATCTGGAAGGTCGGCGGCAAACCCAAGGCGGTTGATGCCAACGACAGTGACCCGTGGGGGCTGGAGCGCATCTCGATGTACAGTCACGGCAACTTCCACGTACGCGGCTTCCGTGGCAGCGGCACCGCCGACCACTGCGCCCACATCGGTCTGATGCAAGACGTGTTGCGCGTGCACCTCAAACCCCGCTGGAAAGCGCCTCTGCCCAGCCAGCCTGGGGTCAAATCGCGCGAAGCCGTCGCCCTCGCCGGCTCCAGGACAACGCCCGAATCCGGCGACGACGCCGCCGACCAAACCCACTAGGAGGCTCACTAGGAGGCCCACCAAGAGGTCCGCCAAGCTCACGGCGGCGGGCCGCACGCGAGCCGCAGGCACAGCAGGAAACGAGAATTTGCGGCGGCGCTTGCACAGGCGCAGGGCTGCCGCTATGTTCCCCGCCCCCTGCGCGAGTGGCGGAACTGGCAGACGCACCGGATTTAGGTTCCGGCGTAGAGATACGTGGAGGTTCGAGTCCTCTCTCGCGCACGAAGAAGCCCAGCGATGCTGGGCTTTCGTGCTTGTGAGGCACTCCGCAAGTCCCTCGCGCACTTCGCTGCGCTTCGTCGCTCGCTCCGTTTGTCGAGTCCTCTCTCGCGCACACAAGACCCGCAGACGCGGGTCTTGGTGCTTCAGAGGCACTCAGGGGAAACAGTCGCCGCTTCGCTGCTCCTTCTGTCGCACGAGTCCGCGCCCGCTACTTCAAATGTCGCCGTTGCAACGTGCCCGCAGCCAAACAAGTCCGCGGCTGTTGACGCTGTAGTCCGTCTTGACGTTGACTCGATGTCCGAGGTGACTCGCGCTGCTGCGTCCGCTCAGTGTTCCGCTCCCCGTGATCCAATCAGCCTCCACCCTGAAGTGGTCATAGTTTCGCTCAAATTCGTAATCCGCAGTCCAGTCGAAGTTGTAGCTCCCGCGGCCACTCAGCTCTCCCAAACAGGGCTTCCAGGCTGTCTCCTCATAAACGTTGTTCGGCAGCGGTTCAGGGTTGCTCACGCATTCCCGTCCTAGGCATGGCAAGTTGGTTCCAGGCACAATAATAGGCAACGCCCACTGGCTGAATGCCGAGGTCGGGACGTAGTGGGCCGAGACAATCTGGTTCTCATTATTTGGTTCCTGTTGCGTCACCCTCACGTACGACGCAACACCCAGTAGCGCTGGGTTCTTCGTGTTGGAGAAACAACCACCGCCCGAGTCCCCGCTGTAGCTGAGTTGATTGTTGGCGTCGCGGACGACAGTGAATTCTGCAGCGCTGGTCTGAGAAACAACCATCGAACCACTGCGCAGAGTTCCGCTACCTCCGTTGACTGTATTCTTGCCGTATCCAAAGCATGTCACGGTCTGATTCTGCAGATTCGCTGTGGGCCACGGATACATGCTCGTTTGCCAAACGCTGCTTACTGGAGAGTTTACCTTCACCAGAGTCACGTCAAGCACCGGGTGGTTGACTACCTGCGCCGCCAGGCGTTGTGTGTTGCCGAGCGTGATCTGCGTAACCCTGCCAGCGCTTGTGCCGGCATGGCAATGCTTCGCGGTCACAACCCATTCGCGAGTGACGAAGGTACCAGAGCAGGCCTCTCCAATTGTTCCATTGGGCTCAACGGCCGTCCACAGCCGGGCGTGGACATCCACGTTGGCGACGGGAGTTCCGTTGAGGATTGGTTGCTGGACCTCTGCGGACTCCTCATCCACCCAGCCCTCAGCAGTTCCTCCGCAGGCTGCCAGCGCGAGTAGTGGAGCGGTATATGCGAGTTTTCGAACTTGACGAGCGAGCGATAGATTTTTTTTCATGGTGCGTATCTCCGTGTGAGCCGCTGGCGGATGATCCGCGAGCGGCGGCACGGAATGGACCCTTCACGAGGGTGGGCGCTAGTGACTTTTTGGTCACTCCCCAAAGATTTGCCGCTTGGCTGAGCCCAGAAAACAAATCGCTCGGGCTCCAGTCGTTTTCTTGCGCAGTGTGGACGCCTGCAGGGTTACACGCTCGTGAAGAACCCATTCCGCGTGACGTCGCCGCCGCCGGCACTACCCCCTCGTTCAAATTGACGTCTCGCCAGAGACAGCGAGAGATGTCACACCCACCTTCGCGGATGGGGTCACGGGCTTTGGGGCCTCACATGGCTGCCGCCACGTCACGCAGTACCTGAGCCGCGTCTTGTGTGATCATTTGATGGTGCGAGACGATGATGCGTTTCAGCCCGGGCGTATCGGCGAGACGCCGCA